>JAJXZP010000107.1 GCA_021779995.1 bacterium | reverse complement strand
CTCGGTCAAGGACTCTTCGTCCCCGTCGGCGGCGAATACCTTGCGCCATCCGGAGGCCGAGAGGATGAGCGAAGCGGCCGCCGCGCGGACCTCTTCCGCTCCGGGAAGTGTGTCGCGCTCGAGCGGCAGCCTGTCGGGGTCGCCGACCGGAAAGCCGGTCGCCGGATGCGTGATTAGGGACATGCGATGCTCCTGGATAGCCTAGGGCAAGCCTATGCCAGGGCGCAGTATAGCAGGGGAACGCAGTGATGCCCACCGCCCGGCCGCCGGTTCTAGCCGTCGCGCTCCGTCTTTGGTATCTTCTAGCGCGATGAATCCCTCCATACTTCTCAAGTCCCTCATCCCGGGCCTTTTGCCCCTGATCATCTTCGTCGGGGCTCAGGCCGTCTTCGGCGCGACGGTCGGACTCGCCGTCGGCGTGGCGGTCGGCGTCGGAGAGTTCCTCTTCACCCTGATCCGGGACCGCAAGGCCGATCCCTTCGTCGCCGCCGACACCCTCCTGCTCGCCGTAGCCGGCGGCCTCTCCCTCGCCCTCCACGACGAGATCTTCTTCAAGCTCAAGCCGGCGGTCATCGAGTTCGTGCTCGGCGCCGCGATGGGGCTCCTCCTCGTCCTGCCGCCGAACTACCTCAAGCTCTACATCGGCCGGCAGTTGCGGGGCATCCAGATCCAGGACGAGGCCATACCCGCCATGCGCCGGAGCCTCGGCCTGCTGCTCTTCGCGCTCGCCATCCACATCGGCCTCACCGTCTGGGCTGCCCTGGCCCTCTCCACGGCGCTGTGGGGCTTCATCTCCGGCGGGCTTCTGTACATCCTCTTCGCCCTCTTCGCGGGCATCCCCTTCACGCTCCAGCTCCTCGCGCGCCGCCGCGCCGCCCGCGCCGCGGGCCCGGCCTCGGGCCGAAAATCCGGCGAGGAGATGCTGCCCCTCGTGGACGAGAACGGCACCGTGCTCGGCTCGGCGCCGCGCGGCGAGTGCCACCGCGGCCCCGGCAAGCTCCATCCCGTGGTCCACCTGCAGATAGCCGACGGCTCGGGCTCGATCTATCTGCAGAAGCGCGCGGCCTCGAAACTCGTGCAGCCCGGCGCCTGGGACAGCGCCGTCGGCGGCCATGTCGGCATGGGCGAGGACCTGAACACGGCCCTCATGCGCGAGCTGCGCGAGGAGCTCGGCGTGCATCAGCTCGCCCTCGAGGCCGAGGGCGCGAAGGTCGAACCCCTCTTCCGCTACCGCTGGGAGACCGAGATCGAGTCCGAGCTCGTCTTCAGCTTCGCCCTGCGCTACCGCGGCCCCTTCGCCCCCGATCCCGCCGAAGTCCAGGAGGCACGCTTCTGGAGCGTCGCGGAGATCAGGGCCAAGCTGGGCACCGGCGTTTTTACGCCCAACTTCGAGCATGAGTTCGGCCTCATCGACCGCGCGAGGGCCGAGGCCGCGGCCGTCGCCGCTCCGGCATACAATGTCGAGACGTCGACGGGGCGGCCGGGGGGCGGCACTACGACGATGTGAGCTGTTCCGAAACCTGCGGGCGATCCGCTCTCCGGGGCTCAGCCGTGGGGCTCAGCCGCGGGCTCAGCCGCGGGCGGCCTGTGGCAGGAGGACTATCTTTCCGAAGGCCCCACGCTCCATGACGGCGCGATGCGATTGCGCCGCCTCGGCGAGGGGCAGCTCCCTGCCCACGACCGGCCGCACCGAGCCGGCCTCCATGCCCGCGGCGAGGGCCGCGTGGATCTCGGCCTCTTCGGCCTCGGTGGCCGCCCAGAGGGTCATGGCGTGGATCGAGCCGCGCCTGCCCATGAGGTCTCTCGGGGTGATCGTGGCCTCGCCCCGCGAGCCGATGACGACGACGCGGCCCCTGGTCGCGAGCAGCTTGAGGTCCCGGCCGAGGTTGACGTTGGCCAGCATTTCGAGGATCACGTCGAAGCCCCGGCCCTCGACGGCGTGCGCGAGCGCGTCCTGATAGCCCGGGTCGCCGTGGTCGAAGACGGCCCGCGCCCCTTCGCGGAGAACGAGCTCGCGCCCGCGCTCGGTCCCGGCCGTACCGTACATCGCGAGCCCCCGCGCCCTGCCCAGCTGCAGCGCGGCGACGCCCACTCCGCCCGAGGCGCCGTGGACGAGGACCGTCTCTCCGGGCAGGGCCAGGGCATGGTGGAAGAGGGCGTGGTAGGCCGCGCCGTAGGGGACGTAGAGTCCGGCGCCTTCCGAGAAACCGACGGCATCGGGCAGGGGATGGACCTGGGCCTCCGCGGCCAGCGCGTATTCGGCGTAGGTGCCCGAGATGGAGCGGGCCAGGTAGACGCGATCGCCCGGCTTGAAGCGCCTCGCGCCGGGGCCGAGCACCTCGACCGTGCCGGCGCCGTCGGTGCCGGGCGTGTAGGGCAGCTCGGGCTTGACGGCATAGGTGCCGCTGCGCGTGTAGGTGTCGGCGGGGTTGACGCCCGACGCCATGACGCGGACGAGGACCTGTCCCGCGGCCGGCTTCGGCAGCGGCGCTTCCTCGAGCCTCAAAACCTCCGGACCGCCGAATTCGCGGACGACTATCGCCTTCATCCGGGACTCCTTTCGGCCGGAGGGCCGCATCACTCCTTCGGGCGCAGAGGCAGGTCGATGAGAGGCAGCTGCATGCCCGAAGCGGCCGCGGCCCTGCGGTTCTCTTCCTGTATCGCGTCGTAGACTTCCTGGCGGAAAACCTTGACTTCGCGCGGGGCTTCTATGCCGAGTTTCACCTGGTCGCCGCGCACTTCCACGACGGAGACCACGATGTTGTCGCCTATGACGATGCGTTCGTTGACGCGGCGGGAGAGTATGAGCATTTTGCTTAGGCCTTCGACGCGGCCAGTTCGGCCATGATGTCGTGCTTGACGCGCCAGCGCGGATCCGGAAGGACCGCCTGCATGCCGCGGCGGTTGGACTTGTTGATGATCACCGGCCCGAGCAGGTTGGCCGTGACATGCTGGCCGTCCGCCGGCACCGTCACGATGGCGAACACGAGGCAGTCGTTCGGGCTGTCGACGCCGATCTCGCCGAGGGCCTCGTCGCTCACGTCGACCGAGTAGTCGGGTCGGAACAGGAAGGGATCGATGAGTATGAAGGCGAGGTCGGGCACGTCCATCGACTGGAGATAGAAAAATGGTTTCTGAGGCGCGTCGAGGAGGGCGTAATCCTTGAACTTCTCGAATCCGAGCAGCCCGGCGGGGAAACTCACCCTCTGGCGCTCGTCGACGTCCACCTCGCCGTATGCTTTGGTTTGCATTCTCATGGGCCTACGATCATGCCTCCCATCAGCGCAGGAAGTCAAGGAGCGTCTGGGGGAAGAGCCTGCCCGCGAAGCCGAGCGCCGCGCGATGCGCGAAATCGAGCATCTTGTAGTCCGTGATGGCCTTGGTCACGTCGAGGTCGGTCTCGTCGGCGAGAAGCTTGGTCGTGTCGGGAATCTCGCGATTGAGCCTCGCCTCGATAGTCTGGAGGCGCTCGCTGCGGTCGCCGAGCTGGGCGACGCGCCGGTTCAGGTTGTCGAGCCCGGCGTCCACTCCGGAGAGCGCGAGGCCGCCGGTCTCGAGATTGTCGCCGCGGTTGAGGGAGTCGCGGAGCCGCATCACGACGTCGAACAGCGAGCCGCCCGTGACGCGGGCGCTGGGCGCCCAGTTGTCCGGCGCCTTTCCCGACGCGGCGACCAGCCCCAGGTCCCTGAGGACCGTGCCGCCCGGCGACCCGGAGCCGTCGGCGCCGGCGGGCAGGTCTTCGGCCCTGATCTGGTGGGCGATCGTCGCCTCGAGGTCGAGCCCGAAGGTCCTGGGATCGATGCTGGCCTTGACCGCCACGCCCGAGGAGTTGATCTTGGCGGCGACGGCGTAGACGGTGTCGCCCGCCTTGATGTCGATGCGCTTGCCGTCGATGATGATGCCCGTGTCGGAGAGGGCGCGCCAGTTCCGGGCGTCGTAGCTCGACATCGCCTGCTGCTTTTCGGCCCAGAAGATATCCGAGCCCGGCTGGGAGAGCGGCATGTACGAGCCTTCGGATACCTCGGCCTCGGGGCCTCCGAGCGCGCCGAGGTACTGCACGCCGGTCACCACCGCGCCCGCCGCGCCCGGGGCGTTGCCCATGACAACGCGGAACGGCGCGGTCTTGGACTTGTCGCCCGAGAAGAGGTAGCTCCCGTCGGGGCCGCGCGAGTTGGAGATGCTGACGATCTCGCCGAGCAGCTGGTCGACCTCCTTCGCCATGTACTTCTGGTCCTCCCGGTTGTACACGCCGTTGGCTCCCTGCACCGCGATCTCGCGGATCCGCTGCATGATGTCCGTCGCCTGGCGCACGTAGTCCTCCGAGACCTTGTACTGGTCGTCGGCGTAGACGGCGTTTTTTTCGTAGCGGTCCAGCCGCTGCACGACCGAGTCGTAGCGGACGGCCCGCGCGGCGGCGAGGGGGTGGTCGCGGAGCTCGTCGATGCGCGACTGCCGCGCCATCTTGGTCTCCAGAGAGGACATGTCGAGTTCCCGGCGACGGAGCCAGAACTGCATGTCGTCGTTCATCATATCCGTGCTGACACGCTGCATCTTGGTCACGCTCCCATGCGGTTGATGATGGTATCGAGCATCTGGTCTATGTGCGTCACGAACTTGGCCGCGGCCTCGTAGCCGTGCTGGAACTTGATCATGTTGGCCAGCTCCTCGTCCATGTTGACGCCCGAGATGGATTGCCGGAGGTCGCGCAGCTGCTTGCCGATGCGCGCGTTGGTCTCCATGGCCTGATGCGCCTGCTCTCCTTCGAGCCCTATGTGCGCCACCGCCTCGGCGAAGTGGTCGTCGAAGGTGCGCAGGGAGCCGACCATCACCGGCTGCGTCCGGAGCGCCGCGATGGCGAGGGCGGCCGAGCCGTCCCCGGCCGCCGCGGGCCTGCCGTTCTCCCCGAAGCCGGCCGCGATGGAGCCGATGTCCGACGCTATCTGCGGGTTGACTTCGATCCAGCCGGCGGGGTGGGCGAGGGGGGCCACCGAGTAGTCCAGACCCTTCGCCCTGAGGGCCGTCTGGGCGGCGTTCGGCTTGCCCCAGTCGAAGGCTCCCGCCGGACCGGAGGCGCGGAGGATGCCGGCGTAGCCCACGAGGAACTGCCCCGAGTCCTCGACGTGGCGGATCACGAAATCCGGCTCCTGCCGGTCGCCGGCCGGCGTGGCGCGCAGCTCGAGCTTGCCGTCGCGCGTCAGTCTCGCCGTGACCTCCCCGTCCGCGTGGTCGATCCTGGCCACGAGGTCGGCGACGGTGTCCGTGGGATTGTAGGGCACGTCCACCGTGCCCTTGGCCGAGGAAATCTTGATCGTCCCCGAGAGGCCGATCTGTTCCTGGGGCGAGAGCTGGTTCGAGCCCGTAATGCGATAGAGATAGGTGCTGTCGTAGACGCCGTCGCCGTTGCGGTCGTAGTTGCCCGCGACATTGTTGATGAAGGGCCATTCCTTGAAGAAGTCGAGTCCCGTCTTGCCGTTCGCGCCGTAGGCCGCGCGATGGGTCTCGTTGACCAGGTCCGAGAACGACAGTGTCATCGTGTCGAGGGTCTGCATCTCGTCGCGCGCGTCCTTGTCGCGCAGCTCGAGCAGGGCCCCGAGCTGCCCCCCCTTGGCCGTGAAGGGCAGCCCCGTGTCTTTCCAGACCGGCGAGGCGTAACCGTCCTGGTCCGAGCCGCGCATCTCCAAAGGCCGGGCGACCTTGCCCTGGACGAGGACGATCCCCTCGACGTGGACCATGAACTCGTCCTTGTCGCGGTGGTCGACCTTCACGGGCACGAGGTGTCCGAGCCTCTCGACGAGCAGGTCGCGCCGGTCCATGAGATCGTTCGGCTGGTCTCCCATGGCCTTCGATTGCTCGATCTCGTTGTTGAGGGCGGCTATCTGCTTCGTGAGGTCGTTGACCTGGGTGACGGTGCCCTGGACGTCGCCGTTGACCATGGAGCGGAAGTCGGACAGCCGGTGGTACTCGTCGCGGATGCCCTGGGCGAGGGCCTTCCCCGTCGAGAGCACCGATTCCCGCGCGGCGTTGTCCGAAGGCCGGATCGAGAGCTCCTGCCAGGAACCCCAGAACTTGTCCATGAGCGTCCGCACCGAGGCGTTCGAAGGTTCGTTGTGGATCTGCTCGAGCATGAGCACGTACTTGTCGCGGGTGGTCCAGTAGCCTTCGTGTCCCGACTCGCTGACGATCTGGCCCTCGAGCAGATTGTCCTTCACCCGCTCGATGCGGGTCACCACGACTCCCTGACCTATCTGGCCGGGCGTGTCCTCCCGGGTGAGGTCCGGGGCGTACAGAGGTTCCATCGTGCCGAGCTCCACCCGCTCGCGCGAGTAGCCCTCGGTGGAGGCGTTGGCCAGGTTGTGGCCGATGGTGATCATCCCCTGGTTCTGGGCCGTGAGACTGCGTTTCGCCAGCTCTATACCCAAAAAGGTCGACTGCATCGCTAGCTCCTATCGTCCATGCCCCTCTTTAGAGGGCCGTATCGAGTACGAGAGAATCCATGCCCGGCCGGAGAGCCCGGCCCGAGCGGCCGTAGATATTGCCCCGTTTCTCGGGGAAAAGCTCGTCCAGGATGGCGCGAAGGAGGTCCCGGTTGCCCGAGGCTATATCGCTCGCGGAGGCGTTCTCGAACTTCGCGCGCATGGCCGAGATCTTGAGCCGTCGGTAGAGGTCGGTCAGCTCGGTGCGCCGGGGCTCCGGCACGTGCAGGGCGAGGCGGTAGATCCCCTGCTCCTCGCAGCCGAACTCCGCGCGCATGCGTTCGTAACTCTCGGCCCTGATGCTTTCGCGTTCGGCGAGAGCTCGCGCTATTTCGTCGAGCAGACCCATCGCGGTCTGGAGGGATATCCAGTCGCGATCTTTCAAGGCGGCGCTGAAGGAACGCTGAGAGGCGATGTACGCCTCGAAACAGGCTATCTCGGCCGTCATGGCGCCGATCAAGGTTCCGATGGTATCCTGCTGCATGTGGACACTCCTTCGAATTCCCTATCGGCCGAGCCGCGCGCGGAATTAGGAAAAAGCGCGCGGCTCGGCCGGATCGCAGGGAAGGGGTTGGACGTGGCCGCCTTCGGCGGCCAGCGATACGGCGCGAGCCGCGCGCGGAATTAGGAAAAAACGCGCGGCTCGGCCGGATCGCGGGGAAAGGGTTGGACGCGGCCGCCTTCGGCGGCCAGCGATACGGCCTGCGATACGGCCGGATCGGGGCAAAAAAACGCTCCTGACGTCCGTTGTCGCCGGACCGGACAGCGGGTATAGTGGAAGAAGATGTTTTCCATAATCAGCGGACTGCTCTGGATCGTACGCGGCATTCGCGTCTACGCGCTCGTCGGCGAGAGCGGCACCGGCAAGAGCTTCCGCGCCAAACTCGTGGCCCAGAAGTACGGGATCGACATGATCATCGACGACGGGCTGCTCATCCGCGGCGACGCCCTCCTGGCGGGACGCTCGGCCAAAAAGGAACAGCTCTACATGTCCGCGGTCAAGACCGCGCTCTTTCACGACAAGGCCCATCGCGACGAGGTCGCGCGAGCTCTTCAGCGGGAAAAATTCCGCAAGATCCTCGTCATCGGCACCTCCGACAAGATGGTTCGCAAGATCTGTGAACGCCTGCAGATCCCCCATCCGGGCAAGATCATCAGGATCGAGGATGTCGCGAGCCGGGAAGAAATCGAGAAGGCGATCCGCTCCAGGAAAATCGAGGGGAAGCACGTCATCCCGGTGCCGGCGCTCGAAATCAGGCGGAACTATCCCTCGATCTTCTACGACTCGATCCGCGTGTTCCTCAAGCGCAATTTCGGCACCGCGCCGGCCCGGCCTCGCGTGTACGAGAAGTCGGTAGTGCGGCCCGAATACACGAAACGCGGCCGCGTGTCCATTTCCGAGGCGGCGCTTTCCCAGATGGTCATCCACTGCGTGGACGAATTCGACGACTCGGTCAGGATCCGCCGCCTCAACGTGCGCTCCGACACCCAGGGCTACAGGCTCACGCTGGTGCTCGAGGTGCCCTTCGGCACCCACCTCGCCTCGAATGCCCACGCCTTGCAGGAGTACATCGTCGAGAACATCGAGCGCTTCACCGGAATTCTCATAGAAGAGGTGAACATCGTCATCGACCGCTTCGCGCCCCGGCGTTGAGGTCCCGTGCCTCGATCGCCATCCGCCGCCGCTTATTTGACAAGGCTTCGAGCTGGGGCTAGGATTGTGGCCAAGCAATTCGGGGGGAATGAATGAAAAAGGCTTCGATACCGCTCATCGCGGCGATTTTCGCGCTATCCGGTCTTTCCTTGTGGGCGCAGAGCGCGCCGTCCACGGCGCCGTCCGCGACGCCGGCGGCAAGCTCCACGACCGCGCCGCCAAGCTCCGACCAGGTAAACCCGACGGCCTCCACCGCGGCGCCCGCCGCTTCGACGGACGCAAGCTCACCGGTCACGGCCGCTCCCGCGGCGGCTTCGACCGCGCCCGCGGATGCCGCCGCCCCCGGCGCGGCAGTGTCCGCGGACGCCGCCGCCCCCGCGGACACTGCGGCCTCGAGAGCGACGACTTCGTCGCCGGCTGCGGCCCCTGCGGGCGCTCCCGTTCCCGCCGATGCCGCGGCGCAATCCGTGAGCGCCCACTATTCGGTCATCGCCGATCAGGGAAAAGATCAGGCCGACGCCCTGTCCCGTCAAATGGAAGCCTATTTCGGCCTGTTCGATTCGATTTTCCACTTTTCGGCCGATGGGCTCACGGCCAAGCTCAACGTGCGGGAGTTCAAGGACAAGGCCGGCTTCGACGATTTCCTGCATCAGGTCGTCGGCGACACGAGGGATGATTTCGTCTACCTGCACTATCCGACTCCCGAGAAATCCGAGCTCCTGGTGTTCCCCAAGAGCGAGCCCGGTTTTTCCGAGAGTCTGGCGCATCAGGCCTTCGTCCAGTACATCAAGGCCTATATCCCCAACCCGCCGCTTTGGCTGCGCGAAGGTTTCGCCGTCTGGTTCGAGTCGGCCCGCTGGAACGATGCCGCCGGCACGCTCTCCTTCCCCGAGAACCTCGCCTGGCTCGCCACCGCGAAGTCGCTCGACGAGAAGGGCCTTCTCCTGCCGCTTGACAAGCTGCTGACGATCGGCGAAGACGAGGCCCGCTCCAATCTGGACGTCTTCTATCCGCAGGCCTGGGCCCTCGTCTCCTTCCTCGCCAACAGCCCGGATAAGCGCTACAACCGGCTGCTCTGGGACTCGATCGCGGCCCTCAAGCGCGACGCCATGGAACGGCCCCACGCCGACGCCCGGGCGCTCCTGGGCGAGTGGCGGGAACAGCTGGGCCTGCGCCCGGAGCAGCTGGAGACCATGGCCGAGGTGTTCCGCACCGCCGCCGACGACGCCCACTGCTTCCCCGAGGCGGTCCAGGCGGTGCTGGACACCCGCAAGGTGGCCCGGGTGGCCCTGCTCTCCAACACCCAGAGCTTCGATCTCGGTTTCCTGGAACGCCTGGGGCTCACGGAGCTGATTCCGGCGCGCTTCCTGAGCGCCGAGACGGGCTTCCGGAACCAGGTGGGTGCCGGGGGCAGGCCGACCCCGACCTCACGGACGCGTGACACGTGGTTGAGGTGACAGCACAGGATCTTGCTCGGCACGACCGGGGGCAGGTGCACGGCGG
>JAJXZP010000158.1 GCA_021779995.1 bacterium | reverse complement strand
TCGCCCTCCGGGAGATCCAGGGCGGGCTCTCCGGCATGCGCCGCGGCGGCGGAGGGGGCCGCCCATCTGCCGCCGCGGCCGGACTGTATCCATGAACAGCGCCGCGCCGCCGCGCCGATGCGCCGCACGGCCGCGCCGCCGCGCGCACCGGCGTGCCCGACTCCGCAAACTTGACTAATGGCTTCGCTATGCTAGAATACGCCCGAAATCAGCAGCCGCAGTACTCGCAGAGATCACCGCACTGCAAAGGGAGGATTCCATGGTCATTTTGCTGGCCGACGCGTTCGCGCCGGACCTGCCCGGCAGGCTGGCGCCCTTCGGGGAGCTCAGCACCGACATGAGCCGCGTCGGCGAGGCCGAAGTCATAATCGTCAGGTCCAAGACCAAGGTGGACAAGGCGATGATCGACAAGGCCCCCAAGCTCAAGTATATCATCCGCGGCGGCGTCGGGGTGGACACCATCGACGTCGATTACGCCAAGCAGAAGGGCATAGCCGTCGACAACACCCCCGAGGCCTCCAGCCTCGCGGTGGCCGAGCTCGCCTTCGCCATGATGCTCGCCATGCCCAACCATATCGTCGAGGCCGACGTGTCCATGAAGCAGGGCAAGTGGCTCAAGAAGGAGCTCGAGCGCACCGAGCTCGGCGGCAGGACCCTGGGCCTGGTGGGCATGGGCCGCATCGCCCGCGAGCTCGCCGTTCGGGCCAAGGCCTTCGGCATGAAGGTCATCGCCTACGACAAGTACGTGCCCAGCTCCGACCTCGCGACCATGACCAGCCTCAACGAGGTCTACGCCTCCTCGGACTACATCTCCCTCCACGTCCCCCTGACCGACGAGACGAGGGGCATGATCAACTCGTCCTCCATCGCCACGATGAAGAAGGGCGTCCGCCTCATCAACACCTGCCGCGGCCAGGTCGTCAAGACCGACGAGGTGGCGGCCGCGCTCAAGGATGGCAGGCTCGGGGGCTACGCCACCGACGTCTACGAGAAGGAGCCGCCCGAGGGCTCGCCCCTGCTCACCGCCCCGAACGCCCTCCTCACCCCCCACATCGGCGCCTCCAGCGAGGAGAACCTCCTGCGCCTGGGCGACAGCATCGTGGACCGCCTCAAGAAGTACACGAAGAAGTAGAAGGAGCCAGCTCATGAAACGCGTCATCAATTTCAACGCCGGTCCCGCGGCGATACCTCTTCCCGTGCTCGAGAAGGCCCAGGCCGAGATGCTCGACTGGAAGGGCACGGGCATGTCCGTCATGGAGGTCTCCCACCGCAGCAAGGAATACGAGGAGATGCACAACCACGCCCAGGCCCTCTTCCGCGAGATCGCGGGCATGGGCCCGGAGTGGAAGATACTCTTCCTCACCGGCGGCGCCTCGACCCAGTTCTTCCAGCTCCCCATGAACATGCTCTACGACGGCAAGACCGCCGACTACATCGTCACCGGCCACTGGGGCAAGGCGGCCCTCAAGGAGGCCAAGCGCTACGGCCAGATCAACGTGACGAGCACCGAGAAGGACGGCGTCTTCCGCTCCATCCCCAAGCAGAACGAGCTCAAGCTCGATCCCAAGGCGGCCTACGTCCACTACACGAGCAACAACACGATCTTCGGCTCCCAGTGGCACTACTGGCCCAAGCTGGGGTCGGCTCCCGTCGTCTGCGACATGTCGAGCGACATCTTCTCGCGCCCCTTCCCCGCGGGCGAGTTCTCCATGATCTACGCGGGGGCGCAGAAGAACCTCGGACCCTCGGGCGTGACTCTCGTCGCCATCAAGGAGGACTTCCTCGCCAAGGCGAAGGAGGACCTTCCCACCATGCTCGCGTACAAGACCTTCGCCGACAACAACTCGCTCTACAACACGCCTCCCTGCTTCTCGATCTACATCCTCGACCTCACTCTCGGCTGGGTCAAGGATCAGGGCGGCCTCGTCGCCATGGAGAAGACCAACCAGGAGAAGGGCCGGATCCTCTACGGCGCCATCGACGCCTCGGGCGGCTACTACGCCTGCCCCGTCGAGAAGGAGTCGCGCTCGCTCATGAACGTCGTGTTCCGCCTGAAGGGCGAGGAGCTCGAGGAGAAGTTCGTGAAGGAGGCCAAGGCCGCCGGCATCATCGGCGTCAAGGGCCACCGCTCCACGGGCGGCATCCGCTTCTCGACCTACAACGCGAGTTCGGTGCAGAATATCAAGGACGCGGCCGCGTTCATGCAGGACTTCCAGAAGAAGAACGGCTGAAATTTTCCTCACCTGGCGGCGGGGCGCGGCGGCGGGAGCCTTCCCGGGGCCGCGCCCCGGCCTTCCCGGCGCCTCCCCCGCGCCGCGCCCCGCCGAAAATGGAGTTTAATGCGCTTCGATTTCAATACCACCCTGGTGACGAACGCGGCGTTGCTGCTTGCCCTGTTTTTGTCCCTGGGGCTCCTGTGGCTCACGACCCGGCCCCGCAGGCCGGAGCTGGCCTTCTGGGCGCTCGCCTACGGCGCCCTCGGCGTCGCGGCCCTCCTCGTGTTCCTGCGGGGAGACCCGCCGAACCTCGCCGTCCTCCTGGCCTCCAACTTTTTCCTCTGCGGCTTCTTCCCCGTCCTCGACCTCGGCGTCGCGAGTTTCGACGGCCGGAAGCCGGACCTGCGCCGCCCCGTCTCCTTCATGGTCGTCGTGATGCTGGCCTTCGCCTATTACGCGGCGATCGATCCCCGGATCGGGGCGCGCTTCGTCGTCTACAACTTCGCGATCATCTTTTACGGCTCCGTCCTGGCCCATGCCTTCGGACGGATTTCCCGGCCGGAACTCCGGTCGGTGTCGACGCTGGCCGCGCTTTTCTTCGCGTTCCTGGTCCTGCTGCACATCCTGCGCCTCTTCCTCGGCCTGCATCTGGGCCTGCCGCCCGACATCGTGTCCTCGGGCACCTGGGATCCGATCGTCCAGGCCGTAGCCTCGGCGATCGCGCTGGCGGTCGGCTTCGACCTCATCCTCCTCCACGCGGCGAGCATGAGCGGCCAGGTGGCCGAGGCTTCCCGCCGGAAAGATCTCCTTTTCCGCGAGATGGCCCACAGGACGAAGAACGATCTCGCCCTCGTGAACAGCCTCATCGGACTCGAGCGGAGCATGATCAAGGACGAGGAGCTGGGGGCGCGGCTCGACGCGCTTCGCGACAGGCTGGTCGCCGTGGAGAGGGCGCACGATCGGCTCTCGCGGTCGGGCGATCCGGGCTCGATCTGGCTCGACGAGTACCTCGCCGCGATCGTCGATGGCCTGCCGCGGCGCCCCGCGGTCCGCGTCGAGCTGGACCTCGAGCAGATCGCGGCGCCCTTCGCGATGGCCGTGCCCCTGGGCCTCGTCCTGAACGAGCTCGCCACCAACGCGCTCAAGTACGCCTTTCCCGGCGACCGGCCGGGGCGCCTGCGCGTCGCGCTCAGGAAAAGCGGCGGCAGGATACTGCTGGAGCTGAGCGACGACGGTGTCGGCACGAGCTGGCCGCCGGGCTCGCAGGGGCTGGGGACCGTCATCGTCCAGGCCATGGCGGAGAAGCTCGGCGCTCGCCTCACGCATCGCGGCGAGGGCGGGAGCGCGTTCGTCCTCGACTGTCCCGCGGCCGGCTAAAGCCCGGCTTCCCGCAGAGGCCCCGAATCCGGCCAGGCGCCGCGGGCGCCCCTGACGAGGGGAGCGATGGGGCTTTCCGTGCCGTCCCGCGGCGGCGTAGGATGGCCCATGTTTTCGCGCAACGCCCGCGTCGTGCTCTTCCTCTCGACGGCCCTGGCCTTCTCGAACGCGGTATCCACCGTCTTCGTCAACATGTACCTCTATCGCTGGCTCGATGGTCTCGCGGCGATCACGGTCTTCAACCTCTTCCAGTTCGCGCTCATCCCCGTCGGCTTCGTGGCCTCGGCCCTGCTCTCGCGGCGGGCGGGCAAGCGTGTGTCCATCGCCCTGGGGCTCCTCCTCTTCGTCGCCTTCTACGGCCTCCTCGTCGTCCTGGGGCCGCGGAGCGCGCAGCTGCTCTATCTCATCGGGACGGTGAACGGACTGGCGAACGGTTTCTTCTGGTTTCCCTTCAACATAGTCCTGGCGGAGGCGGTGGACGAGGGCGAGCGCGGGCGCTTTTTCGGGATCGCCGGGGCCCTGAGCTCGGCCGCCGGCGCCGCGGGGCCGCTGCTCGCCACGGCGGCCATCGAGCTCGCGCCGCGGCCCGAGACCGGCTACGCCCTCATCTTCCTGCTCATCGCGGCGGTCATGGCCTTCATGGCCGCCGCCGCCGTCTCGCTGCGCGTCAGCGAGGTGCGGGCGCCGATACGGATACTCCGCCACTTCAGGCCGGGCGGCGGTCCGGGCTGGCGCTTCGCCATGGACGCCAGCTTCGTCTACGGCGTGCGCGACGGGGCGAGCTGGTCCATCATGAGCATCCTCGTCCTGCAGGCCGCGAAGAGCGACGCGGTGGCCGGGCAGCTTTCGATCCTGTTCGCGGTCTTCGGCATCGGCGCGAACTACGTCGCGGGCAAGACCATGACGAGCCGGCGCTCCTCGGCCTTCTGGGGCTGGGGTTCCCTGGCGGCCGTCGTCTCCTCGATCATCCTCGTCGCCCTGCCGACCGCGGGCTGGGCCGCCGCGTCGGGCCTCATCTGGAAGCTCGCCGAGGCCCTGGTCTTCCTGCCCTTCAACGCCGCCTTCTTCGGCATCCTCGCGCGGTACATCGAGCTCGAGGGCGACATCGCGGGCAGGAACATTGCCGTCGAGATCGTGCTCAACCTCGGGAGGGCCCTCGGCGCGGGCGTCTTCCTCGCCCTGTCCTTCGTCACCGACGACTACGCGCAGATCCTCTACCCCGCGGTGACCCTCACCGTGCCGGCCTCCTGGCTCGTCTACCGCCGCTACCTCGCGCGCCGCGCCGCCGGCCTGAACGCGGTCTAGGGCCCGCTCGGGCGGCCGGCCTGAACGGCGGTCCAGAGCCCGCTCGGGCGGCGGCCTGAACGCGGTCTAGAGCCCGCTCGGGCGGCGGCCGGGCCGGTGGACCGGTCCGGGAAGGCCTAGCCGAGCTTCCCTTCGAGGGCCGCGACGCGGCCGCGCAGCTCCTCCATGTCCAGGGCCGTGCGCCGCACGAAGGCGTTGTCCTCGGGCAGGCCGACGACGGCGGCCATCTCCGCCTCGCTCCGGTAGGTCGCCCTGCGGAAGGGGTTCTCGTAGTCCTTGCGCCGCCCCTGGAGCACCGCCGCCTCGACCCTGCGCGAGAGGAGCGTGAGCTCGGCCAGGGCGGCGCGGAGGGTCTCCTCGGGGCCGCGCCCCGGGAAGACGAGGTGCAGGCAGGCGAGGGCGTGACGCGCCTTGTCGGTGGGATATTCGGCCGCGAGGCGGGCGTACTGGGCGTGCATGGCGTCCCAGTCGCGCAGAGCGCCCGCGCGGGCGAGCGCGAGCAGGGCTTCGAGCTTCGAAGCGGGCACGAGCTGGCCGCCGAGGTTCTCCCACGATGCCTCGCGCGGGCCGGAAAGGCCGCGCAGCGCCGCGGGCGGATCGGCCTGCGCGCCCAGGAAGTCCAGGACCGTCCTGGCTCCGTACCAGAGGAGCATCTCGCGGTAGGCCGCCCGGGCGCGCCGCGGCTTCAGGACCACGGCGGGGCGCTGCGAGCGCTCCACCGCCTCGCCCAGGACCTCGAGGTCGCTCAGGTCCTCCTCCCCGTCGAGCATCGCCGCGCCCGCGGCGCGCAGCTCGGCGGCGGGCAGCTTCCGCGGGTCGCGGCCCTCGAGGCGCGCCAGGGCGGCGCCCGTCCACTCCTCCAGGAGGCCCACGGCCGCGACGATCTCCTCGGCCGTGTCGGGGGCGAAGGGTGAAAATTCTATAGCCTGCGTCTTCGTCGCCCGCTTGTCGCGCGAGTGGTACTTCGACTCGTTGCGCATGAGAGCGAAGAGGTTGTGCGTCCACCAGTAGGCGGGCGAGAGGACGAGCCGCTCGCGGTGCCGGTCGTCGTCGACGAGGCAGAAGGGCAGGGCGATGTCCAGCTCGAAGCGGTAGTCGCCCTTGGCCAGCAGGCAGTAGGAGGCGAAGCGCGAGGAGTGCTTGAGCGAGGTGCAGAGGCCCGGCCAGAAGCCCCGGCCCGCCTCGATCTCGCCGTCGTTGGAGCGCGAGTTGTGGTTCGAGCCCACCGTGGCGCCGGCCGCCAGGTTGCTCTGTCCCTTGAGGAGGCTGGCCACGAGGAAGCTCGTGTTGTGGTGCTGCTCGTGGGCGGGGAAGATGAGGTTGTTGAGCATCTCGCAGCAGGAGACGGTCGAGTTGTCGCCCAGCACGGAGTGGATGAGCCTGGCCCCGTACTTCAAGGCCGAGTTGGGGCCCATGACGAAGCGCACGGCCTTGCAGCCGTAGAACACGTGGCAGCCGTAGCCGACGATGCCGTTGACGAGCTCGACCCCCTCGCCGATCTGGCTCCGCTCCGCCTCGCTCGAGAGGATCGTGAGGTTCTTGAGCTTGTTCGAGCCCTTCACGTAGGCGCACTCGCCGATGGCCACGTCCTTGATCACGCGATTGGACTTGAGCACCGAGTGCCGGCCGATCGTGCCGTAGCGCCCTCGGCGATGGTCGAACATGGCCTCGGTCATGGAGCGGAAGGCCGACAGGAGCTTTTCGTCGTCGCGCCTGCGGGCCCAGAGGTAGGCGTCGGCGCAGATCATGCCCTCGAAGGGCGGAACCGAGCGGCCTCCCGCCTCGTTCATGAGGTCGAGCTCGACGCGGAGCTCCTCGCCCTCGCCTTCGATGACGATGCCGTTGCCGAACTTGGCGTGGTTGGACAGGTGGATCTCGCCGTTGGCGAGGAGGATGCAGCCGTCGCCGATGATGTAGTGCGCGAGGTAGGTCGAGTCCTGGATGGAGCAGTTGTCGCCGATGTCGCAGGCGATGATGCGCGAGTTGGCGATGCCCGCCGGCACCTGGGTCTCGTGGTGCTCGAGGACGACCCGCTCGAGCTTGCCCAGGCGCACGAGCCCGGCGAACTCGCAGTTCTTGACGAGTTCCGGGGCGAAGGGGTCCGAGACGCGCATGAGATCCCAGTCCCGGCAGCTGTTGCCGTTCTTGACGAGGGTCTCGATCTCGTGCGGACTCAGGCGGCGGTAGGAAGAGGGGTTGCGTCCGAGCTGCTCGACGAGCTGGACATCGCGGATGCGGTACTCGTCCTCCCCCGGGGCCAGAAAAGCCTGCGGCACGAAACCGAGACCGAAACCTTCTTCGGATAGGATCCGTATATCGTTCATGATTAGGACGAGAATAGCCCCCCTTCTTTCCGGCCCGCAAGACCTCCAGGCCGGCGCGGCAACGATGTGCGATCCGGCGTGGGCCGATTTCCAAAGTCGCCTGCCTTCGAAGCCGGCCGCCTTCGAAACCGGCCGCCCATTCGCTCCGGTTTCCAATAGCGGCTCCGTCCGAGGAAGGCTTTCGCGTCTCCGTCCTGCGGGCAAGGGGCGAGCCTGCCGGGTCGGCCGCCTCCGTCGTCACCGTCCGAGGAGCATCGCGAGCCTCGCCCAAAGGAGCCTGACGATGAATCTGGGCGGGAAGGCTTTGAAAGCGGGTGCGTCCTTCGGAAGAACCGCAGCCTCCGGCTTGAACCGGGTCTGGAGGCGCATCTGAACGGGCGGTATCGGACCCACGCATCTGTCTCGGTAGAGCGAGAACCAGTGCCCTTTCTCGTACTCGAGGTACATTGCCGAGTTGCAGCACGAGGCCACGGCCCGTTTGGTGAACGGTTCTCCCTCCAGGCGGTAGTCCCGGAGCAGTTCCTTGCCCTTCGGGAAGGCGACCTTGTCCTTTCTGTAGAGGACGTAGGACGTCCCTCCATCTTCCCCCAAAAGGCGAGGCGCGCCGGGAAGCGATTCCAATTCGCGTGATGCCCGTTGGCAATCGTCACAGTAGCAGGCGCTTGTCAGGATGGGCATGCCCTTCGCTTCGAACTCCACCCGACCGCAGGAACAGCGAACTACCATGGGTTTCCTCCTCCTTATGACGGGCCCGTGCGCAAAACTCGGCTCTGTATCCGCACCCGCCTCGGAACCGAGCGGCGCAGCCCGGGGTCTTGACCAAGAATCGCCTTTCTTGACATGGTAAACCATGAGTTTTGTGGAAACCGCGATCGACGACCGCCTTGTGACCGAAGCCGAGAAGGCGGCCTTCGCGGTGCTGCCGCTCCTCGTCGGCGCCGCCGGCGAGAAGCGGAACCGCTACGCCGCTCAGCTCGCCGACCTGATGGGCGATCCCGGCGAGTTCCAGCACTACCTCGTGGGCCCGCCCGCCGATCGGCTGGCCCGCATCGACCGCCTGCTGCATATCTTCCATGAAAATGTCGAGCTCCTCGTCCACAAGACCTGGGTCGAGAAGACGGACGAAAAACCCAAGGAACGGCTCCTCGACGACCTTTTCGCCGTCGAGCGCGATTTCCGCGACGGCAGCATAGCCTCGGCCTTCAAGCGCTTCGTCGCCCTGGCCCACGCCCTGGCCCATCTGCTGTTCGGCGCCCAGAGCCGGGCCTCCGATTTTCTCGTCTACTGCTTCAGGATCGACCCGAAGTTCGGGCTCTTTTTCTGGTATATCGATCAGCTCGAGGCCCAGGCCCGCGCCTCCTGTCTCCCCTCCGAAGATCTCTTGACCGTCGAGACCCTGCTCGGGATCTACGTCCTCTCGAGTTTCTAGCCGCTCGCCCCAAGCCGGCGCTCGCCGCAATCTGGCGCTCGCCCCAAGCCGGCGCCCGCCGCGGCCCCTCCACCTTCCCCTAAAGGCTGATCTCCTCCAGCTCCAAGTTCTTGGTCTCCTGCAGGAAGAAGAGCACGATCCCCGCCGCCAGTATGGGGAAGAGCCCCATGAGGCTCACCGCCGGCCCGACGCCGCCCAGGGGACCGGCGAGCGTGCCCACGAGGACGGGCGCCAGGACCATGCCGACGCGGCCCAGGGTGTTGTTCGTCCAGGCCGCGGCGCTCGCGCGCAGCCGCGTGGGGAAGAGCTCCGCGGTGTAGGTGCCGCAGATCGTGAGGTAGGCGGTCATGAAAAAGATGAGGACGACGAGGGCCGGGCCGAGCAGGGCCCGGGGCGCCTGGAAGGCCAGGGCCGTGGAAATCCCGCCCGCCGTGAAGAAGGTGATGGCGGTGGGCCTCCGGCCCCAGGCGTCCATGAGCCTCCCCGCGGCTATGAAGCCCCCGAGTCCCAGCGTGAAGGCGACAGCCGCGATGAGGCTGACCTGGCTCACCGTGAGCCCCCGCTCGTCCATGGCGAAGGTCGTGTAGAAGGTGTAGACCGCGGTGTAGCCCAGATACATGAAGCACCAGAGCAGGGCCACGAGGACGAGCTTGCGGCGGTGGGGCGGCCGCAGGATTTCGCCGAAGGCCGGCCCTCGCGGCGAAGCGGCGCGCGCCTGGGCGAAGCGGCGCGTCTCCTTAAGACTCGTGCGGATGAAGAAGACCACGAGGAGCGGGGCGATCCCCACGAGATACATCGCCCGCCAGCCCATCGAACTGCGCCCGACGATGCGAAAGATCCCGCTCCCCACGATCCATGACCAGCCCCACCCCCATGTGTGCCGCGTTCCCGAGGGGCGCGGGGTTCTGGTCAAGGTTCTGCAGGTCGGGGTCGACGCGACCGACCGTGAAATCAACGAGGCCCTCTATGGCAATGCCCCTCCGGGAGGCGACCAC
>JAJXZP010000210.1 GCA_021779995.1 bacterium | reverse complement strand
ACCGACCTCTGCGCCGCCACCGAGACGGTCATCGCCGGCTCCCCCCCCGAGGACAATGTCGGCCGCGGCACGGGCGTGGACGAGGCCGGCCTCAAGCGAAAGACGGCGGTGATCGAGCGCGCGCTGGAGGTCAACAAGCCCGACCGCGCGGACGCGCTCGGCGTGCTCGCCGCGGTGGGGGGCTTCGAAATCGGCGCCATCGCCGGCACGATCCTCGCCGCGGCCGCGCACCGCGTCCCCGTGCTCATCGACGGCTTCATCTCCGGGGCCGGCGCCCTGATAGCCCGCGGGATCTGCCCCGCCTGCGCCGATTATATGATAGCCTCGCACGTCTCGGTCGAGCCCGGCCACCGGATCGTGCTCGCTTCCCTGGGGCTCACGCCCCTCCTGGACCTGGGCCTGCGGCTCGGCGAAGGGACGGGCGCCGCCCTGGCCATGATGCTCTGCGACGCCGCCTGCCGGGTCCTCGACGAGATGGCCACCTTCGACGAGGCGGGAGTGTCCGAAGGATGATCCTGCGATGAATCTCGATCGACTCAGGAGGGGGTAAGGTTATGCGAACGGGCATTTCCCGGTTCCGGCTCTCTTCGCTCGCCGCCGCGGTCTTCGCGGCCGCGGTCCTCGCCGGCGGCGGCGCACGGCTCGCGGCGCAGGCCCAGGGCGTGTCCGCCCTCGACTCGCTCGGGCGCAGGATCTCCCTGAGCGCCCCCGCGCGGCGGATCGTCTCGCTCTCGCCCGAGGCGACGGAGGCGCTCTACGCCGCGGGCGCCGGACCGGCGATGGTCGCCGACACCACGTACTGCGATTATCCGGATGCGGCGCGCGCGCTGCCCAAGGTCGGAGGCTTCTCGCCCGAGACCCTCAGCATCGAGAAGATCCTCACCTTGAAGCCCGACCTCGTGGTGACGGCCGGACGCCTCCAGGCGCAGATCGAGGCCGCGCTCGTCAAGCTGGGCATCCGCGTGTTCGCGTACGAGCCCGAGAATTTCGTCGCCATAGCCGATGGCATGATGGCCCTGGGCGAGCTCGCCGGCACGAAAAACCAGGGAATCAGGGCCGCGGCCACCTTCACGGGCGCCATCGAGAAGGTCAAGTTCCTCACCTCCTCGCTTCCCATGGCCCGGCGCCCGAAAGTGTTCTGGGAAGTGAGCGACGAGCCGCTCATGACCTGCGGGCGCAGGTCCTTCGCCCATCAGCTCGTCGAAGCCGCAGGCGGGCGGGACATCTTCGCCGACCTCCCGGGTCCCTGGCCCGTGGTCAGCGCCGAGGAAGTGCTCACTCGTTCTCCCGAGATCATCATCGGTCCCGACGACCTCGGCGCCAGGATGAGCGAGGCCCGGCTCTCGGCTAAGCCCGGCTGGAAGGATATCCCCGCCGTCCGGAGCGGGCGCCTCTTCCTCGTCCCGGCCGACCTCGTCTCCAGGGCAGGCCCGCGGCTCGCGACGGGACTCCTCGCGGTGCTCAAGGTCATCCATCCGGAGCTCGTCCCGTGAGACCCCCCGCGGCCGGCGCCAAGTCCCGGCCCCTCCGCTCCGGTCTCGGCGTCGCCCTCGCCGCGGCGGCCTTCGTCCTCGCGCTCTTCGGCAGCCTCTGCCTGGGGGCGGCCCCGATCGCACCGGAGAAGGTGCTCGCGGCCCTCGCCTCGCGCATCTTCCCCGGGGTGCACGCGGACCCGATCGCGGTCACGATCGTCTGGGAGCTGCGCCTCGCGCGCACCCTCGTGGCCGGCGTGTCGGGAGCCGCCCTCGGCTGCGCCGGGGCCGTGCTGCAGGGCCTCTTCCGCAATCCCCTCGCCGACCCCTACGCCCTGGGCGTCTCCTCGGGCGCCTCCCTGGGAGCCGTCGCCGCCCTGGCGTTCCGGATCGCCTCTCCCCTGGCCGCGGTCGGGGCCGTGCAGGCGCTCTCCTTCGCGGGCGCCCTGGCGGCGGCGGCCCTGGTCTGGGCGGTCGCCCGCTCGGGGCGCTCCCGGGCGCCCGGAGCCTCGCTGCTGCTCGCCGGGGCCGCCATCGGCTCCTTTCTCGCGGCCCTGGTGTCGCTCATCGTCACCTTCGACCAGCGCGACCTACAGCGGGTGTTCTTCTGGCTGCTCGGCGGCTTCGGCGGCAAGAGCTGGACCGACCTGGCCGCGGCCCTTCCGGGCACGGCCGTCTCCATCCTCATCGCCCTGGCCCTCGCCCGGCCGCTGGACATCATGGGCGCGGGGGAAGAGGCCGCGTCCTCCCTGGGTCTCGATGTCGGGCGCACGCGGGCCCTGGCCGTGGCCTCCTCGGCCCTGGGCGCCGCCTCGGCGGTGTCCGCGGGCGGAGTCATCGGCTTCGTCGGCCTCCTGGGACCGCATCTGGCCCGGCTCCTCGTCGGAAGCGGCCACCGGAAGCTCATTCCCGCCTCGGCCGCCGCGGGGGCCGCCCTCCTCATGGTGGCCGACGCCGTGGCGCGCTCGATAGCCGCTCCCCTCGAGCTGCCGGTCGGCATCGTCACGGCCCTCGTGGGCGCGCCCCTCTTCCTCCGCCTCCTCGCGCGCCGCGGTCCCTCGGGAGTGGAGCATTGAAGGCCGTTTCCGTCGCGCGCGGCCTCGCCTGCGGCTATCCCGACCGCCCCGTGCTCGACCGCGTCGACCTCGAACTGAGGGAAGGCGAGGTCCTCGCCCTCATCGGGCCCAACGGCTCGGGCAAGACCACGCTCTTCCGGACCCTCTCGGGCGAATTGCCGCCCCTGGGCGGAGAGGCGCTCCTGGAAGGGCCGAAGGGACTCGTCCAGGCGCAGTCGCTCTCGCGCATGGAGCGCGCGAAGATCGTGGCCCGGGTCCTGCAGACCGAGTGGCCCTCGTGGCCGGCTTCCGTGCGGAGCTACGTCGAGGCGGGCACCTTCGCGGCCACGGGCTGGTTCGGCGCCCAGGGGGCCGAGGAGCGGCGCGCGGTCGACGAGGCTCTGGCGGCCGCCGACCTCGGCGGACTCGCCTCCCGGCCCGTCACCGAGCTCTCGGGTGGGGAGTTCCGCCGGGTCCTCGTCGCCCGCGCCCTGGCCCAGCGGCCCCGGCTCCTCCTGCTCGACGAACCCGCCGCCGACCTGGACCTCGGCCGGCAGATGGAGGTCCTGGGCCTCCTGCGCGACTTCGCCGCCCAGGGCAGGGCCGTGGCCCTCAGCGTCCACGACCTCAATCTCGCGGCCCTGGTGGCGGACCGGGTGGCCCTTCTCTCGCACGGCACGCTGGCGGCGATAGGAGCCCCGCGCGAGGTGATCACCGCCGAGACGATCGCGGCCGCCTACGGCGCCACGGTCCTCGTCGGCGATCATCCCTTGAGCGATCTCCCGCAGGTGATCCACGCGCCCTCCTGGCTCGGGCGGGGCGGCACGGAGCGGCGCGCGGCGCGCGGCGAGGAACGGCACGGACCTCGTCCGCCCGGCCGAAGGGACCCCGGATCGGCCTCGCCGCGCTAGGCCTCAGCCGGACGGACGCACGCCCCCCCGGTGCGGCCTGAGGCGGCCTGAGGCGGCCCGGGGCGGTCGAGGCGGCCCAGTGCGGCCGCGCCGGTCTAGGCCTCGGCGGGATCCCGTCCAAAAAAAAGGACGAGCTGGGCGTAGACCTCGGGATACTCGGAGCGCAAGAGGTGGGGCTTTTCGTAGAAATACTCGCAGACGACCGCGAAGAACTCCTCCGGGGACTCGGCCGCGTAGCTGTCGATACGCGGGCCCTTGCGCCTGGCCGAGCGGCGGCTCGGCGGCCGCTCCATCTTGCTTCGGATATCCCCGAAGGCGGCCGAGAAAGCCGCCCGCCAGGCGCCGGCCGCCATGCCGGGCCGCAGCGGGGGGCAGCCGTCGAAGCGGCCGTCCCTGCCGTCGAGCTTGTGCGCCATCTCGTGGATGACGACATTGTAGCCGTCGCCCCAGCCCGAGGCCTCCACATCGGCGCGGGAGAGCGCCACCGGCCCGAGCGAGAAGGCCTCGCCGGCGAACTCGTCGTCGTACTCGTGGACCACCCCGGCCTCGTCCACGTCCTTCTGGCGCACGTCGTACTCGCGCGGCGTGACCATGATCGTGGACCAGTCGTCGTACCAGTCCAGGTCGAGGCCGAGAAGGGGGAGGCAGGCCTGGGCGGCGATGGAGACCCTGAGCTCCTCGTCCACCTCGGCGCCGTCCACCGGGTCGAAGATCTTCTCGCCCAGGAAGATCGTCGCGAGCTCGCGCAGCCGGGACCGATCGGCCTCGCCGAGCCAGCGGAAAATGCGATGCTCCTTCAACGCCCAGTCCCACAGCTCGTCGGGAATGGGCGAGCGCTCGAGAATGCGGCGCCGACGCGCGGCGCGAAACGGCCTGAATCCCATGATGGCGGCGAGCATACCCCGGGGCGGAGGGCCCGCGCTAGAAGCCGATGCCCTCCGAGCGGACCAGGACCGCGGCGTTTCTCGTCCCCGGGCCGTTCACGAGCTGCCAGGCCGTGAACTGCTCGGCGTAGGGATCGGCGGCGGGCATGCAATCGACCGGCACCACCACCTTGTAGCCCCGGAGAGCCGCCTCCGTGGCGGTGAAGAGCACCGCGCCGTTCGCCACCGTGCCGGTCACGATGAGAGTCCTGATGCCCCGCGACTTCAGGATGGCGTCGAGCTCCGTCCCGAAGAACTTGTCCACGCCCGCATGCACGACGGGCTCGCCCGCGGCGGGCGCGAGCTCGGGAAAAATGTCGGCGCTCGTCCCCCTGGGTATCGTGCTGTAGGCGACGAAGGCTCCGGCGCCCCGCGCCCGGGCGAGCAGGGCGGCGAAGGCGGGCACCGCCGCCGCCGCTCGCGGGCGGCTGGCCGCATCGACCAGGGCGTGCTGCATATCCAAGACGAGAAGCGCCGTATTCCGCGGATCGAGCCGGAGCTCCGTCAGCGGCGGCGGCGGCGGCGCCTTCACCGAGCTCCACTCGTCCAGCACGCCGCTTCCCCCGGCCCGGGGGAGCGCCTCCTGGGCGGCCACGCCCCGAAGGCCGAGCGCCGTCACCGTGAGCAGGGCCATGAACATCTTTCTGGACACGATCGCCTCCTCGCCCGCGGGCCGCGCGCTCAGGCGGCGGTCCGCGGATACATGTCGTATAAGGTACGGAAACCGCGGCCGATCGGCACCCCGAACCCGCCGCCGCCGGCCTTCGAAATTTCGGCGATCCGGCGCTATACTTCGATCGACCACCAGCAAGGAGCGAAGACATGAAGCGTCTATTCATGGGTGCGGTACTCGCGGCGAGCGCCCTGGCCGCCTGGGCTCTCCAGAGCGTCGAGCTCGGACGAATCGACTATATCGAAGGCACGGTCACGATCAGCAGGGTCGGCAGGATCATCTCCAATCCCAACATCGACGACCCCCTGCTGTCGGGGGACCTCATCAGGACCGGCGGAGACGGCCAGGTGGTCATCGCCATGGACAAAGCCACCGGGATGCGTGGTACCGTCACGGTCGATCCGCGCTCCACGCTCTACCTCAAGCTCGACTTCATGGATGGCCAGAGCCGCACGACCATCGATTTCCTCACCGGGTCCCTGCGCTCCAAGGTGACCAAGATCGCGGGCTCGCCCCGGGTCAACGTCGTCACCGACAGTGCGATGATGGGTGTGCGCGGCACCGAGTACGGCGTCGCCGTCTCGGTCGACGACGATGTGCTCGTCACCTGCACCCGTGGCGAGGTCGCCGTCACCGACGGCACCGACGAGGTGCCCGTGCCCGCCGGGCACGGCGTCGTGAAAAGGCCGGACCAGGGCTTCGAGCGGATCCCCGTGGCGATTTCCTCGATCAAGGACTTCACCGATCGCTGGATGACCGAAGAAATCGACGCCTTCAAGGCGGACGCCCCCCGCGCCCTCGCCGACTACGCCGCGCGCTACCGGGATCTGGCGGCCCGGTTCGCCGAAGCCTACAAACCCTTCGAGGAATCGCCGACGCCCCGCAGGTGGGCCGAGGAGGATCAGAGCGGCGCCAAGATCGACCCCCTCTCTCCGGAGGTGCTCCAGGAGAAGAAGGAGATGGCGGGCTATCTCCTCAACATCCGCAAGGTGCTCTTCATCTTCGAGCGGGTCTACTATCGCGTGGATCAGATTTCCGCCATCGTCGCGGGCACCGACGCGGAAAAAGTCCTCGTGGCACCCGGCCTGACGGCGGGCGCGTTCATCGCCTCGGTCAAGGCCGAGCGCGACCATCTGGCCGCCGAGGTCGCCCGGTATCGCTACATCGAGGCGCTCTTCGCCGAGCGGGATACCGAAGGCGGCTTTTTCGGCGGGGAGGACAACTTCTTCTCCTCGCCCGACGGCTTCTGAGCGCAGTTCCGGTCTGCCGGCGACTCGCCGATTCGCGCTGCGTCCGGCCTCCGGACGCAGCCTTGAAATTTGCCTTACGCCGCGCCGCGCGCTAGGCTTTGCCTCGTGGACATAGCCGGCAGGTTCCGCTCGACACTCAAGAAGGGCCGCGTTGTCGCGGCCCTGATCGCCGCGGGCATCGTCCTGTTCGGCGTGCTCGGCGTGGAACTCGGCGAGTCGTACAAGAACTCCCTCGAAAAGGCCCGGTTGGAATCGTCGAACCTCAGTCTCCTCCTCGCGGAGCGCATCGTCGGAACCTTCAACGAGACCGGCTACGTGCTGCGCGACGTCGCCGGGCGCATGCTTCCCTACCTCGAATCGGGGCTCGACCCCAAGCGCGCGTCCGACCTCGTCCGCATACTCTCGCAGAAAGCCTCGACGCTCGAACAGGTATCCTCCCTCGTCCTGTACGACGCGAAAGGGAACTCGCTCGCCTCGAGCGACCGCCGCGCCGACCGAAGCGTCGCGGGCCGGCGCTTTTTCGAGGCCCTGTCGGCTTCCGCGAACCTGGATTCCCGCGCGTCGCGCGTGTATCGGAGCTCCGACGGCCGCTTTGTCGTGACCATCGCGCGCGCTTTGCGGGACGCGCGACGCGGCCTCGTCGCTGTGGCCGCGGCCGACATCGACACGGACTACTTCCAGGACGAGTTGTCCAAGCTCGACGTGGGCGCTCAGGGCTTCGTCGCCATCCTCGATGCGGGGATGCGGATCGTGGCCCGGCTGCCGGCCCACGCCGGCGCCACGGGCTCCGAGCCTTCGAATGCTCCGCTGAAAGCCCTCCTCGAAAGCTTCGCGGCGCACGACGGCCCCGGCGCCGTCGCCTACGCGGAGGGCGGAGCGTTCCTGTACTCGATCCGCGCCTGCCGTGGGTTCCCTTTCTACGTCGCGGTGGGCGGTACCCGCTCCGAAGCCCTCGCCCCCTGGACGGTCCGCCTGCTAGGCTACGGCTTCTCGGTAGCCTTCGTCTGCGCGCTCCTCGTGCTCCTGGCCAGAAACGTCGCCGCGGACCTCCGAAGGAACGAACAGCTCGCGCACTACGACGTGCTCACCGACCTGCCCAACCGGGTGCTGTATTTCGACCGTCTGGCGGGGACCGTGGCTCGCGCCAGGCGCGAAGGCAGACGCTTCGCCCTGCTCTACGTCGACCTCGACGGCTTCAAGCCGATCAACGACCGCTTCGGACACGCCTCCGGGGATTTCGTGCTGCGCGAGGCCGCCCGCCGCATGCGGTCCATGATCCGCGACTCCGATACGGCCGCCAGGATGGGCGGAGACGAGTTCACCGTCTTGCTCGATCAGGTGGCGCGGGTCGAGGACGCGGCGATCGTGGCCGAGAAGATCGGCGCGGCCATCGCCGAGCCCATCGTCTTGCCGGACGGGAGGACCTGCGGCGTCAGGGCGAGCGTCGGCCTCGCCATATTCCCCGACGACGCCACCGACGGCGAGGCCCTGCTCAGGATCGCCGACGCGTCGATGTACGAGCGCAAACGGCGGAAGGCCGGCCTGAACGGCGCCGAGGGCGCCTGAGCGCGGCCGTCGCCGGGTAGCCGACGCGTTGGAGCGCGGCCGTCGCCGGGGAGCCGGCGCGTCGGAGCGGGGCCGGTCGCTCCTGAGCGAGGACCTCTCCTCGCTTTACCCGCAGGCCCCCCAACCGCTATCATGCCCAGCCGGAGGTGGAATGTGATCACCGTGCTATCGCTCGGCGGTTCGATAGTCGCGCCCGAGAGGCCCGACCCCGAGTTCCTCCGCGCCTTCGCCGCGCTCGTGCGCGAGCACCTGGCCGAAGACCCGCAGCGGCGCTTTATCCTCGTCGTCGGCGGCGGCGGCCCGGCGCGCCTGTGGCAGAAGGCCTACCGCGACTGTCTGGACGGCGCGGAGAGCGGCTCGGACGAGGCGCAGGATTGGATCGGCGTCATGGCCACGAGGCTGAACGCCCAGCTCGTGAAAGCCGTCTTCGGCGAACTCTGTCCGCAGGAGGTCGTCACGGATCCCAGCTCCGTGGGACTTTTCATGGGGAGAGTGCTGGTGGCCGCGGGCTGGAAACCGGGTTTCTCGACCGACTACGACGCGGTTCTCCTCGCCCGGAAGTTCGGGGCCGAAAGGCTCCTCAACCTGTCGAACATCGCGAAGGTCTACACCGGCGATCCGCGGACCGATCCCGCCGCCACTCCCATTGACGCGATATCCTGGAAGGACTTCCGGGCGATCGTGGGCGAGGAATGGACGCCGGGCAAAAACCTGCCCTTCGATCCCGTGGCCTCCCGCCTCGCGGCGGAACTCCGCCTCGAGGTCGTCTGCGCGGCGGGCCGCGATCTGGACAATCTCCGGGCCATCCTTTCCGGCAGGTCCTTCCTCGGGACGGTCATCGGCCCGGATTGAGCTCCGCTTTCCGAGCCGCGTCGAGCTTGGCGAGCAAGGCTGCGTAGCGTTCCTTCTCCGCCGTCTTGCCGAGCCCGTCCGCCAAGGCCACCAGGGCGGTCAGGGCCGTCCGGACCTCGGCCGGCTCGCCGTTGGCCAGGGCCGAATCGAAGCAGCGCCGCCAGTAGTCCCAGGCTTCCGCCTTCCGGTCCATGCGGGTCGCGAGACTGGCGAGCGCCGCCAGATCGCCGGCGATGCCCCTGCCGTTCTCGGCCCGCTTGTCGGCGTCGAGCGCCGAAAGCGCCATGGCCGAAGCCTCCTCGAGCCGGTTCCCGGAGGCGAGCAGCGAGGCCATGACGTAGCGGTTCGCCGCCAGCTCGATCCAGCGCTTGAGGCCCAGGTTGATCGAGGCCGCGCGCTCCAGGTCCGCCATGGCCTCGGGCTTCCGGCCCAGGGCGGCCTTGACCACGCCCTCGTCGTGGAGCGCCACGGCCAGGGAGCTCCCGTCCGCGCCGGCGAGGGAGACCGCGCCTTCGAACAGCTTGAGCGCCCCTTCCTTGTCGCCCTCGCGATAGGCGACCTCGCCGAGGCCCGAGGTGGCGAGCGATGAGGCCGGCCCCGAGCCGGCCATGCGGCCGTAGTCGAGGGCGCTCGCGAACTGCGAGCGGGCTTCGTCGGATTTCCCCGCCGCCAGATACGCCCGAGCGAGCGAGGTGTGCGACTTCGACACGCCTTCGAGATTATCCACCGACGAGTCGGCCTGGAGGGCCTCGCGGTAATACTTCTCGGCGAGCTCGTACTGAGCCGTCGCCATGAACCCGTCGCCGAGCTTGGCGTAATCGGCCGCCTTGTTCCGCGTGTCGTACACGGCATCGGGAGCCTTGGGCGCCGAGGAGCAGGAAGCGAGCCCCCCCGCGGCCGCCGCGATCGCCAGCGCGGCCGCTAGCGCGGCGGCCATGGCGGACGCCAT
>JAJXZP010000324.1 GCA_021779995.1 bacterium | reverse complement strand
GCATAGGGTGGATTGACTTCGCCTTTACTGATGGGGCCCCGCCTTCGAAAAAGCGGGAGAGAGGCGGTCCTCCGTCCCTTCGGTGCCTGCGGAATGCCTCCCCTCGCTTTTTCGGGCGCCCCGTCCTTTTGGCGGAGGCAATGACCGCCCTGCATCATCGCCGGCGCCGGCTTTGCATCGTGAGACGCTTCGACTCTTGGGAGCGGGAGTGGTCCCGCGGGCCCGGTCCCTCTTTACAAAAAACCGGGCGCGTGAATATAGTCGATGTGCGCGGCTCCCTCGTGGAGCGGCGCGGCAGACCGATCCGGCCCGTCGGACCTACGGTCCAGAATCCCTTTTTCCCCAGGAGGACGCCATGAACAAGCACACCGCATCTTCGGCCCTTGCGGCAGTCCGAGGGAATCGGGACCGCGAACTTCCCCTTCGCAGGGATTGAAAAGCAGTCGACACGGCGCCTAGTCGGCGCCGAGCTCGGCCTTCCTCCCCTTTCCACAACCCGATCACCTCGCAGAGGACAGCGCGGCCCGTTCGCGATGGCGGCCGAGCTGCGCGTCGTGTCGCGTTCCGCGCCGGCCCTGGTTCGTTCGGGACAGACAATCTCCCGCCGACCAGCGAAGGGCTTATGCGGAATTCCTGGGACTTCGCCTGGCGAAGGTTCCCGCGGAGAGGACAGGTAGAAGGAATATTCATCGTGCAACACGTCGAGATAGGTCGAGAGAACGAGCATTCGAACATCGAGGCTCTTCTTGCTTTCGGATTCGATGAGGGTTTCGCGCGCGCTTTCGCGTCCCTGGCCGAGCCGGGCGACCTGCCCGCGCGGATCGTCGAGGTCCGGCGGGGCAGGTATTCCGCGCTGCGCGCCGATGCGGCGGGCGGGCTCGTCGAGGTCGAAGCGCTGCTCTCCGGAGCTTTCATGAACAGGGCCGAGACGGGCGGCGATTTTCCCGCCGTGGGCGACTGGGCCGTGCTCCGGCAGGCGGGCGCGGCGGGGGGCGGCGCGGCGGGAGTTGCGGAGGTTTCGGGCCCCGCGCTGATCACGGCCGTCCTGCCGCGGCGCAGCGCCTTCGCGCGCAAGGCGCCCGGCGAGACGGGGCGGGACAAGGTGGAGGCCCAGGTGCTCGCGGCCAACGTGGACAGCGCCTTCATCGTGATAGCCGCCGGCCGCGACTGGAATCCCCGCCGGCTGGAGCGCTACCTCGCCCTCGCAGAGGAGGCGGGCGTCCGGGCGGTCGTCGTCATCACCAAGGCGGACCTCGCGGAAAATCCCGAGGCGCTGCTGGAGGAGGCGGCCTCGACGGCGCTCGGGGTCGAGCGAGCCCTGGTCTGCGCACCCGAGGGGCGCGGTCTGGAATCGCTGGCCGAAAGGCTGGCGCCGGGGAAGACCATCGTCCTCCTCGGTTCCTCGGGGGCGGGCAAGTCCACCCTGCTCAACGCGCTCGCCGGACGCGCTCTCGCCCCGACGGGCGAGGTCCGCGCCGACGACGAGCGGGGCAGGCACACCACGACCCATCGCCAGCTCTACCGGCTGTCGGGCGGCGCGCTCGTCATCGATACGCCCGGACTGCGCGAGGTTCAGCTCTGGGCGGAAGAGGAGTCGGTCGACGCCGTCTTCGAAGAGATCGAAGAGCGCGCAACGCGGTGCCGCTTCCGAGACTGCCGCCACGAGAACGAGCCCGGCTGCGCCGTCAGGGCCGCCCTGGAGGCGGGCGACATCGACCTGGGGCGCTACGAGAGCTGGAGGAAGCTCAGGCGGGAGGTCGCCTACCTGGACAGCCGCTCGGACCCGGCGGCGCGCCGGGCGGAGGCGGAGCGCTGGAAGGCGATCAACAAGAGCATGCGCGGCTACTCGAAGGAGCGGCGCTCCATCGCGGGCAAGTCGCGGGACTAGCCTCCGAACGGCGCCGCGTTGTGCGGCGCCGTTCGTATGATAGGGGGCCGCTTCGCGCGCCGTTCGGATGCTACAGGGTCGCTTCGCGCGCCGCTCGGCCGGACAACGGCGCCCTGCCGGGCCTCGGCGCCGGGCCGGACCGCGGCGCCTCAGCCCTGCAGCGCCGCCCCCATGCTCGCGAGGTAGCCCTCGAGGAACTCGAGGGGCTCCAGCTCGCGGTTGAGGATGCGATGGACGCCGCCCATGATCGGCAGCTCGAGGCGGCGCTCAGCGGCGATGGCCGCGACGTGCTTGCAGGCCACGGCGCCCTCGGGAAGATAGCCGAGCTCGCCGATGCGCTCGAGCAGGTCGTCGAGATCGCGGAAGGGGCCGAGTATCCCCTTCTCAACGATCTCGCGGCCGAAGCGGCGGTTGCGCCCGTGCACCGAGCGGCAGGTGACGTCGAGGTCTCCGACGCCCGCTATGGAGGTGAAGGTTTCGGGATGGGTGGCGCCGAGGGCCGTGCCGAGCATCTGCATCTCGTTGAGGCCCGCGGCGAGGAGGAGCGACTCGGTGTTGTCGCCGAACTCCGGGCTGGGGGAGGAGCCGCCGGCCAGGGCGTCGAGCATGCCGAAGCCTAT
>JAJXZP010000316.1 GCA_021779995.1 bacterium | reverse complement strand
CCACGCTCAAGGAAGCGGCGGCGGACCGGGGCCTCACCCTCACCTCCTGCGTGGGCCTCGTGAAAAAGTACGACATTTCGAGCGAGGACCAGGCTGCCCAGAAAAGCGGGGTGGCCTTCCTCAAGGAGATCGCCGCCGCCGCGGCCGAAACGGAGATCCGATCGGTGTCGGGCATCCTGTACAGCTGCTGGCCCGCGGGCATCGACAGGCCGGAGGAGAAGCCCCGCTACGCCGAGCGCAGCGTCCGCAACATGAAAGAGGCGATCAAGGCCGCCGAGGACCAGGGCGTGGTGTTCAACGTCGAGGTCGTCAACCGCTTCGAGCAGTTCCTGCTCAACACCTGCGACGAGGCGCTCGAGTACCTCGCTCGCGTGGGCAGCCCCAACCTCAAGATCCTCCTGGACACCTACCACATGAACATCGAGGAAGACGACATGTGCGACGCGATCGAGCGCGCGGGAACCAAGCTCGGCCAGCTGCACATCGGCGAGAGCAACCGCAAGCCGCCCAGCCACGGCCACATGCCCTGGCTCGAGATCGGCAGGACCTTGCGCAAGATGCGCTTCGAGGGGCCGGTCGTCATGGAACCCTTCCTCGTGCCGGGAGGAGAGGTGGGCCGGGACATCAAGATCTGGCGCGACATCATGCCCGGCTGCGACCTCGACGCCGAGGCCAAGCGCGCCCTCGACTTCATGCGCATCGTGCTGAAGTAGCGCCGCCATGCCGAGCTATTTCCTGGGGATCGACAACGGCGGCAGCCTCACCAAGGCCGCGATCTTCGACGAGCTCGGAACGCAGCTGGCGGCGGGCTCGCGCAGGGTCCCCGTCCTCTCGCCCGAGCCGGGCTTCGTCGAGCGCGACATGGACCTGCTCTGGCAGGCGAACTGCGAGGCGATCGCGGAGGCCCTCGCCGCCGCCGCGATCGACCCGGCCGCGATCCGCGGGATCGCCTGCACGGGCCACGGCAAGGGCCTGTACCTCTGGGGCAGGGACGGCCGGCCCGCGTACCGCGGCATCGTGTCGACCGACACCAGGGCCTGGGAATATCCCGAGGCCTGGGAGCGGGACGGCACGGCCGCCAAGGTCTTCGGCAAGACCTTCCAGAGCATCCTCGCCTGTCAACCGGTCTCGCTGCTGCGCTGGCTCAAGGAGCACGAGAGCGCGGCGCTGGAGCGTACGAAGTGGATCTTCGAGGTCAAGGACTACATCCGCTTCAGGCTCACCGGCGAGGCCTACGCGGAGATCACCGACTATTCCGGCTCCTCGCTCATGAATATCAAGGAGGGGCGCTTCGACCGCGAGCTGCTCGAGGACTTCGGCCTGGAGGAGGTCTTCGACCTGCTGCCGCCCCTGCGCGGCTCGACCGAGATCTGCGGCCGGGTGAGCGCCGAGGCGGCGGCCGCCACGGGCCTCGCCGCGCTCACGCCGGTGGCGGGCGGCATGTTCGACATCGACGCCTGCGCGGCGGCGACCGGCGTCCTGGACGAGCGGAACCTCTGCGTGGTCGCGGGCACCTGGGGCATCAACGAGCGCGTCGCGCCCGAGCCCGTCACCGACGGCAGCGTCATGATGAACTCGCTCTTCTGCGTCCCCGGTCTCTACCTGCTCGAGGAGTCGAGCCCCACCTCGGCCGCGAACTACGACTGGTTCCTGAACCTCTTCCTCGAATCGGAGCGGCGGGAGGCCGCCGAGCGCGGCCTCGGCCTGTACGAGCTCGCGGAGGAGCTGGTCCGGAGCGTCGGTCCCGGCGAGCAGGGAATCGTCTTCCTTCCCTACATCTTCGGCTCGAACTACGACCCCAGGGCCAGGGCCTCCTTCGTGGGGCTGGAAGCCACCCACACGAGACCGCAGCTGCTGCGCTCAGTCATGGAGGGGATCGTCTTCTGCCACATGGTGCACATCGAGAAGCTGATAGCCTCGGGCTGGCGGCCCGGGACCATCCGCCTCGCGGGCGGGGCGGCGAAGTCCCGGACCTGGGTCCAGATCTTTGCCGACGTCTCGGGCCTGCCGGTCGAGACCTTCGACGCCCAGGAGCTCGGAGCTCTCGGCTGCGCCATGGCCGCGGCGGTGGCGAGCGCCTTCTACGCCGACCTGCGCGAAGCCTCGGGCCGCATGACCCGCAGCGTCTTCCGCGCCGAGCCCGATGCGGCGCGCTCAGCGGTCTACGCGAGGAAGTTCACCCGCTACAAGAATGTGTCGGCCGCCCTGGAGGGGGTCTGGGGAGAGTTCGCGGCGCGCTGACGAAGGCCGCGGCAGAGTCGGCCGACGCGCCCGAAACGCGGGGCCTTGAAGCCCGCGGAGCCGAGTTCTATACTCCCGTCGGACATGGAGGCGGCCGCCCGCGCACGTCGACGCTCGCGTACTTCGGCGTCCGCGAACTTCGACGCCCTCGCACGCCGACGCCCGAGCATGTCGGCACCCGCGCACGCCGACGCTCGCGCGCCTCGGCCGCGGGAAGCTCCGCCGCCATGGTCCACGGGTGTCCACGCGATGTCGCACAACGCGAACGGCGCCGGGACTCATCCGCGAACTCGACGCGAAAGGCTGGACGATGACGCATCTCGATTCCCCCGCCTCCGTTCCCCTCCTGCAGATCCGGGAAGCCACCGTGGTCAGGACCGGCCACAAGGTCCTGGAAGGCTTGAGCCTCAGCGTCGGTACCGGCCAGCACAGCGCCATCCTGGGGCCGAACGGCGCGGGCAAGTCCTCGCTCATCAGGCTCATCGCCCACCTCGACTATCCGCTGGACGAGGGCCGGGGAGAGCCGCCCGTCTCGATCATGGGAGAGGAACTCTGGAACGTCTTCGAGCTGCGATCGCGGTTGGGCATCGTCTCCGGGGAGCTGGAGAACGAGATCCTCGACGGAACCTTGAACAGGCGCACCCGGGGCGTCGATGCCGTGCTCTCGGGCTTCTTCGCTTCCTTCGGCATTTTCCGGCATCACGCGGTTACGCCCGAGATGCAGAAGCGGGCGGGGCGCGCCCTCGAACGCCTGGAAGCCGGACATCTGGCCGAGCGCTTCATCGAGACGATGTCCCTGGGCGAGCTACGGCGTGTCATGATAGCCCGCGCCCTCGTGCCCGACCCGCCCGCCCTCCTCCTCGACGAGCCCACCACGGGGCTCGACCTCGCGGCGCGGCACCGCTTCCTGGACACGCTCCGCGCCCTGGCGCGCGACGGGAAGACCATCATCCTCGTCACCCATCATATCGAAGAGATCTTCCCCGAGATCGACCGCGTCGTCCTCCTGAGCCGCGGCCGCGTCGCCTTCGACGGCGACAAGCGCGAGGCCTTGAGCCCCGGGCGGCTTTCGGCCCTGTACGGGCTGCCGGTGACGGTGCAGGAGCGGAAGGGCTACTACCGCGCCGCGATCGACTGAACCCCGGGCCGACCGGTGAAACGACCGGGTGCGGCGCCACGGCTGGCGGCAACGCGTCGTGCGGTGCCGCGGCTTCGCGGCACCACGGCGTGCGACGCCGCGAAGCCCCCGGGCGAAAGACCGCGGCGGATGGCGGCTGGCGGAGCCCTTCCGGACGCGCTATGGTTTCAGGATGATTGAGCGCCATTTCGGACAAAGCGTCCACGACCGAGCGCCGGGCCGCTTCCGTCGCCCCAAAGCGCCCCTGCTCCGCCTCCGGACCGCCGCGCTGGCCGCGGGAGCGATCTTCGCCCTCAGCGCGGCCCTCTCGTCGTGTTATTTTTCGTTCACTGATCTTTTCGCCGAAGCCGCCGCGGTCACCTCGCGGGTCAAGGACTCGCAGTCGATGGCCGTCCCGCAGGGGCAGCCGTCGTCATCCTCGCTATCCGCGACCCAACCCTTCAGCTTTCTTTTCGTCGGCGATCCGCACTTCGGGGCCTCCTTCGCGGCGAGCGGCACGGTGCTCAACAACTTCGCGGCTTTGGCCGCGTCGGCCGACCCGGTCAGCGGCAAGCCCTACGCCTTCGTCCTCTTCGCGGGCGACGACGCGAACGACGGCGCCGAATCGGAGTACCAGGCCTTCTCCGGCTGGGCCTCGACTTTCAAGGATTCGAATGCCAAACACCTGCAGTGGTATTCCGCCGTCGGCAACCACGACCTCTACAACGGCGGCTGGACCAATTTCAAGAAATACGTCGGACCCTCGTTCTACAAGCTCGCCGCCGGAGCCTTCTCGATCTACTTCGTGGACTCGGGCCAAGGCACCCTGGGCAACTACCAGATCGACGCCCTGCGGAGCGCGTTCGCCTCGGACCCGAACCCGAAGATCGTCATGAGCCACTATCCGATCTACGGCGGGGCGAGCGAGCTGTACTACTACCGCCTCGCCAATCCGCGGGAGGTGGCCGAGCTCCTCGACCTCTTCGGGCAGTACAATGTCAAACTCATCCTCGCGGGCCACTACCACTACTACGTCCACGAGAACGTCGGCGGGGCCTTCGACGAATACCTCGTCGACAGTCTCACGGTCTCGGCGGGCGGCAGCCATCACTGCCTCGCGGTCACGCTGAACGGCGATGCCGCGAGCGTCGCGCGGCCTTCGTTCTGACACTCGGGGCTCGGAGAGGGAGGGAGCGCGTCGATCGAGGGAGCGTGGGGTGTGTACGGACGAGACGGATGCCGCATGCGGCCGGTCGGAGTTGCCGGCCGCCGCGACGGGTCCCTATTCGATCGTCGGCCCGGGAGGCTCGGGTCTCTCCTCGGGCGGCCTGATCCCGCGGAAGAAGAAATAGAAGGAGGTGGCGTTGAGGCCCTGCAGGACGGCGCCGATCTCGAAGGGCAGGGCCATGGCCACGTGCTCGAAGAGGTAGCCCGCGAAGGTGGGGGCCAGGGCCGAGTTGACCTGCGAGGGCAGATTCGACAGGGCGCCCACCCGGCCGCGCTCCTCGTCGGGGATCACGCCCATGACGAAGGACTGCCGCAGGGGCAGACCCAGGCGCTGCACCATCATGCGCAGGAGGTAGATCCCGCCCGCGAGCCAGAAGGAAGGGGCGAGCACCATGGGAATGATCAGGGCGGCCTGGAGGACGCGGGTCATGACGATCGCCCGCACGAGGCCCAGGCGCGAGGCGACCCGCGAGGACACGAGATTCGACAGGAGCGAGGCGAGATTGATGGCCGAGTACAGGGCGCCGATCTGCACCGGACCGACCCCGAAGCGGCGGTAGAACCAGTAGGTCAGGAGCGGACCGAAGAAGCCCACGGCCAGGCCGTTGATGCCGTTGGTCACCCAGAGTCTCATGAGCATCCGAGCGGAGAAGGACGAGAGCTTGGCGCGCGTGGCCCGCTTCCGAGCCGAGCCCCGGGGCGCGGAAGCCTGGGCGCCGCGCCCCCGGCGCCAGGCGGGGCGGGGCTCCTTCAAGGGGATGGCCAGCAGGGCGGAGACGAGGGCGAAGACCGCGCCGATGAGGAACTCGACGTGATACTCCGCGGGGGTGCGGCCCGAGACGAGCAGGACCGCGAGGGCGATCATAGGTCCGCCGCCCGCGAGCGCGCCGAGGCTCGAGGCGAAGCCCATGCGGCCGAAAAGGGTGTTGCGGTCGCGGGAGGAGACCTTCTGGGCGAGGAAGGCCTGCTCGGCGGGCTGGTAGGGGCCGATCATGCCGGCCCCGGCTCCCGCGCCCCTGCCCAGGGTTCCCAGGGAGGCGAAGACGAAGAGCGGCAGCGCCTCGCGGAAATAGAGGAAGCTCAGGCAGGCCAGCGAGGTCAACAGCGGCGTCGCGACGAGGAAGGGCTTGCGTCCCACGCGGTCCGAGGCCCAGCCGATGAGGGTCGTGAGGAGGGCCGAGGCGACGGCCGACATCGTGTAGAGGAGCCCCAGCGTCAATCCGCGATAGCCCAGCACGGCGAAGTAGACCGGCACCACGATGCCCGCCAGGGCCCGCGTGGAACTCATGAAGAAGCGGGCCGAGAACACCAGGAAGATGTCGCGCGTCATCCAGGCGGGGTAGATCATCCGCAGGAGGCGGCGCGGCGCAACGACGGAATTTTTCGGCGAGGTTTCGATTTCAGGTTGCTTCAAACTCATGTACCATCAGGATTCCATAGTACCGATTCCGTACTCCTTATGCCAGGGACCCTCCGTCGGCCGTCGGCGCCGCGCGCCTGCCGCGCGCCAGCGAGGCGAAGACGCCGGCGACGCAGAGGCCCGCGAAAATCGCGAAGCCGACGTGCATGCTCTTGAGGAAGAGCGGGTTGGACGAGCTCGTCATCGCGGCGCGCCCGACGTACAGGCTCACGACCAGCATGGCGATGCCCATGCTGAGCATCTGCCCCACCAGGCGCATGGTGCCGAGCGTGGCCGAGGCGACCCCGTAGAAGCGCCGGTCGACCGAGCCCATCACCGCGTTCGTGTTGGGCGAGGAGAAGAAGGCGTAGCCGATGCCGACCGCCACGAGCTCGAGGACGACGAGAGCGAGGGGCGTCCCCTCGCCCGCCGTCGCGAGAAAAGCGAGCATGAGCGCCATCACCGCCATGCCGACCGAGGCGAGGAAGCGGGGCTCGCGGCGGTCGGAGAGCCGCCCCGCGAGCGGGGAGAAGAGCACCATGAGCAGCGGCTGGGCCATCAAAAGAAGCCCCGCCGCCTCCGCGCTCAGGCCCTGGATGTACTGCAGGTAGAGGCTCAGGAAGAAGGTGATGGCGAAGGTCGCGCTGTAGTTTATGAGGGCCGCGAGGTTCGACATGGCGAAGACGCGGCTTTCCCTGAAGAGCGAAAGCGAGACCAGGGGATAGGCGGCCCTGCTCTCCCGCAGCACGAAGAGGACGAAGAGGACGGCGCTCGCGGCCACGAAGGCGAAGCCGGCGGGCTCGGGCAGGAGGGAGAGCCCGTACACGAGCAGGGCGAGCGTGGCGGCGGACAGAAGGCTTCCGGCCAGATCGAAGCGCTGGCCCTCCTCGCCCTTCCACTCGCCCTTGAGAGCCGCGAGGACGACCGCGAGGGCCGCGAGCCCCACGGGCACATCGAGCAGATAGACGGCGCGCCAGCCGAAGACGTGCGTGAGAAAGCCGCCCAAGAGCGGCCCGAGCGAGAGGCCGGCGTAGGTGAAGGACACGTTGACGCCGAGCACGCGGCCGCGCTCGGCCGGCGGATAGACCGAGGTGAGGATGGCCACGCCGGTGCCGAAGATCATGGCCGCGGCGGCGCCGATGAGGGCCACGGCGACGACGAGGGCGGCGCCGCCCGGGGCCAGGGCGGCCAGGACCGAGAAGACCGTGTACGAGACGAGCCCGGCGACGAAGACCCGCTTGCGGCCGATCATGTCGCCTAACTTTCCGAAGGGCAGGAGGAAGGCCGCGGCGGTCACCAGGAAGGCGGTGTTCACCCAGCCGAGCGAGACCGCGCCGAGCCTGAAGTCCGCGCCTATGGCCGGCAGGGCGATGCTCACCGCCGACGACAGGTAGGGTGTCATGAAAGAGGAGACGCAGGACACGGCCAGAGCAGCCCTGCGGTTGGCCGTGGTCGCGATCACCCCTGAAAGCTTGTCCATGGAGCGAGCTTACACTCGCGGAATGTCGCGGACAAGGGAGGCCGCCCGCGCGCCGCCCCTTTTCAGCGCGACGGGCGGCCGGGCGCCGCCCGATTCTTGACGCGGGGCGCGACGCTCGAACAGCCCGCGGCCTCCCGCCCGACCCGCGGCTTGCCCCTCGGCGGCTCAGCCTGTACAATTATAGCGGGTCATTCGGCGTGCGCCGCGCCGCAGCGCGCGATCCGGCGCCTCGGAGAGTTGCCATGGTTTCGATCTACACCGTCGGCGAGATGTGCAAGAAATGCTACTCCTGCGTGCGGGTCTGTCCCACCAAGGCCATCGAGGTGCACGGCGGGCAGGCCAACATCATCGAGGAGAAATGCATTTCCTGCGGGCACTGCGTGCCCCGCTGCTCGCAGGGAGCCAAGCGCGTGCGCTCCTCGGTCGCCCAGGTGCAGGCCCTCCTCGCGGGCGCAAACGCGGGCGCCGGCTCCCGGCCGGTGCGCGTCATGCTGGCGCCCTCCTTCCCGGCGGCCTTCCTCGACGCCGCGCCGGAGCGGGTGGTGGGGGCCCTGGCCGGTTGCGGCTTCGCGGCCGTCCACGAGGTGGCCTTCGGCGCCGACCTCGTATCCTACGCCTACCACGAGCTGTACGCCTCGGGGCGCGGGAACGGGCGGTTCCTCATCAGCTCGCCCTGCCCCGCGGTCGTCTCCTTCGTCGAAAAGATGCATCCCGAGCTCGTGCCGCATCTCGCGCCCGTAAAGTCGCCCATGGAGGCCATGGCCATGGTCATACGCGAGCGCCTCGACCCCGCGGCGGCCATCGTCTTCGTCGGCCCCTGCGTGGCCAAGAAGGACGAGGCCGGGCGCTCGAATCTCGTGGACGCGGTGCTCACCTTCGCCGAGTTGGTCGAGCTCTTCGAGGCGCTCGGCATCGACTATCGGCGAAGCCCGCCGCGCGAGTTCGATCCTCCGCTCGCCAATCTCGGCAAGATCTACCCGGTGACGGGCGGGCTCCTCAAGGCGGCCTCGATCGACGCCGACATCCTCGAGAGCCGGGTGAGCGTGGTCGAGGGCAGCTCGCGCGTCTCGGATATCCTCGAGGTGCTCGGCGCCCGGGTCGAGCGCGGCGACGAGGGCGGCAGCGCCATGTTCGACCTGCTCTTCTGCGAGGGCTGCATAGCCGGGCCGATCATGCCCAACGAGCTCACGTTCTACGAGCGCAAGAAGTACATCGTCGACTACATGAAGCGGCGGCCGCTCGTCGGCGACATCGGCGCCTGGGCCGAGGCCCACCGGGAGTACCTCGACCTCGACCTCGGCAAGAGCTTCCGCGCGGCCACCGCCCGCGAGGCGCCCGTGCCCGAGGCCGAGATCGCCAGGATCCTGGCCCTCACCGGGAAGTTCAAGAGCGAGGACGAGCTCAACTGCCGCGCCTGCGGCTACGAGTCCTGCAGGGACAAGGCGGTCGCGGTCTACCGCGGCATCGCCGAGGTCGAGATGTGCCTGCCCTACCTCATCTCCAAGCTCGAGGTCGCCATCCGCGATCTCACCGACAACCAGCAGAGGCTCATCCAGGCCGAGAAGCTCGCCTCGATGGGGCAGATGGCCGCGGGCATCGCCCACGAGATCAACAATCCCCTGGGCGTCGTGCTCATGTACGCCCACCTCCTGAAGGACGAGCTCGACGGGGGCGCGGAAAACGGCGCCGACGTCGAGCGCATCATCCGCGAGGCCGAGCGGGCGCGGCAGATCGTCCGCGGCATCCTCAATTTCGCCCGCAAGGAGCACGTCAGGCGCGAGAGCTCCGACATCAACGCCCTGCTCGAGCAGTCGGTCGAGGCCTTCCGCGCCCGCTCTCCGGCTCTTCAGTTCGAACTCGAGCTCGACGGGAGTCTCGCTCCCCACGCGGTCGACGCCGACCAGATGCGGCAGGTCTTCGACAACATCATCGCCAACGCGGCGGAGGCGACCTCGGGCTCCGGCACGGTCCGGGTCCGCAGCGAGGAGGAGCCGGGCGGCTTCCGGGTGCTCATCTCGGACTCGGGCCCCGGCATTCCGGAGGAGGCCCTGCCCAAGCTCTTCACGCCCTTCTTCACCACCAAGCCGCTCGGCAAGGGCACCGGCCTGGGACTCGCGGTGTGCTACGGCATCGTGAAGATGCACGGCGGCTCCATCCAGGCCGGGAACCTGGGCGAGGGCGGAGCCTTCTTCGAGATCCGCATCCGCGACCCCGAAAGCGTTCCGCCCGAGGAGCCGCGGATCCCGGCGCCCGCGGCCGCGGCCG
>JAJXZP010000140.1 GCA_021779995.1 bacterium | reverse complement strand
GATGCGCGGCGAGCCGCCACCGTTCCGGTCGCCTCCGGCCTCGTCCGGGCCGAGCGCGCCGGGGAAGCCCGGGCTCCGCGGAAGCTCGATCCCCTCCGGGGGGACGAGCCTGAGCTCGAAGCGCGGCAGGCCGCCGCCGGGCTGCAGGGGCGCGAAGGCGTAGGCGAAGCGCGCGCGCGTCTCCCGGACGGCCTCGGCATTGCCGTACACCGGCAGGATCCGGCTCTGCGTGAGGGGGCGCACGTCGTCGAGCCCGGCTATGTGGTCGGCGTGGGCGTGGGTCAGGAGCAGCAGGTCGAGGGAGCACAGTCCGGCGCGCAGGCATTGGAGGCGGAACTCGGGCCCGGCGTCCACGACGAGAGTCGATCCGCCCAGCTCGACGAGGATCGAGCAGCGCCAGCGCTTGTCGCGGGGGTCGGCCGAGAGGCAGACCGCGCAGCCGCAGCCGATGGTGGGCACGCCGAAGCTCGTCCCCGTGCCGAGGAAGGTTATGCGCATGAGGTCTAGGCCGGGTCTTTCTTGACGGCCACCCCGCGCGTCGCCGGGTCCGGATGGTCGACCTTGTCCGCGGTCTTGAAGCGGTCGACGGCGGTGCCGATGGAGGCGGCCGTGTCGGCGTTCTCGCGCGAGAGCTCGGAGAGCCTGTTCGCCGACTCGTCGATCTCGCGTATGCCGAGCGCGATCTCCTCGGCGGCGTTGCGGTTCTCGGCGGAAAGCCTGCGCAGGTCCGAGACGGCGCGAGCGATCACCGAGGCCCCCTCGCCCAGCTCGCCCGAGGCACCCTCCAGGTTCTTCGCCGTGCCCGAGAGGCCGTCGAGGGCGGCGAGCAGGTCGGAGCTCTTACCGGCCAGGCCGCCCACGACCTCGGCCACTTTCGCGAGCTCGGCCAGGATCCGGTCGACGCCGTCGATGACGGCTCCGATGGAGGCGCTCGTCCGCGTCGTGGTCTCGCCGGCCAGGCGCATGGCCTCGACGGTTTCGGCTATCGTGGATCCGATGCCCCGCGCGTTCTCGGCGCTGCTCTCGGAGAGCTTGCGGATCTCCTCGGCCACGACCGAGAAGCCCCTGCCCGCCTCGCCGGCGTGGGCCGCCTCGATGGCGGCGTTCATGGCCAGCAGTCCGGTCTGCTCGGCTATGCCGTCGATGATGCCCACGAGCTCCAGGGTCCGGTCCGCGCCGGCCTCCATGCCCTTCATCGCGCCCACGGCGCCCTCGACGCTGTCCTTGCCCTCGGCCCCGAGGCCGGAGACCTGGGCCGCCAGCTCGCGCTGGGAACGCGCCTTGTCCTCCAGCTCGCGCAGCGATCGGGCCATGCCCGAGATGAGAGCGCTCGCCCCCTCGATCGCGTCTTCCAGGGCCTTCACCGCTCCGAGCACCGTCCGGGAGGCCTGGACTATGCCGTCCTTGGCGGTCTCGGCCTCGGCGGCCGCCCCGTCGAGGCGCTCGGTCTGGACCCGCATCGAGCCGATGGCGGCGCTCATCTCGGTGATGGTCGCGGCCGACTCGGCCGAGTGGGCGGCCAGGGTCTCGCCCGAGAGCGCGCTCTTCCCGGCGGCCTCGCGCAGGTCCCGCACGATGACGGAGAGTCCGCGGGAGAGTCCGGTCACCGAGGCCTGGAGGCCGCCGATCTCGGTCCTGTCCCTGGCCGCGATGTCGACGGTGAGGTCGCCCGCGGCGAGCGCGGCGAGGCCTCGCTGGATGCCGTGGACCGAGCGGGAGATGCGGCGAGTGCTGCCGACGATGACGATGAGCCCGACGGCGAGGCAGAGGAGGGCCGCGACGCCCCCCGCGATCAGGCTGCGGCCGAGCAGGGCCAGCGACGCGCTCACCGGTTCGTAGACGAGGATGCGCCAGTCGAGGCCCTGGCCGCCCCGCAGGGGGCTGGAGCTCAGGAAGTAGCTCGACCGGCCGGCCTGGAACTCGGCGAACCAGGCATCGCCGCCGGCCGCGGCGGCGCCGGGAGCGCCGGCGCCCTTGAATGAAGCGGCCCCGGACAGCACGCGATCTCCGCTCTCCGCCGCCTGGACGAGGGCCGGATTCCCGTCGGCGCCCGTGTGGGTGACGCTCCCCCCGCCGCTGGCGGCGACGAGCTGGCCCGAGGAGGTCAGGATCGCGGCGCTCAGGGCCGTGCCCTCGACCGCGGCCGCGAGGATTCCATGGAGTCCCGCCAGGGGGAGGTCCGCCCCGAACACGCCGAGCACCGTGCCCGAGGCGCCCACGACGGGCGCGTAGGGCGTGATGACGAGGCCGCCCGAGACGAAGTCGACGTAGATGTCGGTGTAGCCGGGTCCGCGGCGTTCGACGGCGCCCTTGTACCAGGCTCTCGACGTGGGGGAGAAGTCGACTGCCTTGCCGAGCGCGCCGGGTCGGCCGTCCGGGCCCAGGGGGTACATCTCGAGCTTGCCCGCGCTGCTCTCGTCGCGGACCGCGAAGAGGCCGGTGCCGTCGGCGGCGCGCGTCACGAGCGAGGTGCGCTCGCGGCGGTCGCCGTAGTAGAGGGTACCGACCTCGGGCGAGAGCCCCGCGAAGCTGTACAAAAGCGGCTCCAGGGCGCGCGGCCTGGTGAGGTCGAGTCCGCCGCTCTCGCCCTCGCGCTCGAGCGCCCCCAGGATGAGCCGGGGCGTCGTGAAGAAGGATTTCACGCTCGCCTCGATCTCGCCGGAACTGCGCGACGACAGGAGTCGCGTCAGATCCCGGACGGTGACCGAGCCCGCGACGAGAGCGCTCGCGAGCATCGCTCCCATGGAGAGGACGAACACGATGACATAGGGCAGAGCGATGAGTACCCAGAGGGGGGTACGGCGCCCGCGTCGTGCAGCGCTCATCTGGCTAGCTCCTTGCGTGGACCGCCCAAGGTCGGGCAGCTCGTGCAAACCGCATCGGCATCTTTCACGAGCCTCGCCGGCGCCGGTTTTTGCAGTTCGAGTCTAGTGCAGTTCGACCTTTCGCGCCATTTCCGCGCCCCGGCGGTCTTTAAGGAGAGGGCGAGGGCGGGACGGGCGGCGTGGCCGGCGGGGCCGGCGGGAAGGGCGGCGGCTCGAAGTCGGAGAGCGCGGAGATACGCACGAGATGGATCATCTCGTCCGGCGCCCGCGAAACGAGAGACTCGACGCTCGTCTCGACATCGCTTTCGAAGACCACCGGCCTGAACTCGCCGTTCTCGTCGAAGTAGGGAGCGAGCACGGCCACGTGGTAGTGCCGCCACAGGCCGGCGAGTTTGCCGCCCGAGGATCGGGCCACGCTCGCCAGGTAGATATCGCCGGGATCGCGGACCGCGAGGACGTAGAGCAGGGCCTTGAGACCTCGGGCGGCGTAGCCCAGGCTGGAGGTGGGGGCGTTGTAGGGCTCGTAGATCGACCCGCCGTTCACCGGTTCCGCCGTGGAGGGGGCGAAGAGGGCGAAGGGAGCGATATTCACGTCCGAGCCGGTCAGGCTGTGCTCCTCTTCCGGCAGAGCGGCCTTGGCGAGGGCGCGGGCCAGGTTCCTCGTCCAGTCGAGGCCGAAATAGGGGTCCAGGCTCTTCTCGTACACGTTCGACCAGTCGCCGCCCCGGCTCCCGATGTGCCGCTCGGCCATGGCGCGCGGGTCGAGGTAGGTGCCGGTCAGCGGCCCGTAGAAGCCGTCGACGACCCATTTCGCGAAGCCTGAGCAGTTGAGTCCCGGCTTGCCCGCCTGCGGCGAGCCGTCCCGGATCTGCACCGCCTGCCCCTGCGCGTCGAGGGCCCCGTCGGCGGCGTAGTTCAGGCCGCCGAGCCTCTCCCGGATCGCGGCCACCATCGAGGCGACGTTCGCGTAGAGCCCCGGCCGCGGCGAGAAAAGCCGCCAGTCCACGAGGTCGCGGGTCCAGTCCACGATATCGGCCATCCGGGAGACGCAGACGCGTTCGAAGGGGACGGGGATCGGGACCTCGCGGTCGATCACACCGCCGTAGAGCACGAGGTCGAGCCGCGATCGGTCGCCGTCGGGATAGATGCGGAGAAACACGCCCGGGTCGCTCTTGAGGAAGACCTTGGCCTGGAGGAATCGCCCGTCGGCGAGGGAGCGCTTGATGATCCACGAGCCCTGGGCATAGATCGGCTCCCGTCCTCGGGGAAAGCGAAGGCCGCTTTTGACGGCCGCGACGATGAGGTAGAACGAGTCGCGGCCGCGGACGGACGAAAACCTGAAGAATCCGTCCCGCCCGCGCAGCGTCGCCGGGGCCCGGGACAGGGCCACGTCCCTCGGGGCCGCCAGGAAGCCGTCCCAGTAGCGGGCCCGAAGGTCGGCGCTGTCGGGGAAGAGCGCGAGGCTCGTGTCTCCCGGCAGGGGCGGGGGCATGCCCTGGGCGTGGAGGACCGTGGAGGGGGCCGCGACCAGGACCAAAAAAACCAGCGCGGCGAGCAGTTTCGACTCGGCCCGAACCGGGGCGGGTCTTGCGATGCGGGCTATCATCCTAGTAGATTGTCGGCGCGCTCGGGCCCGGCCTTCAGTTGCGGAAGCTCGATGCCGATACTCAGAACCGATTCTACCCTCGGCAACCTCAAACGTGAAAAGCACGAGGACAGCCTGAATCGCCTCATCGGAGTCCACCGTCATGCGCTGGAAATCGTACGCGCCCTACATCCTCGCCCTTGCCCTCATCGGACTCTCCGGCGGCGTCCTCGCCGCCGTGGCCGGAGACACGGCCTCGGCCGAGCGCCTCGCCGCGGTCGAAGCCGTGCTGCCGTCCTCCGCCCCCGCGGCACCGGTTCCGTCATCTGTGCCGCCGGCGGTGCCGTCGGCGGTGCCGCCCCCGTCGCTGCCGTCGTTGAACGCTTCCGAGCAGCCGGAGGCGGCGACGCCGAGTCCGGCGCCCCAGGAGAGCTGGCCGGCTCCCGAGGCCGCGCCTCCGACCGCCAAAGCTCCCGCTCTTCCCAGCCCCGAGCCCCCGTCGGCCGGACCATCGACGGTCCTGCCCGCGACCGCCGCGCTCCCATCGGCTGCCGCGCTCCCGTCGACCTTAGCACCCTCGGCCCCCCTGCTCCCCCAGGCGGTGCAACCGGCGCCCTACCACTGGTTCCCCGACCTCTACTCGCCCGAGGTCGCCGCCGAATCGACGAACGGTCCCGCCTATATACCCGACGAGGAGGACCTCCTGCGCCAATCGGAGGAGCGTTCGGCCCACCTGCCGGTCCTGGCCAACAATATCATCCTCGCCTTCTACGGCCATCCGGGCTCGAAACGCATGGGCATTCTCGGGGAATACTCAAAGGAAGACCTCGCACGGCTTCTCAAGGGCTACGAGAAGCTCTACGAGGCTGTCTCCGGCGGCAAGGGCGTGGTCGGAGCCTACTATCTCATCTACGGCACCTGCTGGCCCGGCGGCGAGATCGGCTACCTCAAGGACTCGGTGGTCAGGTCCTACATCGACTACGCCGCCAAGGAGGGCATGCTCGTCTTCATCGACCACCAGATCGGCAAATACTCGGTGGCCGACGCCGTGAATCGCCTCCTGCCCTTCCTCAAGTACCCCAACGTCCACCTCGCCCTCGATCCGGAATGGCGCACCACCTCGCCCATGAAGGAGATCGGCACCATCAGCGCCGATGAGCTCAACGAGGCCCAGGCCATGATCGAGAACTACCTCGACCGCGAGCGCATCCCGGGCGTCAAGATGCTCGTCGTGCACCAGTTCAACGAGAAGATGATCGAGGATCGAAGCAAGGTGCGCGCCAATTTCGACCGGGTCATACTCATCCACACCGCCGACGGCTTCGGTCCGCCGGCGCTCAAGCGCTCGAGCTACGCTTACAACGCGCTGGCGACCAACATGCCGATCAAGGGCTTCAAGCTGTTTTTCAAGTCCTCGTACCCCGGGGCGGGCTTCGACGATCCCCTGCTCACTCCCCGAGAGGTGCTCTCGCTCAATCCCGAGCCTCGCGTCGTGATCTACCAGTAGGACGAGGCCCGAGCGGCCGCGGCCATAAAGCCGAGCGGCCGCGGCCGTAAAGCCGGGAGGGCCGCGGCCGTAAAGCCGAGCGGCCGCGGCGGTACAGCCGGGAGGGCCGCGGCGGTACTTTCCCGGCCACTCGATTGGTATATACTTATGCGGGGATGCGGCCGAGGCGGGCGCCGACGCCGCTCCCGGCTTATTCGAGAATATTATAGGAGCGCGAACCATGGAAACACGCAGGCCCTCCCGCTACGCAGTCGTCGTCCTGGCCCTGCTCGTCGCAGCGGCTTCGGCGTGGGGCTACGATCCCCCCGCCGGCGGGACCCTTCTCCCGGTGCTGCCCTCGGCGGCCGCGCTATCCCAAGGCTCGACGGTGACCTCGCTCGACTCGCCCTGGGCCGACGTGCTCAACCCCTCCGCCTCGGCCGGCCTGCAGCGGCCCACCTTGGAAGCCGACTTCATCGGCATCGACGATCTCGGCGGCGGCCAAGGACTCGGGGGCGGGGGCGGCTTGGGCTTCTCCCTGCCCACGCCTTACGCCGTCTGGGGCGCCAGCCTCCGCTTCCTCTCCACTCCCGCCTCGATGACCAGCCTCCCCCTCGGCACCCTGGCCCAGTTCCACGGCAGCATAGCCAAGGACCTCTTCCCCAACTTCTACGTGGGCGCGGGCCTCGGCTTCATCTTCGGCGACAACGGGGGCCTGGGCTGGGGCGCGGGCCTCGACCTGGGCTTCATGAACCTGCTCGGCGACGTGGGCTTCATCAAGGATTTCCGCTGGGGCGCCGTGCTGACCGATATCGGCAAGGGCTACGCGCCGCCCTCGCCCGCGACCGGCGTCACCGGATCCTCCGCCACCGCCTTCCCGCCGCCCTTCACCTTCGGCGTGGGCATGCGCGGCCTTGTCGTCAAGACCAGCTCGGTCAAGTTCGGCCTCGGCGCGGACTTCTTCCTGCCGAGCTTCTCCGATTTCGCGGCTAACTTCTCGGGCACCCTCACCTTCGCCGACGTCTTCGGCCTGCGCGCCGGCTGGGGCTTCAGCTACGCCGAGCTGGCGGCCCACGTCTCGCGGAGCGTCTTCCCCTCGATAGGCCTCACCGCCACCATCCCGCTCAACAAGGTCGACCAGAGCTCCCTCCTCGGCAAGGAAGGCGTCGAGCAGGCCGACCTCAAGCCCTACCTCTCCGCGGCCCCGCTGTACGGCTCGCTCTGGGCCTTCGGCGCCGGCGCGGTCCTCCCCCTGGGCTCGGCGGCCAAGATTCCGCCCAAGATCGTCGCCCGCTTCCCCTTCACCAACTGGGGGCCGCCCGCCGGCTCGCCCGGCTGGCGCGAGACTCCTCCCGGACCCGCCAAACCGGACGCCGCGGGCCCGGCCTACATCTCGCCCAACAACGACGGCGTGCAGGATAACCTCGTCATCCCGGTCACGATCACCGACAAGCGCTACATCCTCCGCTGGACCTTCACGGTGAGCGACGCCAAGGGCGCCGTGGTGCGCACGATCTCCAACAAGGTGCCCTTGCCCAGCACCGAAGGCGTCAAGGGCCTCTGGGACCGCCTGATCTACGTCAAGCACGGCGTGAACGTGCCCCCGGCCATCGTCTGGAACGGCATCGGCGACTCGGGCAAGGTCGTGCCGGACGGGAACTACACCGTCGGCATCGAGGCGGTCGACGACAACGGCAACACGAGCTCGGTCGGCCCCTTCCCCGTCGTCGTGCGCGACACGCCGCCCACGGCCAGCGCGGCCTTCGCGCTGACGCCCCCCATCTTCAGCCCCGGCGGCAACAGCTCCAAGACGAGCCTCCTCGTGAAGCTCTCGGGCTCGGTCGAGGATCTCTGGACCATCCGGATACTCAACGTGGCCGGCAGCGTCGTGCGGACGGTCGAGTTCAAGGACGCGGCGCCGAGCGACTACACCTGGGACGGACGCGGCGACGACGGCAAGATCGTCCCCGACGGCGTCTACTTCTTCGCGCTCTCCTCCGTCGACCGGGCCGGCAACCGATGCGAGCAGCGGTTGGACAACATCGTCGTCGACACCCAGCAGCCGCCCATCGGCCTCATCATCGATCTCGCGACCTTCAGTCCCATCAGCCAGACCAAGAAGGTCGAGAACCTCTTCCCCGCCGTCCCCGTCAAGCAGGGGATCATCGGCTGGCATCTCTCGGTGCTCGACAAGGATAAGAAGGAAGTGTGGAGCCGCGACGGGAAGGACGGGGCCTCCATCGTGGACAAGGTGGCTTTCGACGGGCTCGACGCCGCGGGCAAGGTCCTGCCCCAGGGGCCCTACCAGGGCAAGCTGACGGTCACGTACCAGAACGGCTACCAGCCCTCGGCCCAGTCGCCCGTCTTCGTCCTCGACACGACGCCGCCCAACGGCTCCGTGACCGTCGACCGGCCGGCCTTCAACCCGGTGGGCGACATCAACCAGAACACCGTGCACTTCCTCCAGAAGGGCGACAAGGACGCCGACTGGCTGGGCCAGATCATCGGCTCCTCGGGCACGGTGGTCCGCACCTGGAAGTTCTCGCCCCGGCCCGACCCCTCGGTGGAGTGGGACGGCCTCGACGACGCGGGCAAGCCCCTGCCCGACGGTGTCTACACCTACCACCTGAGCGCCGTGGACGCGGCGGGCAACACCTTCAGCTCGAACTTCGTGGCCGTGGCCATCGACACCGAGAAGAAGGCCGTCCGGCTCATCGCCGACCAGAAGGCCTTCAGCACCCGGCCGGAGAGCCCCAAGCACAGCCTCACCCTCATGACCCAGGTCGTCTCGAACGATCGGGTCAAGTCCTACACGCTCGACATCTACGCCTCCGACGTGCCCGACCTGAAGGCCGGCACCGTCGTGCGCAGCTGGGCGGCCACGCAGGGCGTGCCGGGCAGCTTCGTCTGGAACGGCATGAACGACCGGCAGCAGAAGACGCCCGACGGCCGCTACATCGCCAAGCTCTCGGTCCTCTACCTCAACGGCGACACCGCCGACGCCCAGGCCGGCCCCGTCCTCCTGGACTCGATCGCGCCCTCGATCACGGTCTCGGCCGCGCCGCTCCTGTTCTCGACCAACGACGACAGCGTCAAGAAAGAGGTCCGCTTCACCCAGAGCTCGGTGCCCGGCGACGATTGGACGGGCCGCCTGCTCGCGTCGGACGGCAGCGTCGTCCGGACCTGGACCTGGAAGGACAAGGCGGCCGACTTCGTCTGGAACGGCACCGACCAGGCCGGCAACATCGCGCACGACGGCAGCTACCGCTACGAAGCCAGCTCGACCGACGCGGCGGGCAACACGGGCACGGGCGCCGTGGACGGCATCGTGCTCGACAACCGGCCCGTGCAGATCTTCGTCACCGCCTCGACCCTGAGCATCTCCCCGACCGGCGATCCGGACAAGCGCGATGTCACCTTCACCCTCATCGTCACGCTGCGCGACGGCATCGACACCTGGCACCTCGCCTTGCTCGACAAGGACGGCAAGGAGCGCTCGAGCTACTCCGGCCAGGGCAACGACGTGCCCTCCAAGATCGTCTGGGACGGCCGCGACTCGACGGGCGCGATAGTCCAGGGTTCCTACACCGCCGTCTTCACCGTCGACTATCTCAAGGGCGACCACGCCGAGGCGAGGACCGCCCCCATCCTCGTGAACACCCAGGGCGCCAAGGCCGAGGTCAAGATCACGCCCCAGCCCTTCAGCCCCGACAACAGCGGCGTCAACGACGAGCTCAGCATCGCCCTCTCGGTCGACGATCCCAGCCCGATCGCGGACTGGAGCTTCCAGATCTTCGAGCAGGCGGTGACCGAGGGCGCGGCCCCGGCGGCAGGAACCGCCCCGGCGGCGGCCCAGGGCGCGGCGCTGGGCGCGGCGGCCCCGAGCGCGACGG
>JAJXZP010000313.1 GCA_021779995.1 bacterium | reverse complement strand
CCGGCTGGACCGTCGCCTGCGCCGCGGCAGGAGGCGTCGCCACGCCGGCCGCCTGGGCCGCAGCAGCGGCGACGGCCGGCGCGGTCGAACCGGATGTCGCCGCGCCCGAGGGCTCGCTCAGGAAGGACCTGGCTCCCATGAAGGCGGTCGCCCAATAGCGCTCGCTCATCGAGGAGACGATGACCCCGGTCTGCGGCCCTTCGGAGACGGCCTGGATGATGGAGCCGTCGCCGAGATAGAGCGCCACGTGGCTGGGACCGCTGCCCGAAGTGTCGAAGACAAAGACATCGCCGGGCTCGGCTCGGCTCGTCGCGACGGGTCGACCCGCGGCCCACTGCTGCCGCGAGTTCCGGGGTATCTTGAGGTCGGCGGCCTTCCGATACACGTACTGGACCAGGCCCGAGCAATCGAGCGCCTCGGGCGGGGACTCGGCGCCGTAGACATAGGGCACGCCCTTGAGAGCCAGGGCGGTGCTCACTATGGCCGTACGGAGTTCGGCCGTGGTCGTCTGGGCGTACGATCCGGCGGCGGCGAGCGCGAAAGCCACGATGAGTATGCGCATTGCATCAACGTAGCGCCTTCCGGGCCCCAATTCCAGCCCGGCGCCGGGTGCCCGGCGCCCTGGTACCGCGGGTGCCCGGTGCCCTGGTGCATTGATGCCCGGCGCCCGAGCGTCGCCTTCGGTCGAGCGCTCGAAGCTACGCGACGAAGCGGTGCTTCAGCCCCATGACATCCTTGTACACGATGACCCCGAGATTCTTCTTCGCCTCGTCCAGGACGGGCACGGCCCTGAAGCCGTAGCGCTGGAAGAGCTCGTAGGCCTCGCGCAGGGTCTGGCTCGGTTCGAGACTCACGATGAGGTCGGTCATGATCTCGGCGAGGGTGGCCGATTCGTCGGCGAGGAGTATCTCCTTGATGTCGACCACGCCGACGAGCTCGCCCGCCGAGCCGGTGACGTAGATGTACATGGCGACGTCCTTGTCCTTGGCGAGCGTGGCGTAGTTGTTCTCGACATAGCCGACGAGGGTCCCCGCCGGGAGGGCGATGTAGCGCTCGGTGGCGTAGCTTAAGATCGACTCTTCCTGCCGGTCCATGATCGCCTCGATCTTCTCCCGGAGATCGGGGTCGAGGTGGGACATGATCTTGGTCTTCTCGTCGTAGGGTATCGCCGCGAGGATGTCGGCCGCCTGCGGGGGCGTCATCTGATCGATGAGCCGCGCGACCGAGAGGCCGTCCATCGCCGAGATGATCTGGCGCTGGACGTTGGGATCGATCTCCTCCAGGGCGTCGGAGGCGTCCTCGGAGTCGAGCTCCCTGAACAGGGCCTCGCGCTGCGGCGCGTCGAGCTCCTCGAGAATGTCGGCGAGGTCCACCGGCGGCATGTCCTCGATCTGCTCCTTGAGGGCCTTGATGCGCACATCGCCCTTGAAGCTGCCGATCCTCTCGGGCAGCCGGTGGATGTAGCTCCAGGACACCGAGTCGTCCTCGAAGTTGAGGAGGTTCGCGAGCCAGCCCAGCCCGAGGCGGCGGAACAGTCCGCGGCGGCCGAACTCGACGTCGCTCACGTACACCCGCTTGGTCGCGGGCATCCAGAGGAGCTTCACGTCGAAGACGACCGACACGTCCCGGTCCTCGAGATCGATGACCTTCTTGTCGAGCACGAAGTCCTTGAGGAGGATGGCACCCTCCGGCTCCCGCGCCTCATAGGCGGCGATCGACTCCAGATCGACCACGATGCGGTCCGTGCCGATCCGCTCGACCTTGTCCATGGGCACGATGAGCGGCGGATTGCCGAAGCTGCGATGCACGACGAGGTGGGTCACGTGGGGCAGGGGGCCCGTGTCGAGGATGACGAAGTCCTTGAGCCGCCCGATCCTGCGGTCGCCTTGGACCACCTTGGCGCGGGCCAGCTCCGAAAGCAGGAACTTGGTGCCCGTGCCCTGCTTGAGGATGGTCGCTTTGCTCATAGGGCGCCTCCCTTCAGGACGAGGATGAACTTGACGACGAGCAGTATGACGAGAGCGATGAGGTAGACGCGCAGCGCGAGCAGGGCGAAGCGAACGACGGGCGTGGTCGCTATCCGCGGCGTCCTGTAGCGGCGGTTGATTTCCGCAAACCGCGCGCCCAAGAAGGGTTTCCTTTTTTCGTCGGCCATGGTGCGCCTCCTGGGCTTACTTGAACAGTTCGGGGAAGATGGCGCTCACCGCATAGAGCGTCGAGAGAACGATGATGCAGGCGACGATGATCGTGATGATGACGTTCTGGACCCGCGTATTCTTGAATTGATCTCCCATGGTGGCCTTGTCGTTCAATAGGAGGAGGAGAAACACGAGGGCCGCCGGCAGCAAGGTCACCGCTATCACCTGCACGAAGAGGGTGATGAGCACGAGCGGGGCGCCGGGGATGAGCACGACAGCGCCCGCCGTGACGAGGGCGAGGAAGTACACCGCGTAGAATCCACGCGCCTCCTTCACCTTCTTGTTGAGCGAGTGGGCCCAGCCGAAGACCTCGCCGAAGGCCCAGGAACTCGCGAGCGAGATG
>JAJXZP010000196.1 GCA_021779995.1 bacterium | reverse complement strand
GCCCTCCCGCCCCCCGCGAAGGCGCGGCCCTCTTTTCCGTCCTGGGCGTGCGCGAGGGGCTCTCCAACTCGTCGGTTTCGTCCATCGTGCAGGACCGGAGGGGCTTTCTCTGGTTCGGCACGCAGGACGGGCTCGACCGCTACGACGGCTACTCGTTCAAGACCTTCGAGACCATTCCCTTCGATGCGGGATCTCTCAGCGACGACACGGTGCAGACGCTCTACCTCGACGGCGACACCCTCTGGGTGGGCACCTACGGCGGCCTCGACCGGCTCGACCTCGCGACCGAGCGCTTCACGGTGTACCGCCACGACCCTAAGCGGCGCGCCTCCCTGTGCAACAACACCGTCGTCGCCATAACGCGCGACGCGCGGGGGCGCCTCTGGGTGGGCACCCTCGACGGGCTCGATCGGCTCGACGAGCGGACGGGGGGCTTCGTCCACTACGACGAGAAGGCGGGCGACCCGAGGAGCCTCCAGTCCGATGTCATCAGGGCCCTGAAGCTCGACAGGGAGGGCCGCCTCTGGATCGGCAGCTCCGGCGGCGGCCTCTCGCTCTACGACTACGACCGAGATTCCTTTACGACTTTCCGCCACGACCCGAAGAACCCCGGGAGCCTGCTTTCCGACTATGTCATGTCCATCGACGAGGACTCCTCTGGCTCGCTCTGGCTGGGCACCTGGTACGGCGGCATTTCCCGCTTCGATCCGGCCGAGGGGCGCTTCGAGAATCATCCCACGCCCGACGGGCGCATCTACGTGGTCAGCGCGGCCCGGCCGGGCGTGATCTTCGCGGGCAGCTGGGGCGGCGGGCTGTTCGAATACGACGAGGCGGGCGACCGATTCATCCGCTACCGGTCGGGCGGGGAGCCGGGCTCCCTGTCGAACGATCTCGTCTACTCCATCTTCGCCGACAACACGGGCGAGCTCTGGGTCGGCACGAACGGAGGCGGGGTCGACCGGCTCGGCCGCTCGTGGCGAAACTACCGCGCCATCGCCGCGGGGCCCGCTTCCTTCCCGCGGGGCAAGGTCTACGTCGCCCAGATCGATCCTCGGGGAGAGCTCTGGGTGGGCGTCTACAATGAGGGGCTCGCGCGGCGCGACACGAAGACGGGGAGGTGGACGACTTTCCGCCACGACCCGGACGACCCGAGGTCGCTGCCGAACGACATCGTCAACTTCGCCTTCGTCGACTCGCGCGAGCGGCTCTGGTTCGGCACGAACGACGGCCTGGCGCGCTTCGACCCGCGGCGGGGCGACTTTTCCGTGATCAGGCCCGACGGCAGCCCGGACGGCCTGTCCTCCGAGATCGTCTACGCCATGGACGAGGACCGCGGCGGCTACTGGCTCGGCACCTACCGCGGCGGCCTGGACCACCTCGACGCCGCGACCGGCCGCTTCCGGCATTTCGTCTACGACCGCCGCGACCCGCGCTCCCTCTCCGACAATCTCGTCTATTGCCTTCAGCGCGACGCGCGGGGCCGGCTCTGGGTGGGCACCAACGACGGACTCGACCGGCTCGAGGGCTCGTCCTTCGTCCGCTACTACTACGATCCGGAGAAGAGCTCGGGCATCTCGAACGACTCGATCCGCACGATGTACCTCGACTCGCGGGGCATCCTCTGGATCGGGACGGCGGGCGGCGGGCTCATGCGCTACGAGAGCGAGACGGACTCCTTCGTCAGCTACACGACGGCCGACGGCCTGCCCGACAATTCGATCGTCCGCATCCTCGAGGATCGGGATTCGAACCTCTGGATCGCCACGCAGCGGGGCCTGGCGCTCTACGACCGGGCGGCCGGAGTCTTCCGCGACATGACCCTCTTCGGCGATCTCCGGAACGACGAGTTCTACCCCGGAGCCTTCGCGGCCTCGGACTGGTCGCTCTATTTCGGCGCCTTGGACATCCTCTACCATTTCACGGGCGGCCACTACGAGTACAACACGCATCGGCCGCCGGTGGTGCTCACGCGCGTGGAGGTGGACCACCGCCCCGCCGTCCTGCCGACGGCCGCCCCCGCGCTCGGCCGCCTCGAGCTTTCGTATCGCGACAAGGAGGTCGGCTTCGATTTCGCCGCCCTCGACTTCCGCGAGCCCGGGCGCAACCGCTACGCCTATCGCCTCGAAGGCTTCGACCGCGCGTGGATCCAGGCCGGGACCAGGCATCGCGCGACCTACACGAATCTGCCGGGAGGCGACTACACCTTCCGCGTGCGCGGCTCGAACGACGACGGCCTGTGGAACGAGGAGGGGCTTTCCCTGCCTGTGCATGTCCGCACCGCGCCCTGGCTCGCCGCCTGGGCCTGGGCGCTCTACGCCGCGCTTTTCGTCGCCTCGGTCGTGCTCCTCGTCTCCCGGCTCCAGGGCGTCGCCCTGAGGACGGCCAAGGCCGAGCTTTCCGGCGCGCTCAAGGCCCTCGCGGCCGCGGAGGATAAGGTCGAGCTGCTCTCGGTGATCGATCCGCTGACGCGGATCACGAACCGGCGCAGGCTCGACGAGGCGCTCGAGCAGGCCTTCGCCAGGGCGGCGCGCGGGAAGGAGGCGCTCGCCGCCGTCATGATCGACATAGATTTCCTAAAGGCCTACAACGACCGCTACGGGCGGCTCGCCGGCGACGAGTGCCTGCGGCGCATAGCCGGCTGCATCACCTCGGCCCTGGAGCGCGCGACCGACGTCGCCTCCCGCTACGGCGGGGAGGAGTTTCTCGTGCTCCTGCCCGATACGGAGCTCGACGGAGCGGTCGTCGTCGCCGAGCGGATCCGCCGGGCGGTCGAGCAGCTGTCCATGGTCCACGGCGAGTCGCGGGCCGCCCCCGTGGTCACGGTGAGCGCCGGATGCGCGGCCCTGCGGCCCGAGTCCGGCGTCAATCCGGCGACCCTCGTGGCCGCCGCCGACCGCGCCCTCTTCGCCGCGAAGGAGAAGGGGCGCAATCGCGTCGAACGCTGAAACGGAGGCGCGCGGCGACTTGCCGAGGACGCGGGGCTTTTCGTATCATGAACACATGACAATACCCGAGTATCCTCAATTCGCCCCGATCTCCCTGGACATGCGCGACGATCTTTATCCTTCCCTCAACCTGATCAAGGACGGGATTTCCGAGTTCACCTTCTCGAACCTCTATCTCTTCAGGAAAACCTACGGATACCGCGTCTCGCGCCTGCCGGGCACCACCTTCATCATCGAAGGCACGAAGGCGGGAAAGAGCTTTTTCTACGTGCCCTGCCGCCTGCCGCCCCTCGAGGTGCTCGAGAAGCTCATGGCGAGCCACGACTACCTCAAGAACCTCTCCGAGAGCCAGGCCGACGCCAATCGGGCCGAGCTGGAGCACTCGGACTATCGCGTGGTCGAGGACCGCGACAATTTCGACTACCTGTATCGGCGCACCGATCTCGCCGAACTCTCCGGCAAGGCCTACCACAAGAAGCGCAACCTCGTGAACGCCTTTCTCAATTCCTACAGCTACGAGCAGAAGCCGCTGCGCGAGGACAACGTCCCCGACGCCCTGGCCGTGCTCGACGAGTGGCGCGAGATCAAGGGGATGGACGGCGACTACGCGGCCTCCCGCGAGGCGCTCGAGCTCTTCGAGACGCTCGGCATGCGCGGCTGCGTGTATTACGTCGACGGCCGGCCCGCGGGCTGGTGCCTGGGCGAGCCGCTGGCCAAGGGCAGGATGTTCGCCGTCCACTTCGAAAAGGCCTGCGACCGTTTCAAGGGCATCTATCAGTTCATCAACCAGGCCTTCGCCCAGGCCCTGCCCCAGCACTATGTCTCGATCAACCGCGAGCAGGACCTCGGCGACGAGGGCCTGCGCCAGGCCAAGATGACCTATCGCCCCTCGGGCTTCGTCATCAAGTACCGCGTCGTGCGCGCCGCCGGCGTCTCTCCCGCCGCCGCGGACGAGGTCGCGGCCTCGATAGCGCCGCCCCTCGTGGCCGCGGTATAGTCCACGGACATGGACAAAGACCTCGCCTGGTTGGCCGGTCCCGGCCACAAGGAAGCCCTGGCTCGGCGCCGCGAGATAGCCGGGCTCGCCCTGAAGGCGCGCAACTCGCACTCTCGCGGCGGCGCAGTCTCCGACTCGACCGCCGACTACCTCGACGAACTCTCCCGGCGCACCGTCTGCATCACCCTGCTCGCCGGCTCCGGCTCGCGCTGGGTCCGCTCCCTCGAGGCCGTCCGCGCCGTCGCCCCCGAGGCGCGCGAGGAAGCGTGGAAGGCGCGGGGCCGGAGCTTCGATCCCGCGCGGCCCCGGGGCCTCTTCCCCGTCCGCGACGCCCTTCGCGAGCCGGAGGCGTCGCGTGGCGAATCGCGCGGCTCGGGCGGCGGCAGCATACCGATCGCGGCCTTCGCCCTCGCGGCCTTCCGCGGCCTGGGGCGTCAGATCATCGTGGTGCGCGGCTGGGAGCGGGAGATCGACGAGGAAATCCTCGGACCCCTGGGCATCGGGCCGGATAGGCGCGAGTTTTTCACCCAGGAGGCGCCCTTCGGGAAGCCCCTGGGGCACGGCGACGCCGTCTGGCAGTGCCGCGCGCTCTGGAAGGACGCCGACTACGTGATGACCAACTTCGGCGGCGACGCGAGCTCCCGCCGCACCGCCGCCTCCGCCCTGCTCGCCCTCGACGCACTCGGCGTCTCGGGCCTCCCGGTCGATCTCCTCATGCCGGCGGCCTCGATCCACGGTCCAGCCTATCCCATAGTCCTCGACGACGAGGGCCTGCCCCGGTCCTTCGGCCACGCCAAGCTCCAGGGCAAGGCGCTCTCGGGCGGCTCGGGCTACACCAACGTCGGCCTCAGGCTATACCGGGCTTCGGCGCTTTTCGAGGCGGTCGAGCGCTTTCGCGGAGACTTCTGGGTCGAGGGGGAGGGGTACGCGATTCCGGGCAACGACCCCGGCGGGCACGAGTTCGCGCTCGACAACGTCGACGCCGCCCTGGCGGCCGCCGGGCGGGCCAGGATCCTGGCCTTCGCCCGGCCGGAGGAGCTCACGCCCGCGAAGAGCCTCGAGGACCTGGGCGCCTTCGAGGCCGCCGCGGCGAGCGTAGTCGCCGAGGATACGGCCGCCGAGGATACGGCCGCCGAGGATACGGCCGCCGGCTAGAACATCGGGGCGGGTTCGGCTATGTGGTAGCCCTGGGCGTAGTCGACGCCGATCTCGATGAGTTTCTTGCGGATGGCCTCGCTCTTGACGAACTCGGCTATTGTCTTGATGCCCATGACGTGCCCGATCGAGTTGATCGATTCAACCATGGTGTAGGCCACGAGCGACTCGTCTATGGGCTGCACCAGGGAGCCGTCGATCTTGAGGTAGTCGACGGGCAGGTTCTTGAGGTAGCCGAAGGAAGAGAAGCCCGAGCCGAAATCGTCGAGCGCGAAGGTGAAGCCCTCGTCCTTGAGACGCTTCATGAAGCGGGTGGCCCAGGACAGGTTCTGGATCGCGGCGGTCTCGGTGATCTCGAAGCAGAAGCTCGAGGGCTCCAGACCGTTCTTCCTGACCTCGTAGAGGATCGTGTCGACGAGGGAGTCGTCGAGGAGCGAGGGGCCGGAGAGGTTGATGGACATGAGGTCCGAGCCGATGGGCGAGCCGCGCTCGGCGAGGAGGCGGTAGGAGGCGAAGGCGTTCTTCACGACCCAGCGGTCCACCATCGGCATGAGGTTGTAGCGCTCGGCCGCCGGGATGAAGTCGTTGGGTCTCGCGATGCTCCCGTCGGCGTTGACGAGGCGGATGAGCACCTCGCCCTTGGGCTGGAATCCCATGGCGGGGTCGAGGGGGACGATGGGCTGGTACCAGAGGACGAAGCGGTTCTCCTCGGCGGCCCGGTTGATCTTGGCGATCCACTCCATCTCGCCGCGGCGCTTCTGGAACTTCGAGTCCTCGACGCGGAACACGTTGATCTTGTTGCCGCCCTCCTCCTTGGAGAGATGGCAGGCGTCGTCGGCCGCGGCGAGGATGGAGTGGCTGTCCTCGCTCTCGCGGGAGAGCGGCACCACGCCGAGCGAGAGCGTCACGGGGAAGGCCGTGGTCTGCCAGACGAACTTGCGGGCCGCCGCCGCCTCCTGGAGTCTGCGGGCGACGTTGATGGAGTCCTCGAGCTCGCAGTCCTTGAGGATGATGGCGAACTCGTCGCCGCCGACGCGGGCCGAGATGTCCTTGCGCGAGATGTTGGCCAGCACGTGCTGGGCCACCTGGCGCAGGAGCTCGTCGCCCGCGAGGACCCCGCAGGTGTCGTTGATCGCCTTGAAGCGATCCACGTCGATCATGAGCAGGGCGTGATGGCCGTCGGAGGAGCGCAGGTTCTTGATGAGCTCGTTGAGCTTGAAGGAGAACTCCTCGCGGTTGGAGAGGCCCGTGAGGCTGTCGTGGCTCGCCTGGTAGTTGATCGTCTCGGACATGCGCTTCATCTCGGTGATGTCGCGCAACGCGATCAGGAAGCCCTCCGCCGAGTTCTCCTTTTCGTGGAGCCGCGTGATGGAGCCGTCGACGATGACCGTCTGGCCGAGATTGTTCTTGATCACCACCTCGTTGAAGAAGAAGGGCTTCTCGTCGACCAGCGGAGGACCCGAGGCGAGGAGGTCGCGCTGGAGCCTCGGGTCCTGGAGGGCCAGGACGGTCGAGGCGTGCCGGCCCTTGGCCGCCGCCTCCCTCCAGCCGGTGATGTCCTCGGCCACCGGATTCATGAAGCCGATGCCGAGTTCCGTGTCGGTCGCGATGATGCCGTCGTTGATGGAGTGGAGGATGGCCGAGAAGAGGCGCTCCTGCTTGCGGAGCTTGCGGTCGACGCTGTTCTTGTACAGGGCTATGTCGATGGTGGTGTAGAGCTCGCGTTCCTTGAAGGGCTTGAGGATGTAGCCGAAGGGCTCGACTTCCTTGGCGCGCTCGAGGGTCTTTTCGTCGGTATAGGCGGTGAGGAATATGACCGGGATCGCGTATTTCTTGCGGATCTGCTTGGCGGCCTCGATCCCGTCCATGTTCCCGGCGAGCATGATGTCCATGAGGATGATGTCGGGCTCGCGGTCCTTGGCGAGATTCACGGCGTCCTGACCGTCCGCCGCCATGCCGACCACCGAATAGCCGAAGCGCTCGAGTCGCCGCTGGAGATCGAGGGCGATGATTTTTTCGTCTTCGACGATCAGGATTTTTTCGTTGTTCATAGATAGTCGCTGTGTTCCAGTATACGCATGCCATTCAGCTCTGCAAGCTGGAGCCTCGGCCATTCGGCATTCGTCATTGGGCAGTATAGATCGGTCCGGCCTTCTGATCAAGGCGATGGCGATACTGTACCTATTCTTGGAATTGGAGCTATTTGGCGTCGCAAACTCGCGCTCCGGAAGGCGAGGCGGGCCCGTGTTCCCTCGCCTCCGGTTCAGGCCTCGGAATCCGGGCGCCCCGGGCCTGAGGCGGCCGCACGCGCCCAGCTCAGGACTTCCTCGTCCGCGAACTCCCGGTCGACCTCCTCGGCCTCCGCGCTCCGCAGCCAGAAGAGGTAGCTGCGCACCCGGCGCCCCCCCAGGATGGCCGCCGCGGCCCGCCGGTACAGGGCGAGCTGGAGCTCGTATTCGCCGGGACGCCGCTCCCGGTCGGTCTTGAAGTCCACGACGACGGCCTCGCCCACGGGGCCCGCTCCCGGCCCGTCGACGAAGGCGAGGTCCATGCGCCCGGCGAGGCTGAAGCCCTCGCCGAGGTCGAGGACGAAGGCCCATTCGAGCTGCCGTTCGGAGGCGAGATGGGCGCGCCTTCCGAGCTTGGATTCGAGGAAGCCTCCGGCCAGGCCGTGGGCCGCGTCTGCGAGCGAGGCGCGACAGGTCGAGGGCAGGGAGTCGAGGATGCGCAGCTCGGTCGGGGAGGGGGGGAGGCCCAGGAGGGCGGACTCCACCGCCGCGTGGCAGAGCTCGCCGAAGTCCGTGGGCTTCACGCGGTCGGCGACTTCGTCGTAGGCGCAGCTCGGCAGGGCTTCCGGCGGCCCGTGCGGGGGCTCGGCCGCGGCTCGGGCCGCGTCGAGCTCGGCCGCTCCCAGGCTGCGCCGCTCGAAGCGCCGGTCCAGGCTGCGGGCCGCCTCGTACTCGGCGAGCCGCGGTGCCAGGGGAAGCGGTCCCTCGCCCGCGAAGAGCGCCCGGTAGGCCTTGCGTTTCATCGCGGGCACGCGGCGGAGCTCGACGGCCGCGCCCAGGCCGGGGAAGGCTCCGGTCTGGGCGCTTCCGCCCGCGGAGCCGGCGAGGAAGGCGTGGAAGGAGGGGCCGCGGTCCCGGCCGCTTTCCACTCCCGCGAAGACCAGATGGGCCGAGGCGCGCGTGCAGGCCACGTAGAAGAGCCGTTTGGCCTCGGCCTCGCGGCGCTTCTCCTCCCGCTCCTTCTCGATTTCGTAGAAGACATTGGCGGATGTGGCCTTGGGATCGTCGAAGGGCTTCAGGTTGAGGGTGACCCCGACGAGGGGGGAGCGGTACCAGACCGAGCCGGCGCCCTCGACCCTGCCTCCGCTCTCCGTGTAGGGAAGTATCACTATCGGAAACTCGAGGCCCTTGGCCTTGTGCACCGTCATGATGCGCACTCCCGCGGCGGCCTCGCGCGGCGCGTCGAGCTCCTCGAGGCGCTCCGGCCTGCCCATGAGGGGTTCGAGCGAGGAAACGAAGGAAGCCAGGCACCTGCCCTCGGCGTCGGCGCGCGCCGCGAGGGCGTGAAGGTAGTCGAAATGCTCGAGGTAGGGATGGGCTCCGGGCTTGCGCAGCACGGAGAGCCGCAGGCCCTCCTCGTACCAGAGCAGGGACACGAGAGCCGCCGCGGGCCTTCGGTCGGCGGCCTCCCGCAGCCTCTCCAGGATGCGTCGCCCCCGCCGGAATCGCTCGAGGTCCTCAGGCCCGAGCCTCGCCTCGGCAGCCTCGTCGAAGGGAGGAAGGCCCGCGGCGAGGATCTGCGCGAAGGCGTCGTCGGAGAGCCGGACCAGGGGGGAGCGCAGCATCGTCGCGTAGGAGAGCTGGTCGTCGAAGAGGCAGAGCCTGAGCGCGGCGTAGATATCGTTCGCGGGCGACTCGAGGAAGAGCCCGCGGGGGTCCTCCACCGTGTAGGGGATGCGGTGGAGGCGGAGGAAGCGCTCGATGAGATACTGGTTGGCGGTCGAGCGGAGCAGGATGGCGAAATCGTCGTGGGCCGCCGGCCTCGTCCCGCCGGGGCCCGGCACGCGCAGCCGGCCGACGGCCCCGGCGATGTAGCCGGCCACCGCCTCGGCGAGGGACTCGGCGTCGCTCAACGTGTCTTCGGCGGCCGTATCCTCGGCGGCCGTATCCTCGGCGGCCGTATCCTCGGCGCGGGGCTTGAACAGGTAGGCGATCTCCGGCACCAGGCCCGGCGTGGCCCCGCGGCTGCCGATCGCGGAAAAGCGGGCCTCGAAGTCCTCGGCGGCCCCGGCGAAGACCCGCGAGAAGAGCTCGTTGAAGAAGGCCACGAGGGCGGGCTCGCTCCGGTAGTTCATGCCGAGACTGGGCGAGGCTCGATCCGCTTCCGCCTCTCCCGGGCGGCTCGCGGCCGCGAGCTCGCCCGAGAGCCGCATGAACACGGAGACGTCTGCGCCGCGGAAACGGTAGATCGATTGCTTCTCGTCGCCGACGAAGAAGAGCTTGTCGGGCGCCAGGTCCGCCGCCTCCGGCACGCCGGGGGAGCCGCGGTCTTCGCGCTCGGCTATGAGATAGAGGAGGTCGCGCTGCAGCTCGTCGTTGTCCTGGAACTCGTCGACCATCAGGTAGCGGAAGCGGCGTTTCCAGTGGGCGCGGATCTCCGGCCGGCGCCTCAACAGGTCGACGGCGCAGACGGCGGCGTCGCGGAAGCCCATGACCCCGGAAGAGCGCTTGGCCGCGCGGTAGCGCTCGCCGAAC
>JAJXZP010000284.1 GCA_021779995.1 bacterium | reverse complement strand
CGCCCGGAACACCGACGCCGACGTCAACGTCATCGCCCTCATCGGAGAGCGCGGCCGCGAGGTGCGCGAGTTCATCGAGAACGACCTGGGCGAGGAAGGCCTCCGGCGCTCGGTGGTCATCGTGTCGACCTCGGACACCTCCCCCCTGGCGCGGCTGCGCGGGGCCTACGTCGCGGCGACGGTCTCGGAGTACTTCCGCGACCGCGGCAAGGACGTGATGCTCCTTTTCGACTCCGTCACCCGCTTCGCCCGCGCCCAGCGCGAGATCGGGCTGGCCACGGGCGAGCCTCCCGCGACGCGAGGCTATACGCCGAGCGTCTTCGACTCGATGCCCAAGCTCCTCGAGCGCTCCGGCACCTCGGCGTCAGGCTCCATCACGGGCATCTACACGATCCTCGTCGACGGCGACGACATGGACGAGCCGGTGGCCGACACGGTGCGGGGCATCCTCGACGGGCACATCGTCCTCTCTCGCGCCCTCGCTCAGCGCTACCACTATCCGGCGGTGGACGTGCTCAAGTCGGTGTCCCGCCTCGTCGGCTCGGTCACCGGCCCCGTCACGCAGAAGGTCATGGGCTACGTGCGCAAGGTGATGGCCGTCTACGAGGAGAACGCCGACATGATCACGATCGGCGCCTACGTCAAGGGGACGAATCCGGCGGTCGACGAGGCGATAGCCAAGCACGAAGCGGTGGAGGACTTCCTCATGCAGTCCGTCGAGGAGAAGGCTCCCATCGTCGAGACGCTGCGACGCCTCTCGGCGCTGGCCGGCATCGAGGTGCCGGCGCAGGAGATCTCCGCCTACGCCGAGACGAGCCCCCAGCGCTCCGATCCGGCGCCCGGAAAAGGGTCCGACCGGGAATCCGGTTCCGCGGCGGGCGGCGCCGATGCCGGCGTCGGGCGGGACGGCGCCGAAGCGCGGTCCGGCGCCGAAGGGACCTTCGCGTGAAACGCTTCAAGTTCAAATTCGAGAAGCTCCTCGAGGTCCGGGCCTTCCACGAGCGCCGGGCCGAGCTCATCCTCGCGGAGAAGGCGGCCCGCTGCGGCGAGCTGGAGTCCGAGCTGAGGACCGTCGCCGAGAACCGGCAGCGGACGACGCAGGAGATGTTCGCCGTCGGGCGCGGGCTCGAGGACTTCCGCAGCTCGGGCTTCTACCTGATGCGGCTGGACCGCGAACGCGACAGGCTTTTCGAGGAGCTGGCCCTGGCCGAGGCCGAGCGCGAAGAGGCCCGCAGGGAATACCTGAAGAAGCGCGTCGAGCGCGAATCCATCGACAAGCTCAGGGAGCGCCGGCAGGCGGAATATTACCGCCTCGCCGAGCGCGAAGAGATGAAAATCATCGACGATCTGGTGTCGAGCCGGGTCGCCGCATCCAGAGGGTAGAGCGTCATGGCAAGTTTCGGAAGGCCGCGCGTCCTCGGCCGTATCGTCCTCCTCCTCCTGCTCATCGTGGCACTCGTCATCGGCGGGATCGTCTGGTTCGACTATATCGGCCTCATCGACGCCAAGTCGCTGCTCGGACCGGTCTACCGGTCCCTGGGCATAGCGGCCAGGAAGGGCGGGGAGATCAGCGCCTCAGCCCCGGCTCTCCTCGAGGAAGAGCTGATGTCCAAGCGCCTCGAAGCCCTCCAGGAGCGCTCGGACGAACTGGATCAGCGGGCGGCGAACATAGCGCAGCAAAACGCCGAGCTCCAGCAGAAAGTGCAGGAGCTGGACGCCCGCTCGAAGGCGCTCGACGATCGAGAGAAATCATTCAACGCCAAGGTGAAAGAGTACGAGAATAGAAGGGTCAACATCGATCAGAACGCCCGGTACCTGACGAGCATGCCGCCCGACAAGGCGGTGGCGATCCTGGTGGCCATGGACGACGAGACGGTAATCGACATCTTCCGCGCGGTCGAGGCCCAGGCCCAGGCCGCCGGACAGAGTTCGCTCGTCCCGCTGTGGCTGTCCCTGATGCCGCCCGACAGGGCCGCGACGATCCAGCGCAAGATGACCATCAAGCCTACGGCCCTGCCCTAGGCCTCGGGTCCGCCGCGCCGGGCCGCGGCGTACGATGCGGGGCGGCCCCGCCCTCTGTCGATGCGAAGACGAAGGAGGGAAGCCGCCCATGCTGGCGAATATGACTGGATCCACCGCCTATTCCGCCGCTCCGGCCTCGGACGCTCTCCCCTCGGCCTCGAAGGGCGGCCGTGGGACAGGCAACGATGCCGTCGGACCCTCTCGCTCTTCCTTGAAGACTTCCACCGACGAATCGGATTCCGCCGCCGTACAGGGCGCCCAAAGCGGAAAAGCCAGTTTCGATTCCGCTTTGCGCCAGGCCCGCGAGGCCATGGCCGGACGGAACGATTCGGAAAAGAAAGTCCCGGGCGATAAAAGCGCCGCTCGGGCCGCGAAAAAAACCACCCCGGGTTCCGGCGGCGCCCGCTTTGCCGTCGGCGTCGAGGCCGCCGCGAAGGGAATTTCGCTCGCGGACGGCGCGACTCTCGAAAAGTCCGCCACGGCCGCCGCGAAAGCCGCCGCCGCGAAAGCCGCCGCGGCGAAGGTCGCCGCCG
>JAJXZP010000265.1 GCA_021779995.1 bacterium | reverse complement strand
CCCCGCTGCGGGCACTGTCCCTGGGCGAACGCGCCTCGGTCATCGGCTCGGTCGTCGACGCACACACCGGCATGGTCGCGCTGGAGACCGAGATCGGCGGCAGGCGGGTCCTGGGCTTGCCGCGCGGGCTCTTGCTGCCGCGCATCTGCTGAAAAGGCCGGGCGCGGCTCAGCCGCGGAATGGCCGCGCCTACCGGGCCGCGCCTCAAGTTCCGCCGGCGCCTCAGGCTACGACCGCCCCGCGCCTCAGGCCACGGGGCGGGGCGCGCGCCTCCACAGGATCGGCAGCGCGATGCCCGCGACGATGAGCACGCTCGCGGCGGCGAACTCGGGCCGGGGCAGCTCACCGAACAGCAGAAAGGCCAGGATGCCGGCCACGATGAACTGGGTGAGATTCGAGAGCGAGACGATCTGCGGCTGGAGCCTGGTCATCGCGCGGTTCATGAGCGAGTGCCCCACGATGGTCGGTCCTATGGCCAGGGCCACGGTCATGATGAGGTCGGTGCGGGTGATGCCGCGCACCGGATTCGCGAAGGGCAGGGCGCAGAAAAAATCGAAGATGCCTCCGGTGAAGTAGAGCGGCACGATGTAGAGCCAGAGCCCGCCTTCCCGGGGGGCGCGGCTCCGGGCCAGGGCCAGGTAGACCGAGTAGAAGAGCATGGCGACAAAGCAGACGAGGTCGCCCAGGAAGTGCTCGGGAGCGAAATGGAAGTCGAAGGAGGCGAGGATGGCGACGCCCGCCATGGCGACGATCGTCCCCCAGACCTCGGCCTTGCGCGGCAGCTCGCGCGACATGAAGAACACGAGGAAGGGCATGGCGACGGGGACCATGGTGACGATGACCGTGGCGTTGCCGGCCAAGGTCATGCGCGCGCCCAGGATCCAGGAGATGAAGTGGAGCCCCAGGATGACTCCCGGCAGCAGCGCGGGGGCCACGAGGGCGAAATCGAGCTTTCTGCCCGAGCGGCGCAGCTCTCGGAAAAAGACCGGCGTGAGCGCTACGGCGGCGAAGAGGAGCCGGTAGGAAGCCTGCAGGACGGGATTGATCGTCGAGGCCTTGATGAGGATGGCCGAGGAACCTGAGACGAGGTTCGCGAGGGCGAGGAGTCCGAGCTCCAGAGACCGGGATGATGAGCTGTTCCGTTCCATGCCCGAGAGATTACCGCGTATCGGCCGAGACTGGGAACCGGGGCGCGAGCAGCCGGCCGAGCGTTTCGGCTCGCACAGGCTTGGCGACCACCGCGTCGATGACCGCGGGCACGAAGGCCTGGAATCTTTCGGCAGACTCGGCGCTCGACAAGAATATGCCGGACCGCGCCCTCCCCTTTTCGGCTTCCATGCGCCGGAGCCTCCGCGCGACCTCCATGCCGTTCGCGCCGGGCATGTGCTCGTCCAATAGCACGAGGTCATAGGCCTTCGATTCCGCCAGGCGCAGCGCTCCGGCGCCGTCCTCGGCCTCGTCGATCCGGGCTCCCCATTTCCGCAGGAAATGGCTGCTTGCCATGCGGGACAGCAGATCGTCGTCGGCGACGAGAATCGAGACCGAGCGCAGATCGGGAGCGGCGGCCGGCCTCGCGGCCGCTTGCGGCTTCGCGGCCGCGACCGCGGGCGGCTCGACGGCCTCGTCGAAGCGCATCTCGAAGCTGAAGGTGCTGCCCCTCCCCTCGGCGCTCTCGACGCGGATGGAGCCGCCCGAGCCCTCGACAATGCGCCGCACGACCGAGAGTCCCAGGCCGTGGCTCGACTGGCCGTCGGCCAGCCTCCCCTTGCCCGCCGCGAATGGTTTCCATATGTCGTCGAGCAGATCGGGCTCGATGCCGCGCCCCGAATCCGCCACCGAGCCGAGGACGAGGCAGGCTCCCTCGATCTCGCGGGCGCCGAGGGCCACGCGCACGAATCCCGAGCCGGTGTACTTGAGGGCGTTGCTCACGAGGTTGGCGAGCACCTGTCTGAACTGCAGGGGGTCGCCCACGACCGTCCGGGCCGGGGAAAGGTCGATCGCCGACGAGAACTCCAGTCCCTTGCGCCTGGCCTGGATGGCGAAGGGCGCCAGGGTCTCCTCGGCCTCCTTGGCGAGCGCGAAGGGCCTGCGGTGGCGGAGTCCCGCCGCGACGGAGCCCGCGGAGGCCTGGTCGAGGATGTCGTCGACGAGCTCGACGAGACGCTGCAGGGACGTGACGATGATGGGCACGAGTCCGGCGCGGACCTCCGCGCTCTCTCCGCTCGCCTCGATCGCCGAGAGTATCGCGGCCAGGGGCGCCTTGACCTCGTGGGCTATGAACGCGGTGTAGCGCTCGCTCCGGCGCAGCAGACTCTCGGCGGCCGCCTTGGCCTCGCTCAGTTCCATCTCCTTGGTCATGACGGCGCCCGTCATGGCCACGAGGCTGTCCCGCAGTTCGCGTATTTCCTGGATGCCCTTCTCCGGCCATTTGGCGCCGCGGTCCCCGGTCTGCACCGACTCGGCGGTGCGCCTCAAAAGCTCGAGCGGACGCAGGAAGACCAAGGCCGCGGTGTAGGCCGCGACGCCCGCCGCGGTCAGCATGAGGAGGAAGAAGGCGAAGATGGCGGTCATGGAGCGGTAGAAGTCCTCGACGTAGGGGCCGAAGGGCTGCTCGAGGAAGATCGTCCCGCCGTCGGGCAGGTCCTTCCTGGTCCGCACGACGGCGCTCATCCAGACGCGCATGGGGTTCGACTGATGCTCGGGCCCCAGGATGATGGTCGTGCCTTGTATGCCGAGCAGCCTGGCCGTCGCGTCGGACTGCGCGAAGACGAGGGGATGCAGGGACCAGATCGTGGAACCCGAGGGAGAGAGGATCAGGGCCGAGTAGCCCTGCTCCCGGAGGACGGTCCGCAGGATGCTGAAGCTGTTCTCCGCCAGGCTTTCGCTGGTCATGGACATGACGTAGTCCGTGCGCGCGTCGATGTTCTTCACCGTGATCTGGTGGATGTTGGACGTGTAGAAGAGGAGGATGGCGCCCAGCGGAACTATGAGCAGCCCGTCGAGGAGGAAGACCAGGTTTTCCCTGCCGCTCTGCCGACGCCGCGAAGGGCTGGCGAAGGCTGGTATTCTGCGACCGGCGAAGTAGAGCGCGACGCCGATGAAGGCGTCGACGACCGCGTTGGCTCCCTGCTTGATCGCCGCGGCGACGGCGCCGTCGACGGACATTCCGAAAAGGAAGGCGTACGACAGGAAGGTGAGGGGCACCCCGACGAAAAGCCAGTAGAGACTCTCCGCCACCAGAATCTTGTCGAAGTGCCCGCGCCGCAGCAAGAGACCGAGCATGAGCCCCTCGAGCAGATAGGGGGGCAGGGACCAGGGGTGGCCCCATAGCACGATCGTGGGAAGCATGGTGAGGAAGGTGCCGAGGACATTCGCCGGCCAGGGCAGGATGAAGACCGCCAGCACGCCCAGGGTGTTGCCCGCGAGGAAGGTGAGGCCGAAGGCCAGATCTAAGCTGAAATAGCGGGTCAGCGCCGCTCCGGCGGCGGCGACGGCGAAACCGCCGAGCCAGCGGGCGGCAAGACGGCCGCGCTTGGACAATCGCGAGAAACCTAGGAGCATCGGTACTGTCTTCCCTCCTCCACGAGGGCATCGACCGCGGCTCGCAGCCGGGCGACCGGCGCGGGAAGCGACGGAGGATCGCCCGAGCGGAGGGCCGCGACGATTTCCTCGACGAGGCGCAAGGCCGGGGCGCAGCGCAGCACCCCGAGGATGTTGAGCAGCGAATGAGCGGCGCGTCCGGCCTCCGCCGCATCACCTGCCGCGACGGCCCCCTCGAGCCGCCCCATGGCGGCGGGACAGTCGACGACGAAAACCCCGAGGATCTCGGCGATGAAGTCCTTGTCGCCGTATTCCGCCCGCAGGTCGTCGAAGTCCAGATGAACCGGATCGGGGTCCCGCTCTCCGTCTCGATGCATACCGGCACTATACGACGCGGCCCGCCCCGTTCACAAGAGCCGCCGGGATCCCCCGGGCGTTCAGGCCTCGGCCGAGGGCAGGACGAATCGCTCCAGCCGCCCCGCGACCTCGTCGGCCAAGCTGAGGTTCCTCGATCCCTTGTCGGACAGGGCGTTCGCGGCCGAGGCGATCTCGCGCGCTCCCTGGGCTATTTCGCCCATCCCGCCGCGCAGCTCCTCGCTCATGGAGAGGAGCTTGCCCATCTCGGCCTCGATCGCCGCCGAACCGCCCCTGATCTCGGCCGATCCGCTCTTTACGTTTCCGGTGACGGTCCTGATCGCCTCGAGGGCGGCGAGAATCTGCCGGGACCCCTCGCTCTGCTCGCGGAGAGAGCGCTTGATCTCCTCGGAGAGTCCGTTTACCTCGCCGATGAGCTCGAAGATCGTGTCGAAGGAGCGCTCGGCCACGTCCGAAGAGGAGACGACCTCGTCGATCGAAGACTTCATCGCGGCTATGTTGCTGCCGATCTCGGAGGATTGGTTCGAGGACATCTCCGACAGCTTCCTGATCTCGTCCGCGACCACCGCGAATCCGCGGCCCGACTCGCCGGCGTGGGCCGCCTCGATCGCCGCGTTCATGGCGAGCAGGTTCGTCTGCCGCGCGATATTCTTGATGGTCACGTTCGCCTCGGACAGCTTCTCGTACCGGCTCTGGATGCCTTGGAGCAGGAGGCGCACCGAGTCCAGCTTGGTCCTGCCGTCGTCCGAGGCGGACATGAGCCGGTCGAAGGCCAGGGCCAGGCGCTCCACGCTCGACGAAGCGGAAGCGACGCTCGCCACCATCTCCTCGATCGAGGCCGAGGACTGCGCCACGCTGGCCGACTGCGCCTCGATCTGGACGTTCAGGCCCTCGATGCCCCTGGCTATCCTCCCGACCGCCGCGGCAGCCTCGGTCGCGCTCGCGTTCTCGGCGAGGACCTGCCTGTTCACGGCCTCCATGGTGGCGCCGATCTGGGTCACCGCGGCCGCGGTCTCGGCGGCGTTCGCGGCTATGTCCTGGCCTACGTCGCGCAACGTGACCGCGCTGGCGCGGATCTCCCCGACGATGCCCGCCAGGTCGCCCTTCATGGTCTCGAGCGCGCGGGCGAGGGCGCCCGTCTCGTCCTTGCGGCCGAGGTGGCCCGCGGCGATGCCGACCGAAAGATCCCCGGAGGCGATGGTGTCGGCCAGCTTCACGGCCGCGCCCAGGGGCCGCGAGATGGAAGCCGCGATGACGAGCCCCAGGACGGCGGCGGCGGCGAGCGCCAGCACGGTCATCGCGAGCGTTTCGACCAGGGCCTGACTCCGCTCGGCGGCGTTGCGATCGGCCATGGCGCCCGCGTCCCGAGTCTTCATGTCGACGAGCTTGGAGATCTCGTCGCTGATGTCCGCGGCCAGGCCCTTCATGTCGACCATCACGACCTTCTGCGCCTCGGCCCGCCGGCCGGCGAGCGCGAGTTCCCGCATCGAGCCGGCCCGCTTCCTGTAATCGACCAGGTTTTTCCTGAGCGTGACGAAGAGTTCGCGCGCCGTGTCGTCGGTGAGAAACTGCTGAAAGGACATGGACTCGGCGTCCACCGTCTGGAACATCTGGTCGAAGGCGTCGAAATCCGCCTTGGCGTCCGCGGCGTCCGCGGACGCGACCGCGTCGCGAATCAGGACGGCGGCCTGCTGGTACGCGGAGACGATGGTGAACAGCTTCTCGACCGGAACCGTCTCGCTTTCGTACAAGCTCTTGGACAGCTCGGACATGAGACTCATGTTATAGATGCCGACCACCCCGATGGAGGCGCCGAGCAAGGTGAGCGCCGCGAAGGCCCACAGGAGTTTCGCGCGGATGCCGACGCGGATTTTCATCATTCCTCCGAATGCTTCCATGATCGGATGACAGACTATTGCCGCCTGTCGGAACTGTCAATCGATTTCCCGCGGCGAGCGCGCTCCGGGGCGTCTCGCAGGCCGGCCCTTGCCCCTCCGGCCGGGGAAGGCGATACTGGAGCCACCATGAACGGCGATTTTGCCTTCCGCGAGGAATTCCTCGATTCGCTGGAGCTTCTGAGACACGATGTCGACGAAGCCCTCGTCTATTCGGTGCACGCGCTCTACGGCGATACCGTGCGCCGGGAAAGGAAGCAGGAGCTCTGCGACGAGCTGACCCGCCTCGGGAAGGAGCTCGGCGCGTCCATCTCGAGCTTCGACCTGCCAGGGATCACGAGGTACAACGTCAGGGAACGAGAGAAGACTTTCGAAGGCGAGGCGAAGATCCTTCACGGGGATTTCGGGGCCTTCACGGCGAAGCTCGCGAAGGGCGGCGATATCGTAGTCGACCGGACGTTGCCGTTCGACATGCCGGACATCGCGGAGAAACTGAAGAGCCCGAAGCTGTACGCGGAGTTTTCCTTCACCAGGGACAAGGTCGACAATCTGCTGTCGATCGATCGGCTGGTGGCGGAGATCCGCCGGAGCCGCGGGGCGGACAGCGCCGAGAAGGAGCGCAAACTCGACAGGCAGTTCATCGAGCTGAAGGAAAGGGCCTTCACCGAGAGCCTCCGATCGGCGAAGAACCGGAATCAGATCTACTTTTTCCGGAGCGTCGCGCTCCTCGACAAGTTCATCGCCGACGGCTCGAAGGCCACGATCATCAACGATGACAGCCCCTTGGCGGGCGACGACGTCGGCTTCTCGATCCGCGGCGAAGACAGCATGGGGGTCCGCTACCGCTACGGCGGATTGACCATCGAGATGAGCATCGCCCGACACCGGAGCGAGCGCTTCGTGAACTACTCGATCGGAGGCTTCATCGAGAAGGCGCTGGCCAAGATCGAGTTCTCGGTGGAAGAGAGTGTCAGCTCCGGCGGCCTCCCCGCCTTCGAGAGAGTGACCGGGCTCGACACCCTCCGGGCGAGCTACGAAAAGGCGTACACCGATTTCCAGCACTCGACTCGGGACGCGGGAACCAGGCAGGAACAGCTGAACAAGGAGATCGTGAACAAGGCTATCGACGATTTGCTGTTCGACTGAAGGCCGCCCCGCAGGGCCCGCGTCGCCCCGCCGCGCGTCGCCCCGCAGGGCCCGCGCCGCCCCGCGCCGCCCCTGGAAGCTGCCGCCCCGCGGTGCTATGATGCCGCGCGGGGACTTCGGAGGATCGGAATTTTCGAGGTCGACCTTTTCGCAGAGCCTCCGTGGCGCCCTCGCGCGAATAACCTGCGCCGCGGGGGCGCGCTCAAGGGGGGGGCCGGGAGTCGCAAGGTGCACTTCAGTACGGTGAGCATCGTCATCATCTGCGCCACGGCGCTATTCGCGGGCGTCACCAAGACGGGCGTCCCCGGCTTGGGCAACCTGCTCGTGCCCCTCATAGCGATGGCCATGCCCGTGCGGGCCTCGACGGGCTTCCTCCTGCCCATCCTCATCGCGGCCGACTGCATGGCCGTGATCTATTGGCGCCGCAACGCGGTCTGGTCGCATCTCTTCCGCATCCTCGTCTGGACGGCTCTCGGCGTGATCCTGGGCTACTTCCTCATGCTGATCATCAGCGAGGCGGCCTTCAAGCCCCTCCTCGGCGGGATGATCGTGGTTCTCATGGCGCTCGACCTTCTCCGGCGCCTGGCCAAGATCGAGTTCAAGGCCGAGAACCGCATCTTCGCCGCCGTCATCGGCATACTCGCGGGAGCCTTCACCATGATGGCGAACGCGGCGGGGCCCGTCATGACGATCTACCTGCTCTCGATGGGCCTTCCCAAGGAGGAGTTCGTGGGCACGGGCGCGTGGTTCTACTTCATCATGAACCTCTTCAAGGCTCCCTTCAGCGTGGCCCTGGGACTGATCACCTGGCAGACCCTCACGTTCGACGTACTGCTCATTCCCCTCATCGTCGCGGGGGCCTTCGCGGGCATCTTCGTCATGAAGCGGCTGCCGCAGAAGGTCTTCGACGTCTCGGCCCAGGTCCTGGCGGCGATAGGCGGCATCAAACTGTTCTTCTGATCCCGAGCCCCGAGGGGGCGGGGGCGAGGCCGCCGCGCCGGACGGTCCCTGGCGCCGGACGGTCCTGGCGCCGGGCCGTTCCTGGCGCTGGCCGCATTCAGGGAGGCGCCGGAGGAGGCCGCCTCAGGGCTTTTGATTCCGCACAACGTCCAGGAAGGCCAGGATGTTCTCGGTGCTCACGTCGTCCGGGATCGAGTGCGTGGGGGCCACGATGTAGCCCCCTCCCCTGCCGATTATGCCCATGAGGCGGCGCATCTCGCGCTTGACCTCGTCGGGTGTGGCGAAGGGCAGGAGCCTCTGGGTGCTGATGCCGCCGTAGAAGGTCACGGCCGGGCCGTAGCGGCGTTTCATGGACTCGACATCGTAGACCTCGGGCTGGAAGGTGTTGTAGATGGCCAGTCCCGCCTCGACGAGATCGTCGAAGAGCTCGTGGACGTCGCCGCAGGAGTGCTGGGCCACCAGCATGCCTTTCGACGCCGCATGCGAGTACATGCGCTGGATGTGCGGCTTGATGAAACGACGCCAATGCTCCGGTCCCATGATGAGCCCGCTCTGCTGGCCCCAGTCGTCGCCGAAGAAGATGCAGTCGATCGGATACTCGGCCACGATGTCCATCACCGCGAGGTTGTAGTCCGTGATGCGTTTCAGGAGCTCGTCCACGAAATCGGGGTTGAGGATGAAGTCCATGAGGAGCTCGGGCATGCTGCGGAGCGCCCAGGCGCGTTCGAAGAGCGAGAAGCCGATGATGTACATGGTGAATTGCTTGTCGCGCCTGGCTGCGAGGCGCCCGCACTTGGCGCGGATCGACGCCTGATCGGGGACCGGAAAGCGGTAGCCGCCGAAATCCGGCTCCTTGAGGAGGTAATCCTCGACGACGCCGAAGTCGCCCTTGTACTCGCGCCGCCAGACGATGTCGTACATGTCGCGGACGAGCGGCCCGCCCAGTGGAGTGATAATTTCATTGCGCTCTTGCGCGAGCGCGTTGCCCAGCTTGTCCTCGAAGTCCGCGTCCTTGAAATACCCGGCCAGCCGGTCATGCACCTCGTCGGTGAGATCGAGCTGCCAGGGGATCACCTCGGGCTCCCGCTTCGCGAGGGATTCGAGCACCAGCTCCCGTGGATTCACGGCTGCGCCTCCTTGATCCGAGGCCGGCTCCCTGCGACCGGGGGCCGACCCTCACCTTGAAGTATAGGCGCGAAAAGCCGCTCGGCATATCGCCGGGTTTGCCGATGTCATGGATATTCTTGCCGCGAAAAGCTAAAATGCTCCTATGCCGAGTACCCTGGGGTTCGTGTTCAGCGACAAGGTGCGCGAGATTTTCGATCACTTCACCGCGCTGTTCGGGATCCGGATCGCCTACTACGGTCCCGACGGTAATGAACTCGAGGTGGGCCTGGGCCGACCCTGGTGCGAGTACTGCGCCCTGCTCAGAAACGAGCTGGGCGACGATGAGCTCTGCAGGGAAAGCGACGCCGCCAGGCGCACCGAGGCTCTGAACTCGGGGCGGCGCATCGACTATACCTGCCATGGCGGGCTTTTCGAAGCCGTCATTCCGCTGTTCGTCGACTCAAATCCCATCGGCTTCGTCATGATCGGGCAGGTCCGCACCGAAGCCGCCGCGCCCCAAGCGAAGCTGCGTCGATGGGAAAAGCTGCGCGCCGACCGAAGCCTTGCCGCCTCCTTCGCCAAAGTCCCGCTGCGATCCCGCGCGGAACTCTCGCACATCCTCGTCATCTTCTCGGCCCTAGTCGACTTGATCGTCGCCTGTCACCTCATAGAAATGCGCGGCCAAAGACGCATCGACCTCCTGCTGGACCATCTGCGCCGAAACTGCGCGGAAGACCTGAGCCTCCCCGAGGCGGCTTCCTTCCTGGGCCTGAGTCCCTGGCGCCTCGCCCACGTCCTGAAGGAATCGCTCGGCAAGACCTTCAAGGGTATTCAGGCCGAGATCCGCATGGACAAGGCCGACGAACTGCTGGCCGCCCTTCCCGA
>JAJXZP010000087.1 GCA_021779995.1 bacterium | reverse complement strand
GCAGAAGGTCGACTCATGCCGAACACCGAGGTTTGCCCGGTTGGTTCGGACCATTGGGCGCCGGCCTTGCAGGATCCCGTGCTTGGGCGTCTGTTTCACGTCACGGCGTCGCCGCCGCACGTTACGTCGCCGCCTCTGCCCTCAACATCCAATGTCGGCGAGCGTAGCGCCGATATTCGGGAAATTCATACGCCCAACGATTGGGCACATTGCTGAACACTTTGTCCGCTGGCGGTTACGTCTCCTCCGCCACAGCCGCCGCGACCACGGCACAGCGCCGCGCACCACGCGGTCACGGGCGCAGCGCCGCACGCCACACGGTCGCGACACGCGGCGGCGGCCGCTCAGCCGCGCTCCCTCGTCCCCAGGTAGAGAAAGCCGTAGTCCCTCTTCGCGAGCGTGCGGATGATCGCCGGCACGACGGCGAGGGCGCCCACGGCGGAGAAGAGCATGCAGGCCGCCACGAGGAGGCCGAACTGGATGAGGGGCACGAAGTTCGAAAGTCCCAGGACCAGGAAACCGCCGAAGATCACGAACATGTTGTAGAGGATGGCGCGGCCCTTCCGGTCGATGGTGTTCGTGAGCGCGAGTCCGATGTCGGGCGCCGCGCGCAGCTCGTTGCGGTACCAGGTGATGAAGTGGATCGAGTAGTCCACGCCGATGCCGATCGCGACCGAGGATACGAGGGCTGTGGCGATGTTCAGGGGAATGCCCAGCGCGCCCATGAGCCCGAAGTTGAGGAGGATGGTCACGAAGATCGGCACCATGGCGATGAGGCTCATGCGCGCGTCGCGCAGCACCAGGACGAGGAGGATGAACACGACCACCGTGCACAGCGCGATGCTCTTGAGCATGCCGTCGACGAGGAGGGTGTTGGCGACGTCGTACAGGTCGGCCGAACCCGAAATCTGGATCTGCAGGTGGTTTCGCTCGAGGAAGTCCTTCGGGAAGTAGCCCAGGCAGTAGCGCTTGACCTCGTCGACCTTGTCGCTCGACACGCGCTTCATGGTCAGGCTCACCCGGAGCTTGTCGTGATCGGAGCTGAGCACGTTGGACACGTCCCCCGTGAACACGAGCAGGTATTGGTCGATGAGGTCACGGGACGCCGGGATGGCGTAGTACTTCTCGTCGCCCCCGTTCATCTCCTGGTTGATCTTCTTGATGACGTCGTCGAAGGACAGCACCTTCGTGACGAAGGGGAACCTGGCCCTGACGTCGTGCGAGAAGACCTCGATCTCGTTCAGGACCTCGGGCGTCGTCGCCTCGACGGGCGTGGACGCCTTCTTGCCCGTCCGGGTCGTCGGGTCGCTGAGGTCGGTGTCGAGGACGACGTTGAAAGCCTCGGTGCCCGCGAGCTTCGCGTCGAGGTGGTCGTCCGCGACGTGGATGGGCGTCGAGCGCTTGAAGAAGGACACGTTGTTGATCTCGGTCTTGAGCTCGAGCACTCCCGCGACCGAGACGAGGCAGAGCGCCGCGGTGGCGACCAGCACGGCCGGGCTGCGCCGGACGTTCAGGCGGTCGAAGAACCGCAGGAGGCCGCCGATCCAGCCGCGCTGGTTCTCGTGCTGGAAGACGCGCTTGGGCTTGCGCGAGACGAGGATCAGGGCGGGCAGGACGTAGAGGGCGCAGAATACGCCCACCAGGTCGCCCAGGGCGGTGAAGATGCCGAAGTTCTTGATCGGCACGAAGCTCTCGCTGGCGAGGGCGCCGAAGCCGACCATGACGGTGATCCCCGAGAGGGTGATGGCCAAGCCCACGCTGCGCATGTTCCCGTCGAGGATGGAGAGCTTGTCGGTCTCGGGCGAGAGCAGGTAATGGTTCATCTGGTGTATGCCGTAGGCGGAGACTATGGCCACCAGGAGCACCGGGATGGTGATGCCGACGATCGAGACCGGCACCTTCAGGAAGGCCATGGAGCCCAAGGCGACCGCCACCGAGGCGAGCACGATGGCGGCGGGGTAGGCGACCCCCTGGATGGTCCGGAAGTTCAGGAAGAGGATGAGGAGGACGACCACGACGACCACCGGCACGAGAAGCCCGAGGTCCTGGAACATCTGCAGCGAGATCTGGTTCTCGATGACCGGCTCTCCGTCGAGATAGGTCCGGAAGCCGGGATCGGCCTTGTCCTTGAGGATCCGCTGGATCGCGGCGGAGAGCCGACCCAGCACCACCTCGTCCGACACGTTGGGCGTAATCAGGATCGTCGTCAGCTTGCCGTCGGAGGAGACGAGGGCCTTGTCGTAGACGCTCCAGCTGGCCACCCGCTTCCGCAACAAGTCGCCGCCGTTCGCCGGGTCGCCGTCTTTCAGCAGTTTCTCGACGACGAGCTCCTGGTTGGCGCCGTCGTACGATACGTAATCGGCGCTCGCGAGGCTCTGGGTCTTGTAGATCGGACTCTGGAAGTAGTCGAAGAGCTTCCGCTCCGGCCTGACCGCCGAGGCCGCCGCGGCGACCTTGGCCGCGAAGGCCGGGTCCCACGAGAAGTTCTGCGCCAGCTGATCCTTGGACGTGATGAGAGGCAGGAGGCTCTGCCGGTAGTTGTTCTCGTAGATGCCCACGCCGCTTAGGGCCTCGACGACCTTGGCTCCGTCCTGCTCGCTCAAGCCCAGGAGCGAGGCCATGTCCCGGGCGGGCAGGCTGCCGTTGAGCGCGTTTATGGCCGATTCGAGCTCCGAGACGTAGCGCAGCGTCCGCTCGGAATAGGCGTCGGGCGTATCGATGCCGACGAGGATGAGGTCGCTCGAGCCGAAGCGGGAGGGGTCCTCGTAGTAGTCGCTGACCAGGCGATCGCGGTTCGTGGCCGGCAGCATGGACTTGATGCTGTTGTCGAACCTGAGCCGCGGGACGCCGAGGGCGAAGAGGCACACGATGACCGCCGCGAAGGCGACGACGACGAAGGGCTTACGGTAGGCCTTGGTGCTCCAGGCCAGAAATCGCTCGATCATGAAGGAAGCTCCCGCTGGAGATGGATGCGCGCGGCGCCGCATGCGGCGCCGCGCGGGAAACTGCACGAGGTCTTTCAAGACCGACCGGGGCTTGAAAGACCCTCAGGTGACGGAAATATCATCTCGCCGTGTCGTAATTCCACTTGTACAGGATCGTGAGGTAGATATTGTTCGCGGGCGTGTAGAAGCCGATCTCGTCCGTCGTCGTGTCGAGATTCACGTCGCCGTTCGAGTCCTTGTACCAGGCGTAGGCGAGCTCGGCCCCCAGCTTGATGTGGAAGGAGTCCACGGGCATCACGTCGAGCTCGGGGTTGAGCGCGAGGCTCGCCAGGCGGGTGATCGAGGAGCTGTCGTACCCGAAGGGCACCGTCACCACGCCGGAGAGCTGGGGCGTGAAGGCGCCGTCCGCGAGCGTCCACTTGAGATCGAAGGTCGCACCCTGGACGAGACTCGCGTTCTCGAGACCCAGGCCGTCCACGAGGCTGCGCTCGTAGTACTCGGTCGCGTAGGCGGCGCTCGCCAGATTGGCCGCCAGCTGCGCCGGGCTCAGGCTGCCGTAGTCGGCGCCGTAGCTCGAATCGAAGCCGGGTATCCAGGTCCCGATGTACTGCACATTGAGGTAGTAATCGTCGCCGGGGCCGTAGTTGAGGTCGAAGCCCGCCACGTAGTCGAGCCGCGACTTACGCAGCGAGTAGTCCGAGCTCCCCGAGTTGCCCGTGAGGCTGTAGGCGCCCTCGGCCCAGATCCCGAACTTACCTATCGTAGTCTTGGCGTCGGCGCCGAAGCGCTGCACGCGCCTGCGCTCCAGGCTGACAGCCGAGAGGTGATAGAAGCCCGTGCCCGCGTTGGAGATCTGGATGTCCGGCGTGTAGAAGTGGTCGATGTCGCTGAGGTAGGAGAGCGAGGCGTCCACCGCATCGGAGCGGTAGCTCAGCTTCCCGCCCGCGACGTAGCTGGAGGGGTCGTAGCCGAGACTGTCGTAGGCAACGTTAGACGAACTCGCTCCGAGAGCCGCCAGGCCGGAGCCCGCGATCTGAGCGGCGAAGTCCACGGGCCAGATGTCGGCCTGCTCATAGGGAATGAACACGCCCTCGAAGGACAGGGCGTCCGAGGCGTACCAGACCGCGTCTGCCGAGAGCACCGGGATCTTGTCCGCGTTCACGCCGCTCGAGTAGTCGCGCGGGTTGAGCGTGTCCATGGGGTTGACCTTGTCCGCGACGCCCCAGGAGTAGATCTGGTAGCCGAAGGCCAGCTTGAAGGCCGAGGGGTCCCACTCGAGGTAGTTCTCCCCGGGCCGCAGGCGTGTCAGCGTGTCCCAGGTTCCCAGCTGGCCCTGGTCGCCCGCCACGTCCGGCAGCAGATCGAAGTGCCAGTTCGAGACGAGCTTGAGCTGACCGTTCTTCGCGGTGAGGCCCACCTCGTTGCGGAAGGCGGGACTCTTCATCTCGCCGTCGTAGTTCCAGGAGTCGGCGTAGACGGGCAGGTGGTAGTCGAACTCGTGCGAGCCTGAGAGCCGCAGGTCGAAGCCCGAGGCGGCCTGGGGAGCCGCCTGCGCGGCGGCCCCGCCGCCGGCCGAGCCCGCCTGACTCGACTGCGGCGCGGCGGGCGCGTCAAACAGGGCCGAGGAGTCCGCCTCCTGGGCCGCGGCGAAGGCCAGCGCGGCGAGGCAGAAGACCGCCCCGGCGAGGATGCGCTTGTTCATGGCGTATGCCTCCCCCGCCCTAGCGTTCGAGGTTCTGGACGGAGAAGATGCGCGGGCTGAGGCCGATATCCACGCGCAGGTCGCTCATGGCGAGGAGGGTCTTGGAGCCGATCTTGAAATTTTCGACCAGAGTCTCGGTCGGGATCAGGTAGCCTTTGAGGTTCTCGACCTTCACGAAGAGGATGGTCTTGAGGAGCGCGCCGCCCCTGCGGTCGAAGCAGTCGAGCCGATAGACGAAATGGTCGTCCTCGTTCACGTAGGCGATGGTCCGCGAGTAGGGAGCGGAGGCGTCCTTGGGTTTCATCTCGATCTTGTAGAACTTCATGCCCTCGAAGGCCCGGTCGGCTATGCTCTGGTTTTCGGCCAGGAAGGTGTAGGTATTGTCCTCGAAGTTCCGGTCTTCGAGATCGTAGAAGGAGAAGTCCGAGTTGACGAAGGCCCCGCCCTGGTCGTCCGAGGAGATGCGGCGGGTCTTCTTGAGCGCCGGCAGGTAGAGCCGCTGCTCGGAGCTTCCGCCCCGGTGGGAGAGGGTGAGGAACTTGGTTCCCGCGATATCGGCGGGCTCCGAGAAGGAAAGGAAGGCGTCCTTGCCCTCGGCGGTCTCGCGATAGTAGATCTCGAGCTTCCGCAGCTTCCTCGAGCCGGAGCGGTCGATGATGGTCATGACGGCGCTCGCCTGGGTATCCTTGGCCTTCGGAAGGCCGAAGTACTGGCGGGCGATCTCGTCCCCCCGCGTATCGGCGAAGGCCCCGAGGGTCAGGGCGAGGCAGAGTCCCGTCAGTAGCAATCGTTTCATGGCAGTTTCCTCCATCGAAAGTCTGATTTCGTTTCATCTAGCAAAATCAATCATAGTGTTTGACTTCGCTCACTATATGATTAATAATGACGGGGGAGGAGCTTCAATATGCATACGTCCGGGGATGTGCCCAAAAACAAGCAAAGCGCCGTCCGAGTGTCCGCCGCCGGCGCACAAACCGCGCCGAAGCCGCCGGCGGAAAAGGCCGAATACAAGAGCGCCCGCCGCTCGCGGCTCCTCATCCGCAAGGCCCTCGTGGAACTCTTGCAGGAAAAAGACCTCAACAAGATCACGATCACGGATATCGTCAGGCGGGCGGACATCAACCGCGGCACCTTCTACGCCCACTACGCCGACGTCTACACGGTGGTGGACCAGATCGAGAACGAACTCATCGCCAAACTCAATGAATTGCTCGAGGTCTTCCAGAGCAAGGACCTCCTGCGCAAGCCCCTGCCGGTCCTCAAGGAACTGGCGCGCTACCTGGAGGAGGACATCGAGTACTACCGGATGCTCATCAAGGCCAAGGGGGCCCAGTCCTTCCTCGAAAGGATGAAGCGGCTCATCGTCGAGAAGCTCATGAGCGACGAGCGCTCCCTGGCGAAGGTGAAGGACCGGGACCGCTTCCTCGTCGCCCTCAGTTTCTTCGCCGGAGGCATGGTGGAGGTCTACCAGGATTGGCTGGAGGGCAAGTTCGTGAAGTCGCTCGACGAGGTCGCCGAGATCGTGAACTCGATGAATCCCTACGAGAAAGGAGCCTAGACCGCCATGAGTTTCTTCCAGCCCTTCCGCCTCGAAAGGTTCTTCGCGCGGCACGAGTTCAGCGCCCGCTACCTCATGTGCTCGTCCGACTGCGAGACGATCCGGACGCGCGAGCTCCTCGAGCTCGAGCCGGGCGCAGAGGAGGCCTTCCTCGAGCAGCGCCTGGGCTACACCGAAAGCCGGGGTGATCCCGATCTGCGCGCCGACATCGCGCGGCTCTACCGCGGCCTGGAAAGCGGGGACGTGATGGTGCATGCGGGAGCCGAGGAGGCGATCCTCGACTTCTGCCTCGCCACTCTCGCCGCGGGCGACCACGTGGTCGTCAACTTCCCCTGCTACCAGTCCCTCGCCGAGATTCCGCGCGCCCTCGGCTGCGCCGTGTCGCCCTGGCCCTTCCGGAGCGAGGCGGGGCGCTGGGTCCTCGACCCCGACGAGCTGGGGCGGCTCCTGCGGCCGCGCACCAGGCTCGTCATCCTCAACACTCCCCACAACCCCACGGGCGCGCTCATGCGCCGCGGCGAACTCGACCGCGTCGTCGAGCTCTGCCGCGCCTCCGGGGCCCTGCTCTTCGTCGACGAAGTCTACCGCTACCTAGAGGCGGACAGCGCGCGGCGCCTGGACGCGGCCTGCGAGCTCTACGAGAATGCGGTATCGCTCAACGTGCTCTCCAAGAGCTCCGGGCTCGCCGGACTCCGGATCGGCTGGCTCGCCACCAAGCGGCGCGACATCCTCGACGCGGTGGCCGTGGTCAAGGACTACAACTCGATCTGCTCCTCGGCGCCCTCCGAGTTCCTCGCGGGCCTCGCGGTGCGCAACCTCGACAGGCTCGTGGCGCGCAACCGCGCCATCGTCGCCTCGAACCTCGCGCTCCTCGGCCCCTTCTTCGCGCGGCACGGAGACCTCCTGGCCTGGAACGAGCCCGAGGGCGGCTCGATCGCCTTCCCGCGCTTCCTCCGCAGCCCGGGAAAGCCGGGCGCCGCGGTCGACGCCGAGGAGATCGCCCTGCGCATCCTCGCAGACTCGGGCGTCCTCCTCCTGCCCGGCGCCCACTACGGCTACGATCGCGCCCACTTCCGCATCGGCTTCGGCAGGGCGAACATGCCGGCGGCCCTCGAGGCGCTCGAGGCCTGGATCGAGAAGGAGGGGTGATCGCGGCTCGGATGCCGGCTCCGGCGGAGGTCGATCGCGTCTCGCTCCGTACGCTATGCCGGCGCGGCGTCTATCGCGTCAGCCACGACCGCGAGCGGACCGTGAAGAAGGCGTAGGGCATGATCCACCACATCGCGAACGTCGAGAAGTAGGAGAAGGCGATGCTGTACAGGAAGCCCCGGGCGGACTGCTCGCTTCGCAGGTAGTACAGGCTGTTGAAGATCGTCACCAGGAAGGTGACGATGAAGAAGCGAGGCAGGGTCCAGGGCATGGTGAGGATCGTCAGCACGAGGACGACGAGGCCGGAATAGCCGATCGGGTATTTCAGGTTGGTGATGAGCCTGTCCAGGAGCGCGATGACACGGGCCGCCGGCCGCCGCTTCCACACGATCCCCATGAAGCGGATCTCTTCCCGGACATAGCTGCGGTTCCAGCGCAGGAACATGCGGCACATCTTGGAATAGGTCGCCGGGACCACCGTATAGACGATGGCGGATCCCTGGTACACGGTGTCGAGGCCCTCGTCGAGCAGGTAGTTCGTCAGGGCCCGGTCCTCGCCGTAGGTGCAGCGCGATCCGAGAAAGCTCTGGTTGATCCACTTGGGAAGGACCCGGCGAACGGAGCTGAGCCTGTAGGCGCTCAACGCGCCGGGCGTGCAGTAGACGGTGCCGTACGAGGACTCGACGGCGCGCAGCACATCGAAGGTCAGGATGAAGCGCACGTGGAGCATCCTCGGGATGTGTCCTTCGTCCGTATTGTAGACGGAGACCTTCCCCGCGACGGCTCCGACGCGGGGATCGCGGAACGGACCCGTGATCGCGAGAAGCGCATCCGGATCGATGACGCTGTCCGAATCGAGGGTGACGACGATCTCTCCCCTGGCCCGTTCGAATCCCGCGGCCAGGGCCGCCCGCTTGCCGCGGTTCTTGGGGAACTGCAGCGCCGTGACTCTCTCCGGATAGCGCTCGGCCGCGCGCCGGATATACTGCCACGTGTCGTCCTTGCTACCGTCGTCCACGACCACTATCTCGAGTTTGTCGGCCGGATAGCGCGCGGCGACCACCGACTCGATGGACTTGAGCACCATCTTGCCTTCATTGTAGGCCGGGATGATGACCGTGACGGAGGGTGCGGAATCGAAGGTCGAGGAGCGGAAAGGCCGATACCGGAACCAAACGACCGTCCGGAAGCCCATCAGCGCGACGACCGCCGCACTCCAAACGATGAACGGGTACAGCAGGAACCGCGACCACGCGTCTATCTTAGCCTCGGCCACCATGGCCTCGATGGCTTGCAGATTGGCATACACATAGGCCACCAGCCCGCAGACCATCAGGGCATAGACCGCCCACAGCCAGCGCCGCCGGGACGAAAGAGCCGTCAGTCTCCGCACGTGCGCGACGGAGACTCCGAGCGAGTCGGGGTTCAGGCTTTCCATAGCTTCCCCGAGGGGAGTGGAATGCCCTTGAAGGCGTTCCGCGTGTCCACGATACAGCGCGACCATCGGGCCAGCTCGCGGTAATCGACGCTGCCGTGCCGCGTGGCGACGAGCACCAGATCGAAACTTTCGACAATCTCGCGCTCCCACGCAACTGACTCCGTGCCCGCCCAGCGGCCATGTCTGCGCGTGGATTTTATGACCGGGATGTAGGGATCGTAGTACGATACCTCCGCGCCTCGGCTCTCGAGGAGGTCCATGAGCTCATAGCTCGGCGATTCCCGCTCGTCGTCGACGTCGGGCTTGTAGGCCAGTCCGACGATGAGGATCCTGCTGCCCTTGATCGCCGCGCGCCGCTCGTTGAGCGCGTCGCTCACCCGGTGCAGGACATACTCGGGCATGGAGGTGTTCACCTCGCCGGCGAGCTCGATGAACCTGGTATTCTGCCCGTATTCCCGGGCCTTCCACGTGAGGTAGAACGGATCGATCGGGATGCAGTGGCCGCCCAGCCCCGGTCCCGGATAGAAGGGCATGAAGCCGAAGGGCTTGGTCGCCGCGGCCTCGATCACTTCCCAGATATCGATCCCCATCGCCTGGTAGACCACCTTGAGTTCGTTTACCAGGGCGATATTGACGCTGCGGAAGATGTTCTCGAGCAGTTTCGCGGATTCCGCCACCCGGCACGAAGAGACGGGGACGATGGTTTTCACGATCATAGCGTACAGCGCAATCGCCTTGCGGAGGCATTCCGGCGTATAGCCTCCGACGACCTTCGGTATCTCGGCGAGGGCGCTGCCGGGATTGCCGGGATCCTCCCGCTCGGGAGAGAAGGCCAGGTGGAAATCTTTCCCCGCTTTCATCCCTGAGCCGGCTTCCAGCACTTCGCGCAAATCTTCGCTGGTTGTTCCCGGATAGGTAGTGGATTCAAGCACCACCAGGCATCCCTTTGCCATGTGGGGGGCAATGGCCTTTCCTGTTTCGACGATGTAGCTAATATCGGGTTCCCGGTTTTTGTTCAGCGGCGTGGGCACGCACAGGATCAGAGCGTCTGCTTTCCGGGCCATGGAAAAATCCGTTACAGCCTCGAATCGGTGTTCATGCGCCGCTCGACCAATAGGCGCGGCGGATATATGTCCGATATAGCTTTCA
>JAJXZP010000154.1 GCA_021779995.1 bacterium | reverse complement strand
CCAGGGCGCGGCCGGCGGCGTAGGCGGTGCGGAAGGGCAGGCCGCGCAGGGCGAGGTACTCCGCGGCGTCGGCGGCCCAGAGGCAGCCCGCCTCGGCGGCGTCGCGCATGCGCTCGGGCCTGGGCTCGAGCGCGGCCACCAGGGCCGTGAAGGCGCGGGTGCAGGCGAGGGCGGTGTCGGCCGCGTCGAAGGCGGCCTCCTTGGCCTCCTGGAGGTCGCGATTGTAGGCCAGCGGCAGGCCCTTCTCCATCACGAGCAGCGACACGAGGGCGCCGATGCCCCTCCCCGCCTTGCCCCGGATGAGCTCGGCCGGGTCGGGATTGCGCTTCTGGGGCATGACGCTCGAGCCTGTGGAGCAGGAGGGCCCCACGGTCACGAAGCCGAACTCGGCCGATGCCCAGAGGACGATCTCCTCGCTGTAGCGCGAGAGGTGCGTCAGGAGGGTCGCCGCCGCGGCGGCGAACTCGATGAGGGCGTCGCGCTCGCCCACGGCGTCCATGCTGTTGCGGCAAGGCCGGGCGAAGCCGAGGGCCCGGGCGCTGTCCTCGGGGTCCAGAGGCAGGCCCGAGCCCGAGAGGGCGCAGGCCCCCAGGGGGCTTTCGTCGGCCCGAGCGTCGGCGTCCGCCAGGCGGCCGAGGTCGCGCTCCAGGGCCGCGCACCAGGCGAGGAGGTGATGGGCGAAGGTCACCGGCTGGGCGCGCTGGAGGTGGGTGTAGCCCGGCATGACCGTAGCCCGGTGACCGGCCGCGAGGCGGCAGACGGCCTCGATGAGCTCGGCGAGGGCCGCTCGCAGCTCGGAGGAGGCGCGACGCAGCCAGAGCCTCGTGTCGAGGGCCACCTGGTCGTTGCGGCTGCGCCCCGCGTGGAGGCTGCGGCCCGCGTCGCCGAAGCGCTCGGTGAGGAGGGCCTCCACGAAGGAGTGCACGTCCTCCGCGCTCTCGTCCAGGTCGAGCGCGCCCGAAGCGGCCTCGGCGGCCAGCTCGGCGAGCCCCCGCTCGAGGGTAGCCGCGGTCTCGGAGCCGATGATGCCCCTCCGGCCGAGCATGGCCGCGTGGGCGCGCGAGCCGGCGATGTCCTCGGCCAGGATGCGCCGATCCGCGCCCGCCGAGGAGAGGAAGGCCTCGACCTGGGGGTCGAGGGCGGCGACTTTCTTCGAAGTCTCCCAGAGCTTGGCCACGGCGCTCTCCTAGTCGATCGGGGCCTCGAGGCCCTTGGGTCCGGGCGCTGCCGGCTTGGCGTTGCCCTGGGCGGCGATCCGCGCGGCGAGCCGCGCGCGCACCTTGGTCGGCAGGCCGAAGAGGTTGATGAAGCCTTCGGAGTCCTTGTGCGAAAAGAGCGGACCCGTGGTGAAGCTCGCCAGGGACGCGTCGTAGAGCGAGTAGGGCGAGGACATGCCCGCGCCTGAGATGGAGCCCTTCCAGAGCTTGAGCTTCACGCTGCCGGTGACATTCTTCTGGGTCGAGTCGATGAAGGCCGAGATGGCCTCGCGCAGGGGGCAGAACCACTCGCCCTCGTAGAGGGTCTCGGCGAACTTCTGGCCCACCATCATCTTGAAGGACAGGGTTTTCCGGTCGAGGCAGAGCTGCTCGAGCTTGGCGTGGGCCTCCATGATGACCGTGCCGCCGGGGGTCTCGTAGACGCCCCGCGACTTCATGCCCACGACGCGGTTCTCGACCATGTCGAGGATGCCCACCCCGTGCCTGCCCGCGACCTGGTTGAGCGCCTTTACGAGCTCCACGCCGCCCAGGGCCGTGCCGTCGAGCGAGACGGGCACGCCTTCGGCGAAGCCGAGCGTGACGTATTCGGGCGTGTCGGGCGCCTCGGCCGGAGGCGTGGTCATCTTGAGCATGCCCTTGAGCTTGGGCTCGTTGGCGGGGTCCTCGAGGTCGAGGCCCTCGTGGCTGATGTGCCAGAGGTTGTCGTCCCGGCTGTAGGAGTCGGACTTCTTCATGGGCACGGGGATGCTCCGCTTCTCGAGGTACTCGATCTCCTCCTCGCGGCTGGAGATGTCCCAGATCCGCCAGGGCGCTATGACTTCCATCTCGGGGGCGAAGGCCTTGACGCCGAGCTCGAAGCGAACCTGGTCGTTGCCCTTGCCCGTGCAACCGTGGGCCACGGCGGAGCAGCCCTCGGCGAGGGCGACTTCGGCGAGCGACTTGGCGAGCAGGGGCCTGGCCGCCGAGGTGCCGAGAAGATAGCGGCCCTCATAGGCCGCGCCGGACTTGACCAGCGGCCAGAGATAGCCCTCGACGAATTCCTTCTTGAGGTCCTTGATGACGAGCTTGGCGGCGCCCGAGGCGAGGGCCCGCTTCTCGAGCGAGGCCCAGTCGCAGTCCTGGCCCACGTCGCCGCAGACGGCGACCACTTCGCAATCGTAATTCTCCCTCAGCCACGGCACGATCACGGTCGTGTCGAGACCGCCCGAGTAGGCGAGCGCGATTTTCTTCTTCATGAGTATCTCCTTGAGCTGGATTGCGCCGTAACGAGCATGGCTTCACCGCGGGCATGTGGGCGCGGCCGGCGTGGATGGAATGTGGTGGAAAGGTAGAGGGAAGTTTCAGCGACGACGAAGGCGGCGGAGGTGCAGGCGGGCGGGGATGGCGATTCTCTGGTCGGCTCCACAGAGGATACCTGACGCTGATGGGCTCACGGACAACCTCCTCAAAATCGATTGGAACAAGGATATCATGGCCGAAGTATCGGGTCAAGCCTGCCATGCATAAAAACACGTTCATTTCGGCCTTTCTTGCATATACATACCGATATTCATCGCATAACTCGCATATCAATGCAGAACGGATGCTCCCGGAAGGGGGAGGCGGCGGCTAGGCCCGACTCGATCGGGCATCGAAGCAGACCGAAACGCTCACGCCCCCCGCGGTCTCCACGCGCAGGCTACCCCCGATCTGTTCGACCAGCATCCGGATCAGGGTGAGCCCCATGGAGCCCGAGCTCCGGAAGGCCGCGGCATCCGGCAGCCCCACCCCGTCGTCCGCCACGACCAGGCAGGCCGTGCCGTCCTTCTCTTCCAGACTGACCGATACGCGGCCCTCAGCCTCCGAAGGGAAGGCATGCTTCAGGCAGTTCGTAAGCAGCTCGTTGAGGATCAGGCCGAGCGAGATGGCCCGTTTCGTTTCGAGAACAACCTTCGCGGCCCGTATGTCGAGGCGTATCCGGCCGGAATCGAGGGTGAAGGCGGCGAAGATCGAAGGCGCGAGTTCCTCGATGTAGCGCCCGAAATCTATCGTCTCGAAGTCCTCGGAGAGATAGAGGCGCTCGTAGATGGCCGCCAGGGCGCCGATCCTGGTCTCGGTGTCCGTGAACACGTCGACCGCCCTCTCGTCGGAAAACCCGCCCTTCGCCACGGCGATGAGGCTGGAGACGAGGGTGAGGGTGTTCTTGACGCGGTGCTGCAGCTCCTTCATGAGGGTGGCGCGGTTTTGCGCGAGCTCGCGGAGCTTGTCTTCGCGATTTTTCCGCTCGGTGACGTCGCGGAGAACCAGGAGGAGTCCCGCCCGATCGCCGCCGTCGCCGCGCAGGATCTCGGCGTTGATCTCGACGAAGAAGGAGCTTCCGTCGCGCCTCCGCGCGAGAAAGGCCCGGCTGTCGAGCGCTCCACCCCGGGCGATCAGGTCCAAGGCGGCGCGGGCCTTGTCCTGTTCCTCCGGATCGAGGAACTCGAGGTAGTTCCTGCCGAGCTCCTCCTCGACGCTCTCGAAGCCGAACAGCTCTGCGCATCTCGACGAGGCGAACTCCACGCGGCCCTCCATCGACAGGACGACGATCCCGTCGGGAGAGGCCGACACGATGGCCGCCAGCCGGGCCTCGCTCGTCCGCAGGAGCCTTTCGGTCCGGTGCACTTTCGTGACGTCGGTGGTGAAGGCGGTGGCGCCAATCACCGCCCCGCGATCGTCGCGGAGGGGATTGTACAGGGTCTCGAAATAGCTGTCGCCGGTCTCGTAGTGCTCCACGACCCTGACCGGCTCGCCCGAGAATGCCGTTTGATAATACCCTATCGAGCTTTGCAGATAGGCGTCGGTCGAAAGGGTTCTCAGAAGATTGTCGCCCGGACGCAGATCGATCCCGAGGTCCCCGGCCTTCCTGTCGTGATACGACCGGTTCAGATAGAGACAGCGGTAGTCCTTGTCGATGGAGACCACCAGCATATCGGCGGAGCCTTCGATGCTCGAGCGCAGGAGCATCTCGGTCCGCTTGAGCCGGTCTTCCGCGATCCTGCGTTTCGTCGCCCGCGGCGCGACTCCGGTGCGCCGCCTCTCGGCAAGCCCCCGGCCGATCCGCCCCTGGGCGGCGAAGAGCTCAAAGATCTTTTTAATGTGCGACATCTGCGCGCCCCCGCAACGGCCTGCCCGCGCCCGTTCCACGTCTCCGGACGCCGTCGGCCACAGCTCAATAATAGACCGGCCGAGTTCCGGACGCCAGAGCGAAAGGCTTTGACGAACCTCGCGCGGCTATATATTATGTCCGTCATGTTGTTCATCGACCGAAGCGACGGCAGGCGGGTGCGCGGCCTGCCGGGGTTCAACGCCATCATGCCCTACCTAATGCGCGCCAGGAACGAGTCGGCGGTCTATTTCGCCAAGGATATCGACGTCGAGAACGCGATGCGCTATGTGCACCGCAAGAATACCGAGGAGGGCGGCACGCGCTTCTCGCTGTTCGGCGTCATCCTCTCCGCGGTCGTGCGGACGATCGCCCTCAAGCCGAGGATGAACCGCTTCGTCCATCGGCGGGGCATCTATCAGCACAAGGACCTCACCGTCTCCTTCATCGTCAAGAAGAAACTCACCGAGGAAGCGGCGGAGTCCAACGCCAAGATTTCGTTCGATCCGGCGGATACCGTCTCCGAGGCGATCGACCGGATCAACCTCGGCATCGAGGCCGCGAGAGGCGCCGAACTCGGCGCCGACGACCGGGAAGTCGAGATGGCGCACCGCATTCCCTTCGGCAAGGCGATAGCCACCGGCGGATTCCGGCTCCTTGACCGCTTCAATATCGCGCCGGCCGGCATGATCGGGACCGATCCGCTCTACACCTCGATCTATTTCGCCAACCTGGGGAGCATCGGACTCGACACCCCGTTTCACCATCTGTACGAATGGGGCACGGCCAGCGTCTTCGTGGTCATGGGCAGGATGTTCCAGAGGGACGTCCCGCGATCCGACGGATCCTCCTCGAGGCGCCACTTCATCAACTTCAAGGTTTCGCTCGACGAGCGCATCGGCGACGGCATCTACTTCGGCCACGCGGCGGCCCTCTTCCAGCGTTTCGTCATCCATCCCGAACTGCTCGAGGCGAAGCCCGACATGGAAGCCGTGGAAAGCTAGTCCCGCGGGCGGCGCGGGTCGCGAAAGGAGTCGGTCATGGAAAGCTACGTGTTCGACGAGGAGCCGGGGTTTTGGCGGATCATCAAGCTCCACAAATTCCGCCGCACCGCCGGCGTGGCCTTCGACATCATGCCCATGGAGGCCCTGCCGAGGATCGACGGCATCGACCGCGTCCTGCATCAGAAGCGGGCCCTGTCCCCGGGCTCGGCGGGAGGCGTGGAGCGCCCCTGGTACGTGCACACGCACCAGGAGGACAACCTCATCGTGCTCCAGGGCAGGCGCACCGCCGAGATCTACACGCTCAAGCACAGGCGGGTCGAGACTTTCGCGGTGACGCCCGACTACGTCGAGCACAACGGGAAAGTGGTCTACGACGGCCCCGCCATGGTGGTCTGGCCCACCGATGTCTTCCACAGGATCGTCACGGGCGACGAGGGATCGGCCTCGCTCAACTTCGCCGTGCGGCATCCGGGCTTCGACATCGACACGGCCTTCAACGTCTACGACCTCGACACCTCGACCGGCGAGTACAAATTGCTGAGAAAGGGAAGCCTGGATCAATACCCGGGCTAGCGTGCGGCGTTGAAGAGGAGTATCACAAGTCCGAGAAGGAGCAGGGCGGCCAGCGGGTACGACCACCAGGGCAGGCTCTGACCGCTCTCGGCCGGGCGCCCTATGGGTTCGGGCGCCGCGTTGGCCGCGTCCGCATAGCCGCAGACCGGGCATCCCAGCGCGAAGTCGTCCGCCTCCCCCACGAAACCGCAGCGCGGACATTTGACCGAGGAGAAAAAGCGGCCGCAGCTCGGGCAGAAGCGAGCGTCCCGCTTGACCTCGGTGCCGCAGCGCTCGCAGAAGTAGCGCGGCCGCTTCATGCTGAGCGGAGCGCTCCGGTCAGACCGCTTCCTTCTTGGGGGAGGCGGCGGAGCCTTCCGAGGACGAGGCCGGGCAGCTCGAGCAGGCGGAAGGGCTCGGCGCCGCCTTTCGGCTGTCGTTCTTGTAGAACCCCGAACCCTTGAAGATGATCCCGGTTCCGCCGTTGATGCGCCGTTTGACGGCGGACCCGCAGGTCGGGCAGGTCTCGACGGGAGCATCGGACATGTTCTGGAACACGTCGAAGCTCTTGCCGCAGGAAGTGCATTCGTACTCGTAGGTAGGCATGGCGAATACCCTCGATGTGTCGTGATTGTAGATACTGAATATACAGATAAAGGCCCCGGAACGCCAAGCGGGCATTCCGGGAAAGCCGCTAGATCACCTTGAGCCGGCGCCCCACCTTGACGAAGGCCGCGATCGCCGCATCGATATCCTCGCTCGAGTGGGCGGCCGAGATCTGCACGCGGATGCGCGCCTTGCCGCGAGGCACCACGGGGAAGCTGAAGCCGATGACGTAGACGCCCTCCTTCAGGAGCTCGTCGGCCATCGAGAGAGCCAGCTTCTCGTCGTAGAGCATCACGGGGCAGATCGGATGCACGCCGGGGCGGATATCGAAGCCGGCCGCTTTCATGCCCTCGCGGAAGCGCTTGGTGCTGGCTTCGAGCTTGTCGCGCAGGGCGGTCGAGGCCGAGAGCATCTCGAGCGACCTGAGGGTGCCGCCGACGATCGAGGGCGCGAGGGTGTTGGAGAAGAGATAGGGCCGGCCCTTCTGCCTGAGGTACTCGACGATCTCCTTGCGCGCCGCGACGCAGCCGCCCGAGGCGCCGCCCAGGGCCTTGCCGAAGGTGGTGGTGACGATGTCGACGCGGCCGCCCACGCCGCAGTGCTCCCAGGTGCCCCGGCCGGTCTTGCCGACGAAGCCCGTCGCGTGCGAGTCGTCGACCATGACGAGGGCGTTGTACTTGTCGGCGAGATCGCAGATGGAGCTGAGGTCGGCGATGTCGCCGTCCATCGAGAAGACCCCGTCGGTGGCGATCATCCGCAGCCGTGCCCCCGAGGCCTCCTTGAGACAGCGTTCGAGGCCCTTGGCGGCCTTGCCCGTGTCGGCGTCGATCTCCTCGACGTCGCGCATGTCGTTGTGCTTGTAGATCCAGCGCTGCGCCTTGCACAGGCGGATGCCGTCGATGATCGAGGCGTGGTTGAGGCTGTCGGCGATGACCGCGCAGTCCTCGTCGAGCAGGGGCTCGAAGACCGCGCCGTTCGCGTCGAAGCAGGAGGAGAAGAGAATGCTGTCCTCCGTGCCGAGGAAATCCGCGACCGCGCGCTCCAGGCGCTTGTGGGGGCTCTGCGTGCCGCAGATGAAGCGCACGCTGGCCAGGCCGTAGCCCCATTCGGCGAGCGCCTTCTCGGCCGCGGCGCGAACCGAGGCGTCGGCGGCGAGGCCGAGATAGTTGTTGGCGCAGAAGTTGAGCACCTCGGCTCCGCCTGCGACCCTGACGCGCGCACCCTGCGTGCTCGCCAATATGCGTTCTTCCTTATAGAGTCCGTCGGCCCGAATCTGGCCGAGCTTCGTTTCCAGTTCCTTTTTCAGCGTTCCATACACGATGTCCTCCTCCAAACTGCGCTGCTAGCCGCCTCTCGGGAGTCTACACCTCACGGCCGTTCTCGGCAACAATCGCGGCTTGCCTGAACGGCCTAGCGCGGCCTGGCGCGGCGGTGCGGCAGAGCGGCAGAGCGGCGGCAGAGCGCGGCCTGGCACGGCTTGGCGCGTCCGAGCGGCGGCACCGGATCGCACCGCCCCGTCGCCCGATACCTCGGCGGCCTTATTTCTTCGCCGCGGGGCCCATCTCGGCGTCGAGCTGCGAGAGGATAAGGTCCATGTCGGCCTCGAGCCGGTCGAGCCGCTCGGCGAGGTAGGCGAAGCGCGCCTGCCCGTCGCGAGCCTTCTCGATCCTGGCCAAAGGCAGGGAGAGCGCCTCGTCGAGCCCCGGCCCCCGCGACATGGGGGCGCCGCAGTAGGGACAGAACCTGAACTCGGCCAGCACGAGGCTCCGGCAGGACTCGCAGAATCGGAGATTCACCGGCCCTCCTACAAGAGACTCGCCGCGAGCTCGGCCAGCTCGGAGCGCTCGCTCTTCTGGAACGTGATGTGTCCATAGATGGTCTGGCCCTTGAAAGCCTCGACGAGATACGAGAGCCCGTTCGAGTTGGCGTCGAGGTACATGTTGTCGATCTGGTACGGGTCGCCGGTGAGGACGACCTTCGTCCCCTCCCCCGCGCGGGAGACGAGGGTCTTGATCTCGTGCGGCGTGAGGTTCTGCGCCTCGTCGACGATCATGTACTGGTTGGGAAGACTCCGCCCCCGGATGAAGGAGAGCGCCTCTATCTCGAGCAGCTTGTCCTTGACGAGTTGATCGACGCTCTTGACGTTGGGGCGCTTGTACTCGCCGAGGATCTGCTCCAGATTGTCGAACAGGGGCTGCATCCAGTTGGCCATCTTGGCCGACTTCTCGCCGGGCAGATAGCCTATGTCCTTGCCGACGGGCACCACCGGCCGGGTGACCAGCATCCGCAGGTACTTCTTGTCTTCGACGGTGCGCTTGAGGCCGGCGGCTATCGCGAGGAGGGTCTTGCCGGTGCCGGCCTTGCCGACGAGGGACACGAGCCTGATTCTGTCGTCGAGCAGCAGCTCGAAGGCGACGCGCTGGCGCTCGTTCAAGGGCGAAATGCCAGAGACGGATCCCTGCCAGGCACCTAGGGCCACGAGGCGCTGCCCTTCACCCTCGCCTCGCGCCACCGCCGTGCGCCCCGTGACGCGGTCACGCAGAATCGCGTACTCGTTGGGCTGCATCTTCTCCTTCCAGGGCAGCTCGCCCGAGACCTCGAGCCGCGCGAGGCTCTCGGCGGAGACATCTATCTCGCGCACCCCCTGGTAGAGGGTGGTGATATCCACCTTCTGCTTCTCGTAGTCCACCGCGCGCAGCCCGATGGCCGTGGCCTTGACCCGCGCGTTGATGTCCTTGGAGACGAAGAAGACCCGCCTCCCCTCCTTCTGAAGGGCGTAGGCGCAGAGGATGATCTTGTTGTCGTTGCGATCGAGGGCGAGCCCCTCGGGCCCCTCGGCCGGGAGCACGAGCGATACGCGGAGCGTGGAGCCGTTCTCCAGCTTCACGCCTTCGTTGAGGCTCCCCTTTTTCGCGAGCGTGTCGAGAAAGCGGATCGCCTCGCGCGCGCTCTTGCCCCGCTGATCGGGAAAGGCCTTGAGTTTGTCGAGCTCTTCAAGGACCTCGAGGGGAATGACTATCTCATTCTCCCGGAAGGACATGATCGCTTCGGGATAGTGGATGAGGACGTTGGTGTCTATCACGAACGTTTTAATCCCTTCAACAGTGCTCGCCACGCCGCCCCTCCCACATCAGAAGTCCTGTCGTTTCAAAGCATAGGCTCGCCGAGCGTTTTTTGCCATAGCACCCTGCGGGCGGACCGCAGGCCTCCCCGGGGTTCCTCCCGCCGCGGTCGTCCGCCGCGGCGATGCGGATTCCAGGTCTCGATGGCACGGCTCTTTCGCGCCACGACGAGACCGCCGGATTTCGCGGCGAATGGAGAGGTTCTTCCCGAAAAAACCGCTCCGTGCTAGCCTGACCCAGGAGGGAATTCGATGAAGAAGCTCATTGCCGTCGCCGCGATCGCCCTAGCCCTGGGCGGGTGCGTAATCTTCGCTCATCCGAGGTACGGCGACCGGGCCTACT
>JAJXZP010000301.1 GCA_021779995.1 bacterium | reverse complement strand
CGCAGGCGACGGTCCAGCCGGGGGCAGCCGCTGCCGCCCCGGCATCCCCGAGCGGCGCGGCGCCGGAACGGCTCAAGCCGGAACCGTCCCTCGGCCAAGCCGAGCGCGGCGCCGCCGTGCCCGCCGCCGGCCCGGCCGACTCGGTCCCCGTTTCCGAGATCGGCTTCGAGCTGGGCGCGCGCCCTTCGGTGGTGACCGACAGGATCCCGACGGCCGTCGGCTCCATGCTCGCCTTCACGATCACGAACCGCAGCGGCGCGAAGGGGAAATTCCTGATCGACTTCTACAAGGACAACGTCGATTTCCGCAAGATCGTCCCGATCAAACACGCGGAGGTCTCGATCGACTCGGGCGGCCATTACCGCCTCGAGCCCGTGCTCTTCGACGAGCCCGGCCGCTACCGGCTCAACGTCAAGACCGCCGGCAACACGCAGCTCATGCAGCGCTCCTTCGAAGTGGTCAGCATCGGCAAGGGTGGAGCCATCCAGGCCTTCACGGGCCAGGCCGCACCCGCCGCGGCCCTGCCCGCAGGCACGCCCATCGTGAAAGCCGGGCTCATCGTCGGCTCGGAGCCGCCCGAACGGGGCGGCAGCATCCGCGCGGCCCTCGGTTCAGCCATCCTCCTCCGCGTCGCCAACGGCACGCCGATCGAGCGGGATCTCGAGTTCCTGCTCTATCGTATCGCCGAAAGCGGCGAAGGCAATCTCGTCCTGGCCGACGAGCGGGCTCATCTGCCCCCCGGCGGATGGATCGAGCTGTCACCGGTGCTGTTGCCCGAAGCCGGAGCCTACCGCTTCGTCGTGAAGTCGAGCGGCAACGACCTCCTGCTCGAAAGGACGATCCTCGTCGACGCGGCTCCCTAATTCGAAGGCCCTGGGCCGCGGTGCGGCCCGCAGGCCTGCCGCGGAAGCAGGGAAAGCACTCGGGCGAAGGTTCCAGACGCCGAAAACCTCCGGCCGTCCGGGCTGCGCCTTCCGCGCCCGCCACCGGGCCTCCGCGTAAGCCCACCCGGGCTGAGCGACCGCATCCGTCCAGGCTGCGCTTCCGCTCCCGCCCGCATTCCATGGTGTCGCACAACTTCTGCCGACCCGTGCGGCTCCCGTGCGCGCGGCGCCGGTCCGGAGACCCGGCTATTTGAGGTGCGCGAGATCGAAGCCCGGGATCGAAAGTTTTTTCTCGACCCAGGCCGTCAGCCGGTTCACGATGAAAATGAGGATGAGGTAGACGGCGCCCACGAAGAGGTAGGAGGGAAGGTACATGAACTTGTCGGAGGCGAGAAACTGCATCTGGGCGAAGAGTTCGGGCACCGCGATGATGTAGGCCACCGAGGTGTACTGGATCAGGTACACGATCTCGTTGGAGAGGGCGGGTATGGCGAACCTCAGCGCCTGCGGGAAGAGGATGAGCCGCACGGTCTCCATTTTCGAAAGGCCGATGGAGTAGGAGGCCTCGAGCTGTTCGCGCGAGATGGCCAGGAAGCCGCCTTTCAGGTATTCGGCCTGGTAGGCCGAGGAGTTGATGACGAAGCCGATGACGGCCGCGGTCATGGGGTTGAATCTGACGCCGAGCGAGGGCAGGCCGTAGAAGATGAAGAAGAGCTGCACGAGCATCGGCGTCCCGCGCACCACCGTGATGAAACCCTTGCAGAGCTGCTTGAGGACGCCGTTCCCGTACAGGACGCCGACGACGAGGGGAACCGCGAGGGCGAAACCGAGCACGGCGGCCCAGGCGGTCAGCTGGAGCGTCAGGGAGAGCCCTCCCAGGATGTCGGAGGATCGGTGGATCACGACGGTGAAGAAATCCGTCGTCTGGGTCCAGGTACTCTGAAGGGCCGCCCCGAATTGCGCCACGACGCCCATGCCCGCCCCTACGCCCGAGCCTTGGCGCCGGACTTCTCGGTCTCGCCGTACAGCTGCGTGATCTTGCCCAGGAATTCCTTGGTCCGCGGATGCTGCGGATTGTTGAACATGTCGGAGGGCGGCCCTTCCTCCAGGATTTTCCCGTGTTCCATGTAAATGATCTCGTCGGCGACGGACTTCGCGAAGCCCATCTCGTGGGTGACGCAGATCATCGTCATGCCGTTTCGGGCCAGGTCCTGCATGACCGTCAGCACCTCCCCGATCAGTTCAGGATCCAGGGCCGAGGTCGGCTCGTCGAAAAGCATGAGGATCGGGTCCATGGCGAGGGCGCGGGCTATGCCCACGCGCTGCTTCTGCCCGCCCGAGAGCTGGGCCGGGTATTTGTCCCCATGGTCCTGCATGCCCACCCGCGACAGCTCGAACATGGCCTTGTCCATCGCCGCCTTCCGGCTCATCTTCTTGACCTGGACCAGACCGAGCGTGACATTGTCGATCGCCCTCAGGTGGTTGAAGAGCGCGAAGTGCTGGAAGACCATGCCGATCTTCTGCCGTATGGCGACGAGATTCGTCTTCGCGGCGGTCACGTCGCGCCCCTCCAGGAAAATGCGCCCTCCGTCGGGAGGTTTCAACATGTTGATACACCGGTGCCTGCTCGATTTTCCGCTGCCCGAGGGGCCGAGGAGGACCTTGACCTCGCCCTTGTCGAGGG
>JAJXZP010000220.1 GCA_021779995.1 bacterium | reverse complement strand
AACGAGGTTCCGGTCGTGATATTGACGGCCATGCAGCTGAGCGCAGCGGAACGCGAGCTGCTCGCGGGGCGGACGCGCGAGGTGATCGCTAAAGGCACGGCCGGCATGCACGACCTCGCCGCGACGGTTCCGCTGTTGCGGCCCTGAACCGGCGATGACCGACGAGCGCATCGTGAAGCGCACCGCGGGCGTCGAGGCGCGGGCGGAGGATGGGCGAGCTCAAGGTCGTGAACCTCGGGCTGGAATCCTTCGCCGAGAACCTCAGGGCGAAGGGGGCCGCGGCCGTCCAGGTGCGTTGGAAGCCTCCCGCCGGCGGCGACACGGCCATGATCGCGGCCCTCGACAGGCTGGCCGCGGGCGCCGCGGTCGACGTCGAGGCAGCCAACCTCGAGGCGGTCTCGCGCATCTTGAAGGGCAAGCCCACCCTCGTGGACGTCGGCGTCGCGCTCGAGGTCATCCCGGGCATGACCAAGACGACCATCCTGCACGCGGGGCCCCCCATAACCTGGGAGCGCATGTGCGGACCGGTGCGGGGAGCCGTCATCGGCGGGCTCATCTACGAGGGCCTGGCCAGGAACCGCGAGGAGGCCGAGGCCCTCGCCGCCTCCGGCAGGATCCGCTTCGATCCCTGCCACCACCACGGAGCGGTCGGACCCATGGCGGGGGTGGTCACGGCGAGCATGCCCGTATGGGTGCTCGAGAACGCGGCCTTCGGCAACCGGGCCTACGCGACCTTCAACGAGGGCCTCGGGAAGGTCCTGCGCTACGGCGCCTTCTCCGAGGAAGTGCTCGCGCGGCTCAAGTGGATCGAGACCGATCTGGCCCCGATCATGAAGCGGGCGCTCGCCCTGCACGGCCCGCTGGACATGAAGAACATCATCGCCCAGATCCTGCAGATGGGCGACGAGGGACACAACCGCAACCGCGCCGGCACCTCGCTCATCATCCGGGAGTTCGCGCCCTTCCTCGTAAGGCTCGGCGAGGATCCCGAGAAGATCGTGAAGGTCCTCAACTTCATGAACGGCAACGACCACTTCTTCCTCAACCTCTCGATGCCCGCCTGCAAATGCACGGTCGACGCGGCGAGGGGGATCGAGGGCAGCTCGGTCATCATAGCGATGGCGCGCAACGGCACCGATTTCGGCATCCAGGTCTCGGGCCTCGGCGACCGCTGGTTCACCGGCCCCGCCTCGATGGTCGAGGGGCTCTACCTGCCCGGCTACGGCCCCAAGGACGCGGCGCCCGATCTCGGCGACTCGGTCATCACCGAGACCGCGGGCATCGGCGGCTTCGCGATGGCGGCCGCTCCCGCGATCGTCCAGTTCGTCGGCGGCACGCCCGAGGACGCCCTCGCCGTGACCCGGCGCATGTACGAGATCACGGTGACCGAGAACGACGTCTACCGCATCCCGGCCCTGGACTTCCGCGGCACGCCCACCGGCATCGACCTGCGCAAGGTCGTGGAGACGGGCATCCTGCCGGCGATCAACACGGGCATCGCGCACAAGGACGCGGGCGTCGGACAGGTGGGGGCGGGACTCGTCAAGCCGCCCGAGAATTGTTTCAAGGATGCATTGGCCGCCTTCGCGGAGGCCTACGCACGATAGGATCGCGGCACGCTGTTTCGCGACACGTCTATCCGGATTCCTAAGGAGGCAACCCATGAAGATCATCGATTTGACGATTCCGCTCGGCATCGGCACCCCGCCCTGGCCGACCTACATCCCGCTGCAGGTCCAGTACTTCAAGCGTCTCGCTCCGAACGGCGCCAACGGCCAGGTGGTCACGCACTCGAACCACGTGGGCACGCACCTCGACGGCGAGATCCACTTCTACACGCCCGGCAAGGACATCGCCAGCCTGGACATGGACTTCCTCGTCCACGAGGGCGCGGTCGTCGATCTCTCCGACGTCTGCTCCGACTACGACGTCTACACCTCCAAGATGGTCGAGGAGCGCGTCGAGGTGAAGGAAGGCGACATCCTCATCATCCACACCGGCTTCCACCACTACGGCTGGGACCAGCCCACGGCCGACGAGGTGCGCTACATGATCAAGCACCCGGGGCCGGATCGCGAGTTCGCCGACTGGGCCAAGAAGAAGAAGCTGCGCTGGATCGGCGTGGACTGCGGCTCGGCCGACCACCCCATGAACACGAAGATCAAGGAGTGGATGCCGATGCAGGCCAGGGAGTGCGACGCACATTTCAAGAAGAAGTACAAGAAGTCGCTCGACGAGGTCTTCACCGAGGACAAGTACCAGCTCATGCACATCGAGATGTTCAACAAGGGCCTCATCCACGCGGAGTGCGTCGGCGGAGACATCGACCTGCTCCTGAACCAGCGGGCCACGATCGGCTGCTTCCCCTGGCGCTTCGTGGACGGCGAGTCGAGCATCTCGCGCATCGTCGCCATGGTGGAGGACAAGCGCTACGACGAGCTCATGGCCAAGAAGAAGAAGGCCAAGCTCACGAAGTTCGGCGACGTCGCCGGCGCCAAGAACGCCTGGCTGCACGACGAGGCGAAGAAGACGAAGTAGGGGAGAAAGACGGGGAAGAGAGAGGCGAGGGGAAGAGCGCGGCGAGGGAAAAAGACCGGGAAGAGAGGCGCGAAGGCGCAGAGGGGATTAGTGAACGGATAAAAAGTATGGACAAGGGCGAGTGGATTTCCTGCGCCCGAATTCTATCTACCGGACTACGTAGCCCCCTCCTCTTTATCTTTGCGTCTCTGCGCCTTTCCTCCAGCCCCCGAATCACGAAGTCGAAGGATATACAAACCGGCGCGTTAGGCGCACGGTATCATGTTTCAGGAGAACAGCATGGCTATCGACGAACTTGAAAAGAAACTCAGGCCCCCCGAGGTGCAGCTCGCGCCCTATCCCTCCAAGGTCATCACGCTCGCGTCGGGCGAGACCATGGTCGTCCGCGAGTGCAGGCGCGAGGACGTGCCGGCCCTGCTCGGCACGGTGTATCCGCTCATCGAGGTGGCCAAGGACTACTACGACGTCGTCGCCTGCCGCATGTACAACGAGATCCTCTCGTGGTACCGGTACCGCATCGCGAACATGTTCACCCTCGTCGGTTCCGTCAACGGCGAGATCGCCGGCATCGTCACGAGCCGCCACGTCGACTCCCATCTCGGCATGAGCCTCCACACCCTCACGATCAAGCGCGGCCTCAGGGTCGGCGCCCAGCTCTTCGCGGCGAAGATGGAGCACCACCTCGAGTTCCTCAAGGAGGACGAGGTCTGGATCGTCGCCGAGAGCCCCATCGGCTTCAAGCGCTGGATGATCGAGTACGAGCTCGAGGACCGCTCCTCGCAGTACCCCGCCGTGCGCCACGAGCTCGGCGGCGTGCCCACCTTCGTGCTCACCCGCAAGCTCTGGGACGCCGTCAAGGCCGTCAAGAACACCGGCACCCGGCCGGTGCCGCCCGAGGTCCTCAAGACCGCGGACAAGCTCAAGATGCCGAACGAGTACGTCCAGCTGCCCGGGTGGAAGAGGAACGCCTGATGGCTCCACGCGTAGGAATCGTAGGCATCGGGCATTGTCGCTTCGGCAATTCCAGCGACTACGACCTCGTCGACGTCATAGCCTACTCGGCCAACGCGGCCTTCAAGGACGCGGGCGGGCTCGCGCTTCGCAAGGAAGTCGACCAAGTCATCGTGGGCAACATGGCCAGCGGCCTCTTCAACCGGGAGACCGCGGTGGCCTCGGCCCTCGTCAGCCGCATGGACATGGAGCCCTGCCCCGCCGAGCTCGTCGAGAACGGGCCGGCCTCCGGCGCCAGCGCGATCAAGATGGGCTACATGGCCATAGCCTCCGGCATGGCCGACGTCGTGCTCGTCGCCGCGGGCGAGGTCATGCGCGCGGTCACCGGCTGGGAAGCCACCGACATCGTCGCGACCATGGCGCACAAGGAGGCCGAGTACAACATGGGCCTCACGCTGCCCGGCTTCGCGGGCATGGTCACGCGGCTGTACATGGAGAAGTACGGGCTGACCGAGCGCGATCTCGCGCTCGTGGCGGTCAAGGACCACGCGAACGGCGCGAAGAACATCTACTCGCACGTGCAGCTGCCGGTGACGATCGACGCGATAGCCGACGGCCCCAGCGCGGGCGTCGTGAACAACTACGTGGCCGAGCCCCTGCGCATGTACTCGACTTGCCCGGTCACCGACGGCTCGGCCGCGCTCATCCTCGTCAACATGGACTCGCCCAAGGCCAAGCTCTTCAAGAAGAAGCCCGTCCGGATCGCCGGCATCGGCTCGGCGACCGACACCCACGTCGTGCACAACCGCGAGGACCCCCTCGTGCTCAAGGCCGTGAAGATCTCCTCCGACCGGGCCTACAAGATGGCCGGCATCGGACCCAAGGACATCTCCTTCGCCGAGCTCCACGACGCCTTCGTGATCTTCGAGCTCATGAACTCGGAGGAGGTCGGTTTCTTCGAACGCGGCACGTCCTTCCTCGCCGTGCGCAACCACGAGACCGACATCGGCGGGCGGCTGCCGATCAATCCCTCCGGAGGCCTCAAGGCCAAGGGGCATCCGGTCGGCGGCACGGGCGTCTCGCAGGTATTCGAGCTCGTCAGGCAGCTTCGCGGCGAGGCCGAGGAGGGTCGTCAGGTCAAGGACCCCAAGTACGGCATGGCGGTCAATTTCGGCGGTTTCGGCAACAATGTCATAACCACGATTCTGGCCAAGGATTAGGGGGCGAGCGATGATCGATTTCAGCGTATACGGCGAGCAGACGCCCCACATCAGCGGCTGGCGCTGCCAGAAGTGCGGCACGCTCTACTATCCCGCGCCCATGGTCTGCAGGAAGTGCGATTCGATGCGCGATCCCACGACGAACAAGGGCTGGGAGGAGTTCGATCTCGAGGGGCCCTGCACTCTCCTGACCTGGACGCGCGTGTGGAATCTGCCCGAGGGTTTCAACAAGAAGTTCCTCTTGTTCGGCATGGTGGAGTTCGGGAACGGCCTGCGCGCCTCGGGCCGGATCGAGATGGAGGGCGACCCCGCGATCGGCATGAAGCTCACCGCCAAGACCATAGAGGCCGACGAGCGGCCGGGCAAACCGGTCAAGGTATTCGTCTTTTCGTGAAGAATGGGGCTACCGCTACGCTCGAAGTGAACGTAGTATAGGCGGCAACCGTGCGATCGGCGGCGGGCATCGTGGATGATCGCCGCCGACCGTCGCTCAAGCGAGGAGCGATCGAATCTGGCGATCGCGCCTCCCCTGGAGGGGAACGGAAACTCGTGGGCTAAGGAGGATAGGAGGCTCGAGGGCCGTTCCTTTGATCGGGACGGCGAAACGCGCCGGCGCGGCAGGACCGTCGACCGGCGCAGAAAGACGGAGGCATCTATGGCTCAATTCGCCAAGATTTACGACATCGAAGACACGCCGCCCATAGGCAAGGCAATTCCCCTGTCGTTCCAGCACGTCTTCGCTATGTTCGGCGCTACCATTCTCGTTCCCCTGCTGACCGGGCTTGACCCCTCGGTCACGATCTTCTGCTCCGGCGTAGGCACCCTCATCTTCCATCTCATCAACAAGGGCAAGGTGCCGGCCTACCTCGGTTCCAGCTTCGCCTTCATAGCCCCCATCATCGCCGTCTCCAAGACCTACGGCGCCCAGGGGGCCTTCGTCGGCATGATCGGCGCCGGCGCGGTCTACATCGTCGTCTTCGTCATCATAGCCATCGTGGGGCTCAAGTGGATCAATCGGGTGCTGCCGCCGATAGTCGTCGGCCCGATAGTCATGATCATCGGCTTGAGCCTGACCCCTGTGGCCATCAGCGAAGCCTCGAAAGGGCTCGTCACCGCCCTCATCACCACCCTCATCGTCATCGTGGCGAGCATCTTCGGGAAGGGCTTCCTCAAGATCATCCCGATCCTCCTCGGCACCGTCGGCGGCTACATCGTGGCGATCATCTCCGGCCAGGTCGACTTCACGGCCATAGGCAACGCCGCGTGGATCGCCTTGCCGCGCCTGACCATAGTCACCGGCAACATGCCCGTGCTGGCCTGGGGGGCGGTCGCCATGATCGCGCCTGTGGCCATCGCGACGATGGTCGAAGACGTCGGTCACCTGCTCGTGATCGGCGACACGGTCGAGCGCGATCTCATGCACAACCCCGGCTTGCACAAAGTGCTCCTGGGCAACGGCCTCGCGACCGCGGTGGCCGGCTTCCTCGGCGGCGTTCCCGAGACGACCTACGGCGAGAACATCGGCGTCCTCGCGATCACCCGCGTCTTCTCCTCCCGCGTCATCCAGGGCGCGGCGGTCATCGCGATCCTCCTCTCGTTCATCCAGAAGTTCGGCGCCGCGATCCAGACCATACCGCAGCCCGTCCTCGGCGGAGTCACGATCATCCTCTACGGCATGATCGCCTCGGTGGGCCTCAGGACCCTGATCGAGAACAAGGTCGACATGGCCCAGAACCGCAACCTCCTCATCGCGTCGGTCATCTTCTCCTTCGGCGTCGGCGGCATGGTCTTCAAGTTCAGCCCCGATTTCGAGTTCGCGGGCATCGCGTCCGCGGCCATTTCCGGCATCATCCTCAATCTGATTCTCCCCATGGAGAAGAAGAAAGAGGCGGCCAAGTAGACTTGGAATCGCGCGCGGCGGCGCGGTGCGAATCGATGCCGCCGCGACTCGCGCTTCCGAGATCATTTCCGGCGCTTCGGCCCAGGGCCTGAAGCGCCGGACGCATCCCATCATTTTCGGAGACCGAATTCGGAACCCCACTATGGCCAAGAGCAACCTGAGTCGACCGATCTACGCGCAGCTTTCGGAGCGCATTCTCCGCTGGGACTATCTTCCGGGGCATCGCTTCACGGAAGAGGGCCTGTGCGAGGAGTTCAGCGTGAGCCGAAGCCCCGTGCGCGAGGCGCTCAATACCCTCGTCGAAAACGGCCTCATCGAGAAGAAGCCCAATCACGGCTACTCCGTCAAGCTCCTCGACTTCGACGAGATCAACGAGCTCTATGACGTCAGGCTCGCGCTCGAAAGCTACGTCGTCGAACTGATCTGCGCGAGCGGCATGGACGAGAAGCGCCTCAAGGAGCTCCACGCCTTCTGGGTGGACATCAACTCGCGCCTGCCCGAGACCGCCAAGGCCGTGGCCGCGGCCGACGAGGAATTCCACGAGACCCTGGCCCGGCTCGCGAAGAACAAGACCCTTCTCTCCTTCCTGAGGAACATCGACCGGCGCATCCACTTCGTGCGCCTAGCTGATATCACGAACGAACAGCGCGTCCGAACCACCTGCCTGGAGCACATCGAGCTCCTGGAAGCCGTCGCGGAGCGGGATGCGGACCGGGCGCGCGCCGTCCTGAGAAAGAACATCGACGGGGGGCGCTCCTCCGTGGAGCATGCGATAAAGGACGCCTTGGCCCATGCCTACCGCGCTCGCGAGTGAGCTCTCGGCGCGGGCCGAGTCGATCGGCGCCGCGGCCTTTGACGCGTTAGGCGGCATTGTTTTGGCCGGAGCCGCCGGGGGCGACCCGATCGGCCTTCGCGTGCACAGCGTCTTTTCCTCGACGATCAATCTTAAGGTCGAGGGATCGGACATCCTGGTCGCTCTGAGCGGCCCCTCGGGCGCGGCCTACCCCTACACGGTCTCGCTCGGCCGCGGCGCCGACTTTCTTTCCTGGCCGCTCGCGCGGGGCGACCGCGGCGAGGCGGAGGGCGGTTTTTTGAGAATCGAGTCCCGGGCGGCCGCACGGCGAGTAGACGTGCGGCGGGCGCGGCTGCGCGCGCGTCCCGAGCTTTCGCCGACTTCCCGCGTCGGCGGCGAGCTAGCGCTCTGTGAAGGCGAGCTCGCCTCCTTCCAGGGCCGCCGAGGCTTCGATTTGCGCCTCGCGCACTTGAAGGAAGGCGCCCGCGCCGAGTCGCCCATGGGCGAGGAGCTCAGGCGGAGCGTCCTGGCCTTCGGAGCCGCCGCGCTCGAGTGCCGGCGTCTCGGTTCGGCGGTCACGCCGGCCGCGTTGGTGCCGACGGCGTCGGTGCGGGCGCCGGGCGGGTCGAATGCGGTGCCGACCGCGTCGGTGCCGACCGCGTCCGCCGCGGCGTTGGTGCCGACCGCGTCCGCCGCGGCGCTGGTGGGAAGGGGCGGGGGCCTCACGCCCTCGGGAGACGACTTTCTCTGCGGCTTCATGGCCGCCGCGCGCTGCACCGCGCCGAAAGGCGCCGCGGCGCCGGACTTTCTGTCGGACGCGTTGTGCGAAGCCATCGGACGGAGCATCTCCTCGACGGGCGAGATCAGCGCCTCGCTCCTGCGCTGCGCCATGCGCGAGTACTGGCCCCGTCCTCTCGCCGATCTTTCCCGGGCGCTCGCCCTGGGCCTCGGCTTCGATTCCTTGAACTCCCTGCATGAACTTTGCGGCCTCGGACACAGTTCGGGCGCCGATATCGCGACGGGTTTTCTCTACGGCCTCCGCCTGCTCGCCCCGGCGGGCGGCGATCGGACCGTATCCGTCACCTAGAAAAGGAGGCACTATGCTGCAACGATTTCAGTATGCGGCGCCGGCCACGCGAGATGAGCTCCTCGGCCTTCTGGCCGAGCGGAAAGGCCGGGCGAGACTGCTCGCCGGCGGAACGGATCTGCTCGTCAACATCCGCAACGGCGCCATGAAACCCGAGCTTGTCATCAACGTCAAGAAGGTCCAGGGCTATTCGGGCATAACCTGGAGCCGGTCGGAAGGCCTCGTCATGCGGCCGGCGACCACGATCAACGACGTGCTGCGCGACAAGAACGTCCGCGACCTCTTTCCCCTCCTGTCGGAATGCGCGCACGACCTCGCCTCCTACCAGATCCGCAACAGGGCGACGGTGATCGGCAACGTCGTCAACGCCTCGCCCTGCTCGGACATGGCGCCGGCCCTCCTCTGCCTGGGCGCGAAGGCGGTGATCGCCTCGAAGCGCGGCGAACGCGAGGTACCCTTCGCCGAGTTCTTCAAGGGCGTCAAGAAGACCGTCGTGCAGGACGACGAGATCCTCGAGCGCATCGTGGTCCCGGCCGCCTCCTCAGGCGCCCGCGGCCTCTACCGGAAACTCAAGCGCATCAACGGCCACGACCTCGGCATAGTCGGCGTGGCCCTCATGAAGAAGGACGGCCTCCTGCGGCTGGGCATCTCTTCCTCGGCCCCGACGCCGATCCTGGTCGACGGCCTCAAGGAAAGGGACGATATCGAGACGATCGTCGCGGCGGCGCGCGGGGCCATCAGCCCCATCGGCGACGTGCGCTGCTCCAAGGAGTATCGGGAATACATGGTCGAGGTCTTCGTCAAACGGCTTTTCGCGGAGGTGAAATAATGCGAGTGCATGTCACGGTCAACGGCCGCGTCTTCGAGCGCGACGTGGAGGAGCACAAGACCCTGCTCCGCTTCCTCCGCGAGGACCTCGGTTTCACCGGCACGAAGGAAGGCTGCGGCGCCGGCGAATGCGGGGCCTGCACGATTTTCCTCGACGGCAAGACGGTCAACTCCTGCATGGTGCTCGCCGTCGAGGCGGACGGCTCCGCCATCGAAACCATCGAGGGCGAGGCGAAGGACGGCCGGCTCTCGGTCATCCAGGAGGCCTTCGACCGGCACCACGCCGTCCAGTGCGGCTTCTGCACCGGCGGCATGGTGATGTCGGTGCGCGAGCTCCTGCAGCGCACGCCCAAGCCCTCGGTCGACCAGATCAAGGAAGGCATCGAGGGCAACTTCTGCCGCTGCACCGGCTACCAGCAGATCATCGAGGCGGTCCTCGACGCCTCGGGACAGAAAGAGCTCGCCGACAAGGGGGGGCTGAAACATGCTTGAGAACACGAAGAGCGAAGACCTCGTCCACGTCGGCAAGTACGAGCGCCGGCTCGAGGCGGTCGCCAAGGTCACGGGCGACGCCGTGTACACGAGCGACATGGCCATGCCCGGCATGCTCTACGCCCAGGTGAAGAAGAGTCCCCACGCGCGGGCGAAGAT
>JAJXZP010000116.1 GCA_021779995.1 bacterium | reverse complement strand
GGCTCCTGCTCGGGAAAAAGAAGGAGTTGGTGGTCGTCTAGGAAGGGCAGAGCGCCGGAGAACCTAGGCTACAGGGGGCGCGGCGCTCCTGCGGGCGGGGCCCAGCGGCGGTTCGGCGCGGCGCGGCGCTCCTGCGGGCGGGGGCCCAGCGGCGGTTCGGCGCGGCGCGATCAGCGCCACTCGGAATGGAAAAGCTCGCCGCGAGGCCGATCGACCCGCTCGAAGCCGCTGCCCGTGAACGAGTCGCGCAGCGCGCTCACGAGGTTCGCCGGCAGCCACATGCTTCGATACAGGTCGAAGAAGGAGAGGGCCGCGACGAGGGCCGGCACGGGGAGCCCTCCCTCCAGGCACCGGGACGAGAGGCGCCGAAGGGCGGGGATGCTGTGATCCAGCAGGGTTTTGACCGGGACGTCGAGGATGATGCACTCGAGCGCCGGATCACGCTCGAAGGCCTGAGCCGTCAGCCGCATGATGAAGGTGCTCGAGCCTTCCTCCCCGCCCCAGGAGCGAGCCACGGCCGCCATATCGAGCCCCTTCGCATCGCCGCCCACACCGTTTCGGACGAGGAGAAAGGCCTGGGCCTGCGCGAGGATGACCGCGGCGAGAAGCCCCTTGCGGACTTCCTCGATCATGGCGTGCCGATCTCCCGTCGGGGCGAGCTTGGCCTCGCCCAGGACGGTGCTCGCGTCGATCCGATGGTCCTTCATGGCCGCGAGCGTGGAGGCGCTGGACACCTGCGCGAAGATGGCCGCGGGCAGGCCGAGGGCGAGGGCTAAGGCGGCGGCCTGGGCGCAGGACTCGGAACCGTGGGGCACGTCCAGAACCTTGTCGAGCAGGGGCTCGCCGTCGCTATCGCGCAGGCCGATGGCGTCGGCGGTGGCCGCGACGATCGCGTCGGCCAATTCGCCCTTGTTCCAATCGGCGTAGATGGTCCTCATCTCGTCGTGGCTGATTTTCAGCCCCAGCTTGAGAATGTGATAGGTTTCGGCGACGAGTTCGAGCTTCGCCCCCGCCAGGGCGTCCCGAACCAGGGCCGCGGGTTCGGCGTAGGCTGCCGAGGAGGAGACCGTCTTCGCGGTCCGGGCCCCGATGTTTCCTGTACCGTCCATGGCTCACCCCTCACGGAGAATTTTCGTAAGTATAGTGCGAAAGTCCGCCCGAGTGCAAAGGTCAAAACGAAGCCGCCCGAGACGCGCAGGCGTTTCGAGCGGCTTCGAACATGGAGAAGGAACGGAAATCAGCCGGCGACGATCGCCTCGGTGGGGCAGACGGCGGCGCAGGCACCGCAATCGATGCACTTGCCGGGATCGATCCACCGGGCGCCATCCTTTTCGCTGATCGCCTGGACGGGGCACTCGGGTTCGCACGCGCCGCAGTTTACGCATGCATCCGTGACCTTGTAGGCCATTGCACTACCTCGCTTGGAATTGGATTGTCCCGAAAGTATACCATCGCGGAGGACCTATGGCAAGGCGCCCGGCGCGAGGCCAGGTGCCGAAACCGCGAAACGATCAGCGGCCGGCGAGGAGGCCGGCGAGGTAGTCGGCCACCTCGTCGGAGCCGGGAACCATGCCCAAGGCCGCGATTCGCGACGCGAAGGGGTCGAGCGCGCCGGGCTCCAGCAGGCGACGCAGGGTACCCGCGAAGGACGCGGCGCTCGGACAGTACCAGCCGATGTCGTTGTCGAGGGCGAAATTCACGATGTACCAGTCGTTGTAGGTGGCCCACTCGGTGAAGATGACGGGCTTCTGCATGAAGATGGCTTCCATGAAGGTGGAGGCGCCCGATTTGCCCACGACGACATCGCAGGCGCGGATCAGCTCGTTCATGGTGGTCACGTAGCCGAGCGGCACGAGGTGCGTCTCCGACTTCCCCGAGGCCGCGAGCTTCTCCATCCTCGCCTTCGTCTTCTGGTTCTTGCCCGCGACGGTGACGATGTTGAGGGGAAGCTGCTGACGATACGCCGCCTCGACGAAGGAGAACACCTTCCCTATCCCCTGCCCTCCCGCCGAGACGAGCAGCGTGGGCCGGCCGGGCACGAGAGCGAGTTCCTCCGCGATGTCAGCGGCGCTCTTCTTGACGTCGAAGAACCGGTTGTTGATGGGGAAGCCGGTCTTCACGATCTTGGCGTCGTCGATGCCGTGCTCGACGAGCCGCTTGCGCGACTGCTCCGTCGCCACCATGATCTTGTCCGCATTCTCGTCGGCCCAGAGCGAGTAGCCGTCGAAGGGGTCGACGACGTAGGCGATGATCGGCGTCGCAAGTTCGAACTTCAACTTGGCCTTGCCGGCGATGTAGAGGCAGAGCGCGTGCGTCGCGAAGATGAGGTCGGGTTTCTTGTCCGCGATGTAGGCCATGCCTTTTTCAACGAAATCCTTGTACAGCGCATCGACGTAGGAGAGGTTGCGCCGGTTGAGTTCCATCCACAGATAGCCTATGCGCGCCGAAAGGGGGAAGGCCAGGGCGAGGTCCCAGCCGTTCTTCAAGAGCTTGTCGTCGGCCAGGGCCCCGACCTCTTTCGCGAAATCCACGACATCGACGCGGAAGCGACCGGGGAAACGAGTTTCCAGGGCCTCCTTGACCGCGTTCGC
>JAJXZP010000042.1:5403-10098 GCA_021779995.1 bacterium | reverse complement strand
CGCAGTACCGTGCGTCGAGACCTGCCCGTCGAGACCTGCCCGTCGAGACCTGCCCGTCGAGCTTCGCGCGGTCGATCCGGCGGACCGAGGCTGGTGCGCCAAAGCTGGTGCGCCGAGGCCGGTGCGCCGAGGCTGGTGCGGCAAAGCGCGCGGCGGAGCTCGCGCGGCGGAACTCGCGAGGCCCCTCTCGCGGGCACTGTTCTCGGGGCCGCCGCCGGGCGTTCCGCGCCGTCGCCCTCGACGATCAGTGCCGCGGGCCCCAGCGCAGGCGCAGAAGGCTGCCCATCCGGAAGCCCGCGGCGAAGCCGCGGATCCCGCTCTGGGCCGCGGCGAGCCGGCCGACCGCGGCCTCGTCGGCCAGGCGGTAGGCGCTCCAGCCGAGCTCGACCTCCAGCGAGAGGCGCGGCCCCGCGCCTCCGCCCTCGGGGCCTCCCCCCGCGCCGCCGCCTCCGACCTCTCGCCCCGCGCCGCCACCCTCGGGGCCGCCTCCTCTGAGGCCGCCGAGCTCGCCGAGCAGAGCCGTGACGGCGAAGCGGTTGGGCCAGGCTCCCGCCGCGAGGGCGAGCGAGGCGCCGTCCACACTCAGGGCCGCGCCTCCGAGCGGCGCCTCGCAGCCGAGGGCGAAGCGGAGCTCGGACCCCAGGCTGAAGACGAGGTCGGCGCAGGCCGCGGCGGCCTGGAAGCTGAGGTCGTAGAGGACGACCGCCTCGAGCCCGGGCATGAGCCCGGCGTAGCCCGGCCCGAGCGCCGAGCCAAGGTCGAGGAGCAGGGCCGCGGAAAGCTCCCCGCCGCGCAGGGGCCGGTCGAGGCCGACCAGGGGGCCGGCCCCGAGCTCGGCGGCGAAGATCGAGGCCCCCCGCGCGGGACTCCCGCCGCCCTCGGCCGGAGCGGCCGCCCTGGCCGGACTCGCGGGGACGGCCGAAGCCTCCGCCGCGCGCGCACTCAGGTCCTGCGCCCGGCAGGGCGGGCAAAGAGCGAGGCAGGCGAGCGCGAGAAAGGCGAGCGCTAGTGGAACAGCGCGCCGAAAGAGCGAAGGGAAGATACCCATGGCGCCTCCGCCCCTGCAACGCGCGCCGGACCCGATCGGGATTGAATCGGAAGGCCGAATGAGGCTCGCGTATATTCCCCGGGGAGCTGCGAATAGGCCTCGTACGCGGAGTTGTAATCGGTCGTGGTTTCCTGCGGCATCGCAGCGCGGCGGTATAACGGCACGCGGGCCGCCTCGGCCCGCGCGGCGAACTCAGCGGCCGATACGGCGGTATAAGGGCACGCGGGCCGAGACATTGATGCCGAGGTCGGAGACCTCGCCGCGCTCGAGATAGCGGCAGCCGATGCCCGCGATCATGGCGCCGTTGTCCCCGCAGAGGCTCAGCGGCGGAAAGCGCACCTCAAGGCCGCTTTTCGCGCCCAGGAGACGGCGCAGGTAGGCGTTGGCGGCCACGCCGCCTCCGGCCGCCACGGTGCCGATGCCCGTGTCCTCGATCGCGCGGAAGAGTCGCGAGGCGAGAATGTCGATGGCGGCCTTGCGGAAGGAGGCCGCGATGTTCTCGGGCGTGGAGGCCGCTCCCGGCCGCCTGAATTGCTCGAGCTGATGGATGGCGGCGGTCTTGAGCCCCGAGTAGGAGAGGTCGTAGCGGTGCTCGCCCTTGTGGAGGGAGGGCACGGGAAAGGCGAAGGCCGTCTCGTCGCCGGCCTCGGCGAGGCGGTCGATCGCCGCTCCGCCGGGATACCCGAAGCCGAAGTGCTTGGAGACCTTGTCGAAGGCCTCGCCCACGGCGTCGTCGATCGTCGTGCCCAGCACCTCGATGCGGTCGAAGTCCTCGACCTTGCAGATGATGCTGTGGCCGCCGGACACGAGCAGTCCGAGGAAGGGGTAGGGCAGGGGAGGCAGGGGCTCGCTCCCCCACTCGAGCTGGGAGGCGTAGAGGTGGCCGAGCATGTGGTTGACGCCGACGAAGGGTTTGCCGAGCGACCAGGCCAGGCCCTTCGCGAAGGAGAGCCCGACGAGGAGCGAGCCCACGAGCCCGGGCTTGACCGTGACGGCGATGCCGTCCAGGTCGCGGCTCTCCATGCCCGCCTCGGCGAGGGCGCGCGAGGCTACGCCGAAAATCCATTCCGTGTGGGTGCGGCTGGCTATCTCGGGAACGACGCCCTGGTATTTTTCGTGGAAGGGGATCTGCGTGGCGACGATGTCCGACAGGATGCGGCGGCCGTCCTCGACCACCGAGGCCGCGCACTCGTCGCAGGACGACTCAATTCCCAGAACTCTCATCGTCCGCGGCCGCCTCCGAGAGCATGAAGCGCGAGATGGTGGAGAGCGAGAAGCCCTCCTCGACGAGCTGGGGATAGAGGTCCATCAGCGTCTGCGCCAGGTCGGCCGACCAGACATGGCCGATCATGATGGCGCTCCCGTTCTTCGCCGCGAGTCGTTTGCCGTCCTCGACGGCACGAACGATGGACACCCGGTCCGTTGAGTTGTCGAGAAACACGGAGCGCTCCCAGTATCGTATTCCCTCCCGGCGAGCCGCGATGGGTACCGCGGAGTCGGAGACGGTTAAGGAATCAAGATAGTAGATTCCCCGGGCTTTGGCAACCGCCGTGACTTCTTCCATGAGGCCGAGGTCCGCCGTGGCCGCCGAGCCCATGTGGTTGTTCATGCCCACGGCGCCGGGCACGGTCGCCAGGTTCGTGTCGATGATGCTTCGTACCTCGTCGGCGCCCATGCCGACGGTGAGCTCTCCGGGCCCGGGGTTCTGCCTCCCGACGGGCTGCATGGGCTGGTGGAGGATGAGCTCCTTGCCCGCCGCGCGCACCGCGAGGGCGTCTTTCGTGCTGTAGGGAAGCTGGGGCAGGACGGCCACCGTCAGCGGGAAGGGCAGCTTGAGGAAGGGCTCGAGCTGGAAATAGTTGTTGCCGGCGTCGTCGATCACGAAGATGAGGGTGCCCTTCCCGATTCGGCGACCCTGCGGGAGGGAGGTCGGCCGGGAGTCCAGGGAAGCGGTGTGGGCGGGAAGGGCGCGAGCATCCGGGGCCGCGGGTCTCCTGCCGGGCTCCCGCGGGCCGCGGCGCTGCGCGACTTCGGGACTCGCGCCGGGAGCCTCGGTCGCCGCTCCGCCGGGTCTGCTCCGCGAGGAGCCGTAGGTCGGGCCGCCGCCTCGGAGGGGGGCCGCGGCGCGCAGCGCCGCCTCGGCCTCGGCCACGCCCGCGGCATCCACGGCCTGCGGGCTGGGAAGCGCCACAGCCGGGTTGCCCGGCTCCTCCGCCCCGACGGCCGAGGGCGAAGGCTCCGAAGCCGGAGCCGCTCTCTGGGCCTCGCGGGGCGCGAGGAAGGTGCCGCCGAGGACGAGGGCGGCGGCTATCGCCGTCCCGACCATGGCGAGGAGGAAGAGGGCGTGCCCGAGGGGCAGGGTCGTGGGGCGCCGCCGCCTAGGCGCGGCTCGGTTCGTCGCGGCTCGTCTGGAGGCGGCTGGTCTGAGGGACTTCCGATTGGATGAAGAACGTTTCGGCACCGCGAATACTATAGCCGTCGCCTCGGGTCTTTACAAGGCGAGCGCGGCGCCGGGCGGTCGGGCCGGCGCCATCGTCATGCCATGTGGGGCTTGTCTTCGCCGCTACGAGACGCAGGAGAATTCCGTCAGGGACTTGGATTCCCTGAGCTTGCGCAGGGCGCGCTTCTCGATCTGCCGCACTGTCTCGGGCGAGATGCCGAGCTCGGCGCCGATGCTTTTGAGGGTGTGGCGGGTGTCGCCGAAGAAGGCGAAGCGGTACATGAGGATGCGCCTCTCCTTCTCCAGGAGCATCTCGAGCATATCGAGCGTCTCCTGGCGTTCGCAGGCCCGCAGGAGTTCGGTGTCGGGGCTGTAGCTGTAGTCTTCGTAGATATCCATGATGGAGCCGGATTCCTCGCCGGTCTCGGTCTCCAGCGGGATCATGGTCGAGGCCATTTCCATGACGGAACAGACGGCCGAGGAGGGCACGCGCAGCTCGCAGGCGATTTCGGCCGTCGTGGGCTCCCGCTGGAGGGCCTGCGCGAGGCTCGAATAGGTCCGTTGGATCTTCTTGAGGAGTTCTTCCTTGCGGTGGGGCAGGCGGATCGCCCGCCTCGAGTTGACCAAGGACCGGGTGATGGCCTGCTTGATCCACCAGGAGGCGTAGGTCGAGAAGCGCACGTTGCGCTCGCCGTCGTACTTTTCGGCCGCGCGGATCAGCCCGAGGTTGCCCTCTTGGATGAGATCGAGGAGCGGCATGTCGGGTGTCACGAAGCCCCGCGCGATCTTGACGACCAGGCGCAGGTTGGACTCGATGAGGCGCCGTCTGGCCGCTTCCTCGCCCGAGAAAATGCGGGCGGAAAGGTCTTTTTCCTCCTCGGCGCTGAGCAGAGGAATCCGTTTGATTGCGGTATAATAGCTGCGAAGGCTTTCATCGCCTCCGCCGGGCGCGCTCGTCGCTTTCATCTGTGTTCTCCTCTTCCCACAGATGATTCAGCAGGATTCGTGCCAGAGTCGCAGAACTGATAGGTCGTGTAACTATTTACTTGTACCATAAATAAATAAAAGCGAGGAAGGCCGTCCGGCTTTCCTCGCAGCGGGGAAATAGTCTACATAATCACACTTTAAGGCTCTCGGTCTGTATACCGGATCATACACTAGGGAATGAGCGCCGAGCGCAATTCGGTGCGGCCATGAAGTATATCGG
>JAJXZP010000042.1:0-5393 GCA_021779995.1 bacterium | reverse complement strand
CGGGCCGGCAGGTCCCTGATCAGGGTGAAGATGGCGAAAAGAACGACTACGGCGACGACAATCTTTCTCATTCTTTGCTCCCAGTCGGGTATCTAGGATATACCCGCCGTCGATCTCCTTCAAGTGCCGCAGCTTTTGGTCGCTCCTGCAAAATGCGACCGCGTTGTGCGGGAGGCCCATCTCATCGCAGATATTTGAGGGGATTGACGGGATTTCCGTGGAGATAGAGTCCGAAATGGAGATGCGGACCCGTGCTGTAGCCGGTGCTTCCGGAAAGTCCGAGCTGGGTTCCCTGGCGTAGTCGCTCGCCTATCCGGACGGTGTACGAACTGAGATGGGCGTAGAGGCTCTGGATCCCATCGGCGTGGCCGAGAATGACATAGTTCCCGAAGGTGGGATTGTAGCCGAGGTCCACGACCTTGCCGTCCATGGCGGCCTTGACGGGCGTGCCGAGATCGACGGCGATGTCGATGCCGGCATGGAAGAACCGCACGCCCGTGAAGGGATCGGCGCGATAGCCGAAGGGTGAGGTGATGTAGCCGCGGACCGGCCACGAGACCCGCGTGCCGAAGATGCGCTTCAGTTCGGTGTCGGGGAGCTTCGCCCCGGGAATGAACAGCCGCTGTCCGACCTTGATGACGGAGCTACCCAGGTCGTTCGCGTCGGCGATCCTGGCGCTTTCGATGCTGAACAACTTGGCGATCGAGTACAGGCTGTCGCCCGAGCGGACCTGGTACAAAAGACCGTTCATATTGGGCACGCGGAGCTTCGCGCCGAGCTGGAGGGCTCGGGCGTCTTTTATGCCGTTCATCGACACGAGGGTGTCGACGGCGATGCCGAAGCGCTGGGCCACCGAGGACAGAGAGTCGTTCTTCTGGACGGTGTAGGTGCTCAATTCGAGGATGGGGAGAGGCTCGCCCGGGGAGGCCCCTTTCGCGGCGGGGGCCGAGCTGGGTTGCGGCTGGGCGCCACCCGCCGTCTCGGCCGTTTGAGTGTCCGTGGCGGCGACGTAGGCGAGAAGCCGGCCCTGGTCCGCGCCGTCCGGGGGCAGGAGGGCACCTCGGGGCAGGGGAACGGCGGGGTGGAGGAGTATCGCCGCCGCCCCCGCGGCGAGCAGGGCCGTGAGGATGAGTAGGCCGAGCGCGACGCGCATCCGCGGGGAGAGGAGGCGCGCCGACCTTTGGGGCAGGGCCGGGGCATCGCGCAGGATCCGTAGCAGGGCCCGGATCGCCCGCGCCGGCAGGCCCGAGGCCCTCCGGGGTCCGGGAAGCTTCAGCCTGAGGGCTGAGGGCTCGCCGAGTTTCGGGCCGCGCTCAGGTTGACGATGCCGCCTGGTCACGGGCCTTTGCCGGAATTCCGGGAGCCGGCCGGAGGTGTCGGCCGCGCGGAAGGACGGCTTCGAGGCCGCGACGGGCAGGAGGGGGAGTCCCAGACGGGTGGGAGGAGCCTGCCGCGGGCCGAGGTGGTCAGGAATGAAGGCCGCGCGGGCCCGAAGCTGGCCTTTCGTGCCCGAAAGGCGTCTGCGGGATATCTTCTGGTCTCTGATTATGCTTTCCATGTCTAGACTCTTATCGACAATTCGGGGCGCGGGTATTATAGTCGGAACCTGCCCCATGGCGCGAAGCAGTATCCGACCGGGACCGGCAGTCCTGGCAGCCGCCCTCATTGCCTTGGCTGCGAAAATCTTCATCCTCGACGCCGCGGTGGTCGACGGGCGTTCCATGCTGCCCCTCTTGAAGCCGGGCGGCGTCGTGCTCGTGCTCCGCTGCGCCTATGGCCTGCGCTGGCCCTTCGGCGGCGGCTACCTCCTCCGCTGGGGAACTCCCCGGCCAGGCGATGTGATAGCCGCGGTCAACCCGATGGACGGCAAGACCGTGGTCAAGCGCGCCGCGGCAGTCGGTCCGGTCCAACTCCGATTCGACGAGGGGCGGCTCGTGGGCCCCGACCTTGACCTCGGCCTCCACGGCGAAGCGGCCGAGCGCTGGTCGCGGGGCCTCTACCTCCGCAGGGGGCAGGTCTTCCTCCTCGGCGAGAACCTGCCCGAATCCATAGATTCCCGGGTCTACGGGCCTGTCACGGTCGATACCGTGCGGGGCAAGGTGCTCCTGCCGCCGCGATGGGCCAAGCGATGAAAGGCAGGTCCTGGCGCTATTGGACGATAATCGGCGCCTTCAGTCTCTTCGCGCTCTTCGTGCTCTACCACTACGCCGCCCTGGCCGCCCATCCCAACGCGGACCCGGAGGCTCAGGAGATAGCCATAGATCGCGGCAATATCGTCGACCGCTCGGGGCGCATCCTCGCCATGGACACCGCCCTATACAATGTCGCCGTCTGGCGCCCCGAGACCGACGAAAAGACCTTCCCGACCGACGCGAATCGTCTGGCGTCCATGCTCGGCCTGGACGCCGCGGATATCCGCGGCACCTGGGCCAATGGAAGCGCGGATTTTTTCTATCTCAAGAAGCGGGTCCAGCCCCAGGTGGCGAAGGCCATTCAGGCGGCCAAGGCCAACGGAGACTTCCAGGGCGTGGTGGTGGAGAAGGTCTCGGGGCGGCTCTATCCCGAAAAAAGCCTCGCCTCCCATCTCGTGGGCTTTGTCGGCGACGGCAACCGGGGGCTGGCCGGCATCGAGCGCAAGTATGACGAGCAGCTCTTGCCCGACTCGGTGCCCTTCGGGCAGCTGAAACCGGGCGGGCGGCCGCGCGGCGACACGGTCGTGCTGTCGATCGACGCGAATATCCAGTACTCGCTCGAGGAAATCGCGCGCCAGGCCATGGTGGACACCAAGGCCCACGCCCTCATTCTCCTGGCCATGGACTCCCGCACGGGGGAGATGCTCGCCTATGTCGCCCTCCCGGACTTCGATCCGAACGACTATCTGGCCTCGCCGCCCGAAAACTGGTACGACTGGCCGAGCGTCTACGCCTACGAGCCGGGCTCGGTCTTCAAGATCTTCTCCCTGTCCTCGGTCGTCGATCTCGGCGGCGCGACCTTCAGCACCATTTTTTACTGCGACGGGGCCTATCATCACACCACCCCCTCGGGCCAGGTGATCACGATCAAGTGCCTCGGGGTCCACGGGGCGGTCAATATCCAGAGGATCCTCGAAGTCTCCTGCAACGCCGGAGCGGGCTACGCTTCGGATACCGTCGATCCCCTCGACTTCTACACCAAGCTCATATCCTACGGCTTCGGTTCCCCGACGGGACTCGCCCTCCCCGGCGAGACCGCCGGCCTCCTGCGTCCACCGAATCAGTGGTCCGCGAGGTCCAAGCCGACCATCGCGATCGGCCAGGAGGTCCTCGTGTCGGCTCTGCAGATGGTCTCGGCGGCCACAGCCCTCGCCAACGGGGGCGTGCTCCTCAAGCCCATAGTCGTCGAGCGGCTCGTCGACCCGGCCGGGAAGACCGTGTGGGACAATCCGCCCCAGCCGCTGCGGCGGGTGATTTCCCCGGAGGTCGCCGCGAACATGCTCAAGGCGATGCGAACCGGCTCCTCGCTGGGTGGGACGGGCTTCCGCGCGGGGATCCCTGACGTGCCCATGGCGGTCAAGACGGGCACGGCCCAGATGATCGATCCCACGACTCGCGCCTACTCCGAGAAGGATTACATAGCCTCGACCATGGCCATATTCCCGGCCGACGCCCCCCGTATCATCCTCTATCTCGCCATCATCAAGCCGCGCGGGGATCAGTACTACGGCGGGCGCATCGCCGCGCCCGTGGTGCGGGAGGCGGCCGAGGCCATACTCGGCCTCACCGACATCCCGCGCGGCGACAGCCCCGTCGCCGCGCACGCCGGGACGGTCACGGTGCCCGCCGCCGTCCAGGTCGCCGTCGGCGCCACGATGCCGGATCTCACGGGCACGCCCAAGCGGCTTCTACTGGGACTCCTAGGCCGGAAGGATCTCAAGGTTCGCCTGAGCGGGGACGGCTACGTCGTGAAGCAAAGCCCGGCTCCCGGCAGCCCCGTGGCCCAGGGCGCGGAGATAGACCTGGAGCTCAAGTGAGTTCGGCGACCGGCTCCGTCGACCTGTCCTCCCCCGCTCCGGGCGCCGCGAGCGCGGCTTCAGCCCCCGCGCCCTTGGCGCCCGGCAGCGACGCGGCGGCAAACCCGGCGGCCGACTCGGCCGGCAACCTGGCCGGCAACCTGGCGGCCCTCGGCTCGCGCTTTCCTGGCCTCGTCGAGCTTATTCTCGAGCGGCGCAGCTCGGGGAAAGCCGCGGCGCACGGGCTGTCCATCCACGCGACCGCCTCGGGCGAGATGAGCGCCAGGCTCGGCGGCGGACCCTGGCTCCACTCGCCGCGGGACCCTCGCGATGAGGCGCGGCGCCTGGCCGCCGGGGGCCTGGAGAACGGATCGGATGCGGCCCTGCTGCTGGGCTTCGGCCTGGGCTACCTCGTCGAGGCCTGCCTGGATCAGGGCATCGAGCGGGTCCTCGTCGGCGAGGCCGACCCCGACCTGCTCGCCGCCGCCTTCGAATGCCGCGACCTGAGCCGCGCCCTCGCCGACCCCCGCCTGGGCTTCATCGTCGGCGGCGAGGCCGAGGCGGTCCTGAGCGCGCTCGAAGTCTCCGGGGCCTCGCGCGCCTCGGTGCTCGGCCTGAAAGCCGCCGAGCTCGCCTATCCGGAGTGGTACGGGATCGCCCGCGAGGCGGCCTCGCGCTGGAACGCGAAGGGGCAGGCCAACGAGAATACCCTGCGCCGCTTCGGCCGGCTCTGGGTGAGGAATCTGGCGCGGAACATCGATCAGGTCTCCCGGGCGCCGGGGGTGCGGGAGATCGAGGGGCGCTTCGCCGGGTTGCCGGCCCTCGTCCTGGCTGCCGGGCCGAGCCTGGACGAGGTGCTCCCCCTCGCGGGAGAGATCGCGCAACGCGCCCTCGTGATCTGCGTGGACACGGCCCTGCGGAGCCTGCTTGAGCGAGGGGTCGAGCCGGACTTCCTCGTCGTGGTCGATCCCCAGTACTGGAACTGGCGGCACGTCGCCGACCTGCGCTCTCCGCTCTCCATCCTGGTCTCGGAGTCCGCCGCCTGGCCCGCGGTGTTCCGCTTCGCCTGCCGCGGCGTCTACCTGGGCGGCAGCCTCTTCCCCCTGGGCCGGCGCATCGAGAGCTTCTTCAGCGCCAAGGGCGATCTGGGCGCCGGCGGCTCGGTGGCCACCAGCGCCTGGGACCTCGCCCGGCTCCTGGGCTGCGAGCCCATCTGGATGGCCGGCCTGGACCTGGGGTTCCCGCGCGGGGCCACCCACGCCCGGGCGAGCCTCTTCGAGCAGCTCGCCCTGGCCCGCGGCACGCGCCTGGGGCCGGCCGAGAGCGAGCAGGCCGCGGCGGTCTGCGGTCCCTGGACCGGCGACGCTCCGGCCGCGGGGGGCGGACTCGTGCGCACCGACTCGCG
>JAJXZP010000105.1 GCA_021779995.1 bacterium | reverse complement strand
CCAGTTCTTCGTGTAGACGCCCTCGGGGACGCCGAGCCGCTTCAGGCGCGCGCCCAGGCCCTGGTCCGCGATGCACTCCGCCACGAGGCTGCCGGCCCCGCCGTGGGTGGAGTGCTGCTCGACCGTGAGGACGAGGCCTGTCTTCCGGATCGAGGCGATGAGGGCGGTCGGGTCGAGGGGGCGCACGCTGGAGAGCGCGAAGAGCTCGGCCGAGCAGGCCGAGCCGAGGCTCCGCAGGGCCTCGGCCGCGTCGTGCACCGCCGTGCCGAGGGCGACGACGGTGACGTCGCGCCCCTCCGAGAGCTGTACGGGCTTGCCGGGGACGAAGCGGTGGCCCTCGGCCGTGATGTCCGGGAAATTGCCGGTGTTGAGGCTCATGTACACGGGGCCAGTGCGCTCGAGCAGGGCGTATTCGGTGATCATCGCGCATTCCCGCGGATCGCAGGGGACGTAGATCTCGAAGTTGGGCAGGCCGCGCACGACGCTCACGTCGTTGACCTCGTGGTGGGTGCAGCCGTCGGTGCCGTAGCTGAAGCCGGCGTGCAGGCCGTTCACCTTGACGTTGCTGTTCGTGTAGCTCACGTCGACCTTGAGCTGCTCGTTCGAGCGGGAGATGAGGAAGGGCGTCGCGTTGCCCGTGACGGGCACGAAGCCCCCGTTGGCGAGCCCCGCGGCTATGCCCAGGAGGTTCTGCTCGGCGATGCCGACGTTGACCACGCGCTCCGGGAAGGCGTCCCTGAAGGGCTTGATCTTACTCGTGCTGACCGAGTCGCTCACGAGGTAGATCATGTTGAGGCCGGCCTCGACCAGACGGGTGTAGACTTCGACCTGCGTTTCTCTGAGGCATGAACTCATTTGGAAAGCTCCTCCAGGGCCCGGGCCGCCTCTTCCCCGGTCGGGATGCGGTGGTGCCACTCGGGCACTCCTTCCATGAAGGAGACGCCCCGGCCCTTCACCGTGTGCGCGATGATCGCGTGCGGTCTTTCGCCCTCGTAGTCGAGGCCGCCGAGGACCCCGAGCAGCTCGCCGATCGAGTGGCCGTCGACGCCGCGGACTTCGAAGCCGAAGGCCTCGAACTTGCGGCCGAGGGGCTCGATCCTCATGGTGTTCTCCACCGTGTCGGCGAGCTGGAGGCGGTTGTTGTCGACGATGACGACGAGGTTGCCGAGCTTGAAATGCGCGGCGGCCATGGCGGCTTCCCAGTTCGTGCCTTCCTGCAGCTCGCCGTCGCCGGTGAGCACGAAGGTCCGAAAGCGCCGCCCGCTCTTCTTGGCGCTCAAAGCCACGCCGACGGCGTTGGAGAAGCCGTGACCCAGGGCCCCCGTGTTCATCTCCACGCCCGGCGTGTGCCTCGTGGGGTGGATGGTGAGGGGGCTGTCGTGGCCGAGGTAGTCGTCCAGCATGGCCTGAGGGAAGTAGCCCCGGTGCGCCAGGCTGCAGTAGAGCCCCTCGGAGCCGTGGCCCTTGCTCAAGATGAAGCGGTCCCGCTCCGGGTCCTCCGGAGCGGCCGGGTCGCAGCGCATGAAACCGAAAAAAAGTGCCGTGAGTATGTCCACCTCCGAGAGCGAGGCGCCCATGTGGCCGCCCTTGGCCCTCGCTATCGTGGCAACGATTGACCTGCGAATCTCCCGTGCCGCAGTCTCAAGCTCGTGCATTTCCATATTCATTCTCCCTGCAGGTGTTCACGAGGAGAATATACTCAATTCGAAATAAATACAAGAAAAAAGAAAGTAAATAAAAGGTACACTGACGCTTTTGCAAAAAAACAATGGACCTCAGTTCGCCGCAAGGGATCGGACGCTCTCCCGCAGGATGAGCTCTCCTCCCACGAGAATTTTCTCGGCGCTCCGTCCCGGATTGTCGAGTCGCAGAGCCATGAGCTGCATGGCGCACTGGCCGATGCGATGCTTGGAAACCTTGACCGAGGTGAGCGTGGGCGACATGAAGGAGTTGGAGGGGAGGTCGTCGAAGCCGACGAGCGAAACGTCCCCGGGGATCGCGAAGCCCGCTTCCTTGAGGGCGTTGGCGCATCCGTAGGCGACTATGTCGTTGACGCAGAACAGGGCGCTCGGCAGGCTGGCCCGGCCCGAGAGCTGGCGCTCCATGTCGTCCTTGCCCGTTTCGTAGGTGGAGTCGATGGCGAAGCTGTCGGCGGGGTCGAAGCCGAGGCCGAAGTGCTCGAGGCTCTCGAAGAAGCTGCGCTCGCGGAGGCGGAAGTTGCGCGTGGGAACGCTGCCTTTCACGAGGCCGATGCGCCGGTGCCCCAGTCTCCACAGATATTCCACGACCGAAAAAACAGAAGAATCGTTGTCCATGTCGACGAAATCGAAGTTGAGACTGCTATGGAAGGTGTCGATGAAGACGAGCGGCTTGGCGGCGCCCCTGAGGGTCTCGAGATCCTCTTCGGTGAGCTCGGTGCCCAGCACGATGGCGCCGGCGATGCTGCCGGTCTCGAGCGAGGCCCGCAGCTCGGCCGGGTCGAAGCGCTCGTAGCTGCTCACCTCGAGGGTGCAGGACCAGGTGCGCGCCTCCCGCTCGATGCCGTCGATGTAGTCGGCTATGAAGACCCGGTGGTTGGGGTTGAGGATATGGCCGTGCTTGACGATCCGCAGGAAGCGGATGGTCCGGGTGGCCGTTTCGGAGATTCGGCGCCGTGGGCGGTATCCCAGATCGTTCGCCGCGGCGAGCACTCGGTCTCTCGTTTCGACGCCGATTCCGCGCCGCGAGTTCAAGACCATCGAGACGGTGGCGGGCGAGACGCCCGTACGTTCGGCGATCTGCTTTATGGTGACAGCCATGACAGCTCCTCAGGATATGACGCTCCCGGCGAATTGTCAATGTTTTAATGAAACTTCAATAGTTTTTCACTTGGGCACGAGGGTTCAGGTCCTGTTCTCCGCGACAGTGGATCGGTCGTATCCGGCGAGATCTCGGTGAAACCCTTCTATAATATGGCTAGTATGAGGGTGCTCTCCTAGAGGGCTTGTCGATTTTGCTTGACAGGGCGGGAATTCGGGCTTAAATATCACTACAAGTTCAGTGAAAGGAATATTCGATGGGAGCTTGCGCGTCCAAGGCCGACTCGCTTCCATACTCGCATCGCCATTCCCGAGTCAGTGTGCCTCAGCGATTCTCCTGAAGAAAAACCTTTGACAGCTTCGGGAATTTCGAATACAATCAAAAAAAATAGAAAGGTTATCGATCGTCGAATCTGGGATTGTTCGTAAGTAAAAAAAATAAATCGAGTCCGAGCGGTCTGGTATGCCGGACATTTTTCGCTTAACTGCGTAGGGTAAGGGGGCGCGACGACATGGCAGTACAGGGCAACAGACGAAAACTCGTGCGCACCGCAGTGTGGATCGGGGTCGTCGTGCTTTTGGCTATTTTCTGGTTCACCGGGCTTCTGGCCACGGTCAAGCCTATGAGCGAGGCGAAGTCCCTGGCGGCCGTCATGGGCGGCGGCGTGGCCTTCGACAAGGAAAAGTATGTCGACGGCATCTGGGATTCGCGCGTCGTGCCGACGGTCGAGGAGAAGAGCGTCGACCTGGGTATCCTCGTCCCGGCGCTCGAGAAGGACGCCGACAAGGCGGGCACGACTTACGGCAACAACGTCGGCGGCGCCGACAACTTCCTCGTGCGCTTCACCGGCACGGTGACGGCCGTCGATACGAAGTCGGAGACCGGCAGCGTCACGGTGAGCGTTCCCTATAAGGGCGGCGCCCTGCCGGTGTCGGTGCTGATCGGGCCCATCATTCTCGGGACCGCGCTCCGCGACGCGGTCGGCTTCATCACCTTCGAGCAGTTCACCAACCAGATCCAGTTCGGGGGCGTCTCCGACGCGTTGAACGACCGCGTCATGAAGGACGTGGTCTCCAAGCTCGACCTCAAGGCTCTCATGGGCCGGAAGATCTCGGTCGACGGGGCCTTCACCTACGACGGCGCCGACGCCCACGACCTGCAGGTGACGCCTGTCGTCGTGCGGATGGAGTAGGCGATGCCCGACGCCACCGACGATGTCATCCTGCGCGCCCGGGGGGTGACCAAGGTATACCCGGGGACCATCGCGCTCTCCGGGGTGGATTTCGAGGTCCACGCGGGCAAGGTCAACATTCTCGTCGGCGAGAACGGGGCCGGCAAGTCGACCCTGATGAAGGTCATCGCCGGGGCCGAGCGGCCGACCGAGGGCTCCCTGGTCATGGAGGGCGAGGAAGTCCGCTTCCACAATCCGATCGAGGCCCAGAGCCGCGGCATCGGGATCATCTACCAGGAAATCGATCTTTGCCCCAACATGAGCGTCGCGGACAATATCTTCCTCACGAGGGAGATCGCGCCGCGCCAGGTGATCAACTTCAAGAAGCAGAAGGAAGTCGTGCGCTCCCTGCTCGAGCGGCTCGAGCAGAAGATCGACCCCGACACCCCGGTCGGCGAGCTGGGCGTCAGCGCCCAGCAGATCGTGGCCGTGGCCAAGGCCCTCCTGCAGAACGTCAAGGTGCTCATCATGGACGAGCCCACCTCCGCGCTCACCGCCACGGAAGTGGCCATACTCTTCCGGGTCATCCGCGATCTCAAGAGCCGGGGGGTGGCGATAGTCTACATCTCCCACCGCCTCGAGGAGCTCATGCAGATCGGCGACTACATCACGGTCCTCCGCGACGGCAAGGTGCAGGCCACTTCGCGCATCGCCGACATCGACATCGCCTGGATCATCGACAAGATGGTCGGACGGACGCTCTCGTCCTTCATTCCGCGGGAGGAGCATGCCGTGAAGCGGGAGGTCCTGACCGTGCGGCGGCTCGACTATCCCCGTCCCGAGGGCGGACATTACGTCGAGCAGGCGACCTTCTCGGTCCATGCGGGGGAGGTCGTCGGGCTCTACGGGCTCATGGGCGCCGGGCGCTCGGAGCTGCTCGAATGCCTCATCGGGCTCCACCCCGAGTCGAGCGCCGAGATCGAGGTCGAGGGCGAGTCGATTCCCCTGTCCGGCTCCACCGACGAGCGCATCGCGCGGGGGCTCGTGCTCGTGCCCGAGGACCGGCAGGCCGCCGGGATCGTGCAGTCGCTCTCGGTGTCGCACAACATCACGCTGGCGAGCGTCCGTTCCTACGCCCATCTGGGCGTCATTCCCGCGAAGGCGGGCCTCGGCGACGTCGTGGCGATGATCCGCGACCTTTCCATCCGCGTCTCCACGCCCGAGCAGCAGGTGACCGCCCTCTCGGGCGGGAACCAGCAGAAGGTCGTCATCGCGAAGGCCCTGCTCACGAAACCGAAGGTCCTCCTCATGGACGAGCCGACGCGCGGGATCGACGTGAACGCGAAGTCGGAGATCTTCGGGATCATGAACGATCTCGCCCGGGACGGCATGGGGATTCTCTTCGCCTCCTCCGAGCTCAAGGAGATAATGGCGCTCTCGGACCGCGTGCTCGTCATGGCGCGCGGCAGGATGACCGGGGAGTTCAAGCGCGGAGCGTACACCGAAGCGGATCTCGTCGCAGCGTCTGCGAAGGGCCGCGCGCCGGCCTGAAGCCGGCGAAACGACATCGAGGTAGGTTAGCATGGCAGATATGCAGGTAAAGGCCAAGGCGCGCAGGCCCTTCAGTCTCAAGTTGTTCCTCATGCGCTTCCGCACGATCATAGCGCTGCTCGTCATCATCGTCATCTTCGCGACGCTCTCCAAGCACTTCTTCACGATCCAGAACATCCTGCTCATGACGCGCCACGTGGCCATCAACGCCTACATGGCGATCGGCATGACCTTCGTCATCGTGTCGGGAGGCATCGACCTCTCGGTGGGCTCGATCGTGGGACTCACCGGCATGGTCATCGGCGCCCTCATCGACGTGGGCATCCCGCTCAAGATCTTCGGCGTCGTCATCTACCTTCACACCTGGTTCATCCTCATCGTGGCCCTCGCGGCCGGAGGTCTCATCGGGGCGGTGAACGGCTTCATCATCACGCGTCTCAAGGTGGCTCCCTTCATCGCGACCCTGGGCATGCTCTACGTGGCGCGGGGCTTCGCCCTCCTGTCCAACAACGGCTCGACCTTTCCCTTCCTGAACGGCCAGCCGGGCTTGGGCAACACCGGCTTCCCCTTCATCGGCGAGGGCAACATCCTCGCCATACCCGTGCCGATCTGGCTCCTCGTCATCGTGGCGCTGATCGCGGCCTTCCTCGCCAAGCGGACGCCCATCGGCCGCCACATCTACGCCGTGGGCGGGAACGAGCGGGCGGCGGGCCTGTCGGGCGTGCGCGTAAACGCCGTGCGCTTCCGCGTCTACGTGATCTCGGGCGTGCTCGCCGCGGTGAGCGGCATCGTCGTCGCGTCGCAGCTCGTCGCGGCCCAGCCCGCCTCGGGCGAGAGCTACGAGCTCAACGCCATCGCGGCCGCCGTCCTCGGCGGCACCTCGCTCATGGGCGGGCGCGGAAGCATCGGCGGCACGATCATCGGCGCCTTCGTGATCGGCATCCTCTCCGACGGCATGATCATGGTAGGCATCTCGGATTTCTGGCAGATGGTCATCAAGGGTCTCGTGATCATAGTCGCGGTGGCCATCGATCAGCTGCAGGCGAGCGTCTTCCAGGCCGCCGCCATCCAGGAAGAGAGAAGGGGGTGATGAAGTCGATCTGAGGTCGGAGGGAGCGACCCGTGGCGGGCCGCGTGATTTCGGCATCGAGGCGCGGTTTTCCGCGCCTACGTTTCGGTATCAAAGGAAGGAGAGCATCACATGAAGAGTAGAAGAATGTCCCTGTCCATGCTCGTCGCGGTCTCGGTCCTGTTCATGTTCTCGGGCAACCCGCTGGCCGCCCAGGGCAAGAAGCTCATCGCGATCATCACCGCGTCGCTCGACAATCCCTTCTTCGTGACCATGGCCCAGACCGCCAAGGCCACGGCGGAGAAGCTCGGCTACGACACCTGGGTGGTCAGCCACAACGACAACGTCGACACCCAGAACACGCTCTTCGACAACGCGATCGCCAAGCACGCCGCCGCGATCATCCTCGACAACGCCGGCGCCGACGCCACGATCGCCGCGATCCAGAAGGCCAAGGACGCCGGGATCCCGACCTTCTGCGTCGACCGCGAGATCAACGCCAAGGGCGTCGCCATTTCCCAGATCGTCTCGAACAACTTCCAGGGCGCGACCATCGGCGCGACGTACTTCGCGAAGCTCATGGGCCAGGAGGGCAACTACGTCGAGCTCACCGGCAAGGACTCCGACACCAACGCCCACGTCCGCTCGGACGGCTACCACAGCATCCTCGACAAGTTCTCCGGCCTCAAGATGGTCGCCCAGCAGACCGCCAACTGGGACCAGAACCAGGGCTACTCGGTCATGCAGACCATCCTCCAGGCCCACCCGGACATCAAGGGCGTGATCTGCGGCAACGACACCATGGCGGTCGGCGCCCAGGCGGCCCTGCTCGCGGCCGGCCGCGGCGATGTCATCGTCACCGGTTTCGACGGCAGCCCCGACGCGGCCACCTCGATCATGAAGGGCCAGATGAAGGCCACGGTGCTCCAGCCCATCGTCAACCTCTCCAAGATGGCCGTCGAGCAGGCCGACAAGTACCTGAAGACCGGCTCCACGGGCGTGAGCGAGAAGCAGACCGTCAATTGCATTCTCATCACGAAGAGCAATGCCGCCAGGCTTCACAACTTCGTGCTGGAAGAGTAGGATAGAGTAGCTATCGCCGCAAGGCGAGTGCGCGGGATCGCCTTCGAAGGCGGTCCCGCCTCTCGCGCCGCACACGGGGGACGGTTTTCCAAGGAACATGACACCCACTACCGGAAAGAACGATCTCCTGGCCAAGGAGCGGCGCGACAAGATCCTGGAGCTCATCCAGGAAGAGGGCAGCGCCCGCGTCAAGGAACTCAGCTCCATCTTCAAGGTCTCCGAGCCGACGATCCGCCAGGACCTCGAGCGCCTGGACGAGCAGGGCTACGTCACGCGCGAGCACGGCGGCGCCTTCCTGCGCACGGTGACGCAGCAGGTGAGCTCGCTCACCCTGCAGCACCGGCAGAACCTCGACAAGAAGTCGCGCATCGCGCGCAAGGCGGCGGAGTTCGTCTTCCCGGGCGAGCGGATCATCCTCGACTCCGGCTCGACCATGACCGAACTCGCCAAATGCATCTCGGGCACGGCCAATCTCACGGTGATCACCAACGCCCTCAACATCGCCCTCATCATGGGAGCGAACCCCACCTGCGAGCTCATGGTCACCGGCGGCGAGTTCAAGGCGCCGACGCTCTCCCTCACGGGAGACAAGGCCGCCCTCTTTTTCAACAACATCTACGTGGACAAGCTTTTCCTCGCCACCGGCGGCATATCGCCCAATTTCGACCTGACCTATCCGGGGTTCAGCGACATAGTCGTGAAGAACGCGATGCTCGAGGTGGCGCGCGAGACCTATCTCCTGGCCGATTCGACGAAGTTCGGCAAGGTCTCCTTCGCCTCCTTCAAGACGATCACCTGCGTGCAGTACCTCATCACCGACGACGAGATCGACCCCAGGATCGCCGATCGCATTTCCGCGCTCGGCGTGAAGGTCATCACCGCCTGAGGTCTCCCCGCAACGCTTACGCCTAATCAGGAGCCGCACCATGAGCCCGACCAGCGACGCCCCGACCTATATGATCGCGGTGGATCAGAGCACCCAGGCCACGAAGGCGATACTCTTCGATGTCTCCGGACGTCCCGTGCTGCGCGTCACCAAGCCCCATCGGCAAATCTATCCGGCCGAGGGCCTCGTCGAGCACGATCCCCTGGAGATCGTCGGGAACGTCCGGGCCGCGATGGCCGAGCTCGTCGCCGGGAGCGGTGTCGAGCCTTCCTCCCTCGCCGCCTTGGCAATCACGAATCAGCGCGAGACGGTCGTGGCCTGGGACAGCGAGACGGGTCTGCCCGTCCACAACGCCCTGGTGTGGCAGGACGAGCGCGGCCTCGCCCTCTGCGAGCGCCTCGCCGCCGAGGGCCGCGAGGCGCTTGTCCGGGAGCGCACGGGCCTGAAGCTCGACCCGTATTTTTCCGCGAGCAAACTCGCCTGGCTCGCGCGCGAATCGGAGCCGGCTCGCGAGGCGCTCCGCGCGGGCAGGCTCATGGCCGGCACCATCGACTCCTGGCTCATCTGGAATCTCACTGACCGCGCGGTGTTCGCCACGGATTATTCCAACGCGAGCCGCACGATGCTGTTCGACATACATACCCTGAAGTGGGACGAGGAGCTGCTGGAGCTCTTCGGCCTGGGCGGCCTGCTCTTGCCCGAGCCGCGCCCCTCCGACGCGGATTTCGGCACCGCCCGCCTGGGTGGAATCGCCGCGGCTCTGCCCATAGCCGCCGTCATGGGCGACTCGCACGCGGCCCTCTTCGGGCACTGCGGCTGGAGGCCGGGGGACGCCAAGGCCACCTACGGCACCGGCTCCTCGATCATGCGGAACATCGGCGCCCAGCCTCGCGATCCCGGCCGCGGACTCGTGCTCTCGATCGGCTGGGGCTTCTCAGGCGAGGTCTCGTACGTCCTCGAGGGCAACATCCACGCCACCGGCTACACCATGCGCTGGCTCAGGGACAACCTCGGTCTCTTCTCGGACTACGGCGAGGCCGAGCGCATGAGCAGCGAGGCCGGCGGCAACGGGGGCGTGTATCTCGTGCCGGCCTTCTCGGGCCTGGGGGCGCCCCACTGGGCGCACGGCATCAGAGCGATCGTCACGGGACTCTCGCACGGCAGCGACAGGCGGCACCTGGTGCGCGCCGGGCTGGAGTCGATAGCCTACCAGATCGCCGACCTCGTGGCGGAGATGGACGCGCGGGCGAGCGAGCCTCTGGGACGGCTGTACGTGGACGGCGGGCCGACGCGCAACGCCTTTCTCATGCAGTTCCAGGCCGACATCCTGGGCATGCCCGTCGCCGTTCCCGCCGTGGAGGAGCTCTCGGCCCTGGGCGCGGCCTACATGGGCGGGCTCGCGCGCGGGCTGTGGTCAAGCCGGGACGAGGTCGAGCGACTGGCTCAAACTACCACCGAGTATGCGCCGGCGATGACTTCCCCGGAGCGGGAGGCTCTCGTCGCCGGCTGGAAATCCGCGGTGGTCCAAGCGCTTTCGCGCACGA
>JAJXZP010000010.1 GCA_021779995.1 bacterium | reverse complement strand
CGGACGAAGGAGTAGCCCGAAGCGGCCGCGGTCTCGGGCACGAGGGCTTCGGCCAGGCGCTCGGGCGAAACGGCCCGGTCCGCGACCTCGGCGAGATTGACGACCCGGTCGCGCACGCTCGATGAGCCGCAGTCGGCGTATTTGAGGGCCTGAGCAGCTCCGAGCCACAGAGCCACAGGGCGGGGACAGAGCCATAGGGACAGAGCCATAGGGACAGAGCGCCGAATCCTGAGCGTGGGCGGCGGCTTGCCCGTGTCGATCGAGCGGAGAACGGATTCCTCGATGGCGAAATGCCAGGCGGGCTCGCGTTCGCCGTCGATAACGGTCGGATGGTAGGGACAGAGCTCTCCCTCCCGTGCTAGAGCAGTTCGGCGACCGTATCGAGCTCGGCGCGGTGATCCGCGGCGATCCGCTCGGCGATACGCTTCAATTCCGCTATGACCTTCGGACTCGCGTCGTCGATGGGGCACTCGCGAGGGTCGATCGTCGCGTTGAGCCGGATATAGCGCACGCCGGGAATGCGTCGCAGCTGGTGGTTGACGGTCTCGCTCTGTCCCGCCGCGAACATCGCCCAGAGCGGGACTCCTTTCGTAGGGTTGATCCAGCCGAAGTAGCCCCAGGATCTCATATCCTTGTGCGAGTATCCGACCTGGTCGATGCCGGTGCCGAGCGCCAGAATCAGGAACTCGCGTTCCTCGGGGAATATCTTCGTCGCTTCGATGTAGGCGAGCATGGCGGGATTGTTCGTGAGCAGGGCCCCGTCCACGAGACAGTAGGTCTCCCCGTTGGCGGGGACCGGCTGGATCTCCGCCGGCGGGAAATAGGTCGGCGCCGCCATCGTCGCCCTGGCGGCGTCCCGCATGAAAAAGTTGAGGTCATCGGCCCATTCCTCCCGCGGCGGGCGATTCTTGATGCATCGCGGTTCCATCTTCTCCGGATCGAAGGCGGTGACGAGGAGGTTCGTCAGCCCGTGCCGCATGGTGACCTCGCCGAAGATATCGGCGAGGATGTGCTCGATGCCGGCTCCCGAGTACTTGTTCTTGATCGCCTGCATGGCCTCGCGCCATCCGAGGCGGGATGAGTGCGGAAATATCTCGATGCCGCGGCTTTCGTAGAGGTCGACGATCCGGTCGATCGACAAGGCCGGCCGCCTTGTCGAAGGATTCGCCGAAGGATTCGCCGAAGGATTCGCCGTCGCCGAAACCTCGGGCAGCGCGAGCGCGAGCGCGATGAGCGCTCCTGTCGAGGTGCCCGCGATGAGGTCGAAGGCCGTGCCGAGCGGCAGGTCCTTGCCCTTGCGCCTGAGCTTCCCCTCGAGTTCGCGAAGCAGGAGGGCGGGGATGAGACCCCTGATCCCGCCCCCGTCGATGGAAAGTATCTTGACCATGTTTTCTCCCGAAACCGCTTCGTCGCCTCCGCGCAGGATGCCGTCGGGGGCGCGCTCATCGACTCCGATCGTGCCGGCCGGAAGCGAGGCACTCCCGGACCGCCGAACAGGTCGGGAGAGCCTCGCCCGTCATGCGATCGGTGCGGCGAGGGGCAAGGACTTGCCCGCCGCCGAATCCGCCAATTCCATCACGGAACCTTTTTGGGCTTGATAGACGATGACGCCCTCGCGCAGGAATACCTCGAGCGCATCCTTGCGGATCTCGCCTGTCACGAGCGCGTCGAACGGATGAATCTCGGAGACCATCAGATCGGCCAGGGCCTTGCCGGTGGAATCCTCCGGAAACGGGTTCACGATTGTATCGAACCCGTCGTTCTCGTGGACGACGACGACTTGTCGACTCGCCGCGAAGCTGTCGTCGATCCATGCGCCGAGGCCGGCCCCCTTGGCGGTGACAACCACGACCATGACGGCAGCGCCTATTAGCTCACCAGAGTTTTGATGGAGTCCACCGCCTGCTCGGTGCTCATGTTCCTGATATCCACGCCGTGGATATGCTCTTTCGAGAAGCGCGAGGCGTCCAGGGCGTCCCGGAACATCTTGACCTGCATCGTGGGATCGCAGCCGGCCACGTACAGTTCGTCGGTCTCCCCTCCCGTCAAAAGGGTAGTGAGAAATTTATCGCCATCGGTGGCGCAGAGCTGGGGATGGATGGCGACATAGTCGACCAGTTTGTCCCGGCGGATGGCGTTACCGACGTCGAAGATATTCATTTGCTGGAACGAGGGGCAGGTCCCCTGACATACGCACAATAGCAAACCTTTCTTGGCCATTTTACTCTCCTCTATCCTGAAGTGCTTGGAATGGGCGGTGATCAATCGGCGAGCCGATCCTCATGATCGGGGGGCTCGCGCGAAATGTATCAGCGTTTCGCATGAGCCTCAGTCGTCGCCGAAATAAGTGATCGCCTCGTTGGGGCAGATCTTCGAGCAGCCGCGGCAGAACTCGACGCAGGCGCCGGGGTTCACTACCTCCGGAGCCGACTCGCCGGCCTTGTAGACGCCGTGGACGCAGAAATCGAGACAGGTGTTGCAGTTGATGCAGGTGTTCGCATCGACGATAGGATACCAATTCGCGGCCATACATACCTCCATCCGGATGCGCAGACCGATGATGTGACTCGATCTAACGTGATGGTGCGGAAGTCCCGGGCGGCTTTCCCGGCCGGGGACACTCATCGCATCGGCTAATATCCGCTCCAGCGGCATGTGCAATGGCATCGCTTTCGCCCGGGCATCGTCCCCGCCTCTACCGGTTCTCGGCGCTCATTGCGCGCCTTCGGTTCCCGCACCGTGCCGGAGATTCTCCCGGATGCTTCGCTTCACGCTTTCTATCTGCGCGGCCGACAGGCCGAGCTTGAACATGCGGACCGATGCGGCGTCCAGCATCGATTCGGAGAAAGACCGCTTCGTCGGCTCGTCCTTCGACTCCATGTCTTCCCACTTGGCGAGATTATGCTCGCGCAGCGTGGCCTCGATCGCGTAGCGGAATATTCCCTTGAAGGCCGCCACGCCGAAACCCGGGGCCGTTTGATCCGCCAGTCGCCCCAGCTCCTCCAGGCGCTTCTCCTGAAGCGCAGAACCGACAACCGTCATCGCGTCACCTCCCGCGGAGAATTGGCCGGAACTTCCCAGAGCCTGCGTATCCGGGGAGCCAGCTGAACGTACAGGATCGAGAAAATTATCTGGAAGAGGGGCAGGGTGGCCGCCGGGATGGCGACGAGCGGGCTGAAGGCCATGACGGCTATCGCGATGGCCGTGCCGTTGTTCTTCCCCGTGCTCAGGAACGCTATCCCCATGTGCTGCTCGTAGCTCAGGCCGAAAGCCTTGTCGGCGAGCGTCAATAGCGGGAACATGATGGCCAGGTAGAGGAAGGTCACGACGGCGAGCAGCAGCAGCATCCGCCATTGCTTGGCGAGACCCGGGGACTTCGAGAAGAAGATGAGGGTGACGATGAGCAGGAGTCCCAGGATCGTGACGATCGAGAAGAGCGGCTGGATGCGGTCGAAGCCTTCCTTCCCGGAGCGTTTGACTATCAGGCGCCGGGTGAGGTCCCCGAGGATCATGGGCAGGATCAAGACGAGAAGGATGGTCGTGAGCAGGCTCTTGATCGGGACCGGCACATTGTAGGCGGAGCCGAGGAAGTGCATGAACACCGGCATGGCGAACGGCACGATCACGAAGGTCACGCCGAGGGCGACGGCACCGAGTCCCAGATCGCCCTTTGTGAGTCCCGTGTAACCCAGGCTCATCGAGGAGCCGGGGATGAGCATCACGAGCCAGAAGCCGAGCGCGATCTCGGGGTGATTCTGGAAGAAAAGCCGGGCCAGGACCCAGGAGATGAGCGGCGTCAGGATGAAATTGTAGACCAGGCTCAAGACGATCGGTTTGGGGGACTTCGCGATGCCGCCGAGCTTGGTCAGGTCCAGGTTGATCATCATGGGATAGATCATGAAAAACACGACGATCGTCGAGGCGACGCCGATGGCCTTCTGGCTGCCGGCGACCGCGGAGGGCGCGAGCAGGCCCAGGCCCCAGCCCAGGGCGATCGCGCCGAGCGAATACCACAGCAGATTGTTCTTGAGATTCTTGGCGACGAGTTGCAACATGGCTGGACCCTCCTTGCTACGGTCGACCTTCGGCAGGGCTCCGGACCCGACCCCGTGGCGGAACGATGAGTAAATCGCCGAGCGCGAACTTCCGTCGTCGATCTCGAAGGAGGTTCGGGTCGAGTACAATCCTACTTGCGGCCGCCCAAGGCCGCGGAGGCGCAGATTCCGAAGGACTCGGTCAGGGTCGGGTGCGGATGGATGGCGCGCGCGAAATCGCCGAGCTTCGCGCCGGTCGCGACCGCGAGGGCCGCCTCGCCCATGAGGTCGGCGGCTCCCTCGACCAAGGCGTGGACGCCGACGATCGTCGCGTTGTCGCTGCGGTAGACGATGCGCAGGAGCCCCTCGGCCTCGTCGGCTATCTGGGCGCGCGCATCGCTCGCATAGCTGTACTCGGCGACCTCGACGTCCCAGCCGCGCTCGCGCGCCCCTTCCTCGGTCAGGCCGGCCATTCCCAGTTCGGGGTGGGAGAAGATGACGGCCGAGTTGTGTTCGGCGCGGGGGAAGACGGCCGGCCGGTCCAGCAGGTGGGCGGCCAGAGCCTGGGCCTGGGCGGTGGCCCAATGCGCGAACATGGGCTGGCCGACCACGTCGCCGGCGGCCCAGATATGCGGCTCGGCTGTCTTGAGCCGGGCGTCCACCTTGACCCCCTTCGCGTCGAACTGCACGGCGGTCTTCTCCAGGCCGAGGCCTTCGACGTTGGGCGACCGGCCCACGACCGCGAGGACGAGCTCGGCCTCAAGCGATTCCGTGCGGCCTCCCGAGCTGTACTGCACGCGGCGCAGATCGCCGGCCGCCTCGATCCGCTCGACCTTCACGCCCGTGTGGACGGGGATGCCGTCCCGCACGAGGATCTCGCCGAGCCGCCGGGCGAGGCTCCGGTCGACGGGGCCGAGAATGGACGGCAGGGCTTCGAGAATCGTCACCTTCGTGCCGAGCAGGGAGAATATCTGGGCCATCTCGACGCCGATGGGACCGCCGCCGATCACGACCATGGAGGAGGGCACCCGCTCGACCGAGAGGAGCTCTTCCGAGCTGAGGATGCCGGGAAGCTCGGAGCCGGGCACGTTCAGCTTCCGCGAGACGGAGCCCGTGGCGATGACGGCCTTCTCGAAACGCAGCTCGTCGGCGCCGTCAGCTCCTTCGATCACGATGCGGTGCGGGTCGAGGAAACGGGCCGAGCCGAAACGCACCGTGAGCGACGGCAGGGTGCGGGCCTTGGCGAGGGCGGCGTCCGAACGTCCGGACAGGATCGTCCGTTTTCGCCGTTCCACCGTCGCCCAGTCGACCGTGGGGCGGTCGCCGACTCCCCCGATGCCGAAGCGCCGCGCCCGTTCGAGGCGGTAGCGCAGCATGGCCGATTCGCGGAAGATCTTGGAAGGAATGCAGCCGTGGAAGAGGCAGGTGCCTCCCAGCCCGGCGCCGGCCTCGACGAGCACGACCTGGCGTCCGGCCTTGGCGGCCCCCATGGCCAGGGGCGTGCCGCCCGGGCCTCCCCCGATCACTACGATATCCGTCGTCATGGTTTTCATGGCCCTTCTCCTCCTGCTTGACGTCCCTGCAGCGCTGTCATCAGTAATTGTTTCTAAATATGGCAACAATGCACCGTTTCGTCAAGGGCGTTCTTGACAAATGTTTCCAAACATTGCAAATTATCTCCATGAAGGATCAGTCGCTCGGACGCTACGAACTCAAGGCGGAAATTTTCAAGGCGCTCGCCCATCCGATGCGTCTTCTGCTGCTCGACAAGATCAAGGAACGGCCGCGCTGCGTATGCGAGCTGGCGGCCGAGGTCGGGATCGATAAATCGGTGGCCTCCAAGCACCTCTCGCAGCTGAAAGCGGCCGGGCTCATCGAAGACGAAAAACGCGGCACCCTCGTCGAGTACCATCTCCTGGCTCCCTGTGTCCTCGAGCTCGCCGCCTGCGCCGAGGCGACCATCGTCGAGAGCCGCCAAAAGCGTCTCGCGATGATCACCGGCAAGAAGCGGGTGGGGTGATTCTTCGCCCGGCGATCCTCCCCGGATCGCGGGCGCCGTTGTGTCGAATATATCCCGGACGCGCACCCCCGCCTCGACCCGCCGTCATCGTCGACTGGAGCGGCACGGCGCTTCGCGTGCGGCCGTCTTCAGTCGTCGAGGAACACCGTGTCCTCGGGCCTGGCCACGATGTGGCCCGCTCCGGGGCCGAGCAGGGACTCGACCTCGCCGGAGCGGCGGCCGAGGATGCTGTGAAGCTCGGCCGAGGAGAAGCTCGTCACGATCTTGGCCGCCTCGTTCACGAGCAGCACCGCGCCGCGCTCGAAGCTGCCCTCCACGGCGGTGACGCCGGCCGGGAGGAGGGAGTTGCGGCCGCGGATGGCCGCGAAGGCGCCCGAGTCGACGCTGATCTTCCCCTGGGGCCGCGAGTTCTTGAGCCAGCGCACGCGGTTCTTGAGGCCCGCCTCGGCGTCGAAGAGGGTGCCCAGGTCCTCGCCGGCGAGGACCCGCGAGATGACGCGGCCCTCGCGGCCGTGGGCCACGATCACGCGGCAGCCGGCGTCGCGGGCAATGCCCACGGCCGCGAGCTTGGCCTTCATGCCGCCGGTGGAGAACTCGCTGCCCTTGTTCCCCGCCGCGGCCAGGATCTCGGGCTCGAGCTCCCGCACGTAGGGGATGGCCCGGGCGCCGGGCTCGAGCCGCGGGTCGGCGTCGTAGAGCCGGTCCACGTCGGAGAGGATGAGGAGGACCTCGGCGTCGATCTTACTCGCGACATAGGCCGAGAGCCGGTCGTTGTCGCCGAAGGCGTTGCCGATCTCCGCGGTGGAGATGGTGTCGTTCTCGTTGAAGATCGGCACCACGCGCTCCTCCAGGAGGCGCTCGATCGTGGCGCGGAGGTTGAGGTAGGCCGCCCGGGAGTCCCAGACGTCGCGCGTGACGAGGACCTGGGCCGCGCAGAGGCCGTAGACCTCGAAGGCGCGGCGGTACTCCTCCATGAGGAGGCCCTGGCCTATGGCCGCGCAGGCCTGGCGGGTGACGATGTCCTTGGGCCGCTTGGCGAGCCCGAGCTCGCGGGCCCCCATGCCTATGGCCCCCGAGGTGACGAGAAGCATCTCCTTGCCCGAGCGGATGAGGTCGGCTATGTCGGACGCGACCCGGTGGAGGTACTCGACGTCGATGCCCTCGGCCCTGGCGCCTGCCGCGCCTCCTGCCCCGCGGCCCGAGATGCGGAGCGCCGCGTCCCTGGGCCGCATGATGGTGTTGGTGCCGATCTTCACGACGACCCGGCGCGCCGCGGCCACCGCCGCCCGCGCCGCGGACTCGTCGGCGCTCGCGCGTCCCCGTCCGCCCGGGGCTGTCCGCCCGCCGCCCTTCTCAGCTCTCGGCATAGTAGCTCCCCACCTCGCCCTCGAGATTCTCGTGGACGAAGGCGCGCCGGCCCGAGGCGTAGTCCGCGACGGCCTGGCCCGAGCCCGCGAGCTTCCACTTGTAGGTCACCAGGCCCTCGAGGCCCACGGGGCCGCGGGCGTGGAGCTTGCCCGTCGAGATGCCCACCTCGGCTCCCAGGCCGTAGCGATAGCCGTCGGCGAAGCGCGTGCTCGCGTTCCAGTACACCGAGGCCGAGTCGACCTCGTTCATGAAGCGCTCGGCCGCGGCGCGGCCCGCGGCGACGATGGCGTCCGTGTGGCCCGAGCCGTGGCGGTTGATGTGGGCTATGGCCTCGTCCAGGCTGTCGACGGTCTTCACCGCCATCCTGAGGTCGAGGTACTCGACCGACCAGTCGGGGGGCGAGGTCTCGATCGCGACGCCGGCGGCTTCGAGGGCGCGCGTTAGGCGCTCGAGCCCCGTCGGGGCGTCCGGACCGGAGCTGCGCCGCGCGAAGGAGGAGTGGACGAGGAGGACCTCGGCCGCGTTGCAGGCGGCGGGGTACTGGGTCTTCGAGTCCACGGCGACGCGGACGGCCGTCTCCGGGTCGGCGTCCTCGTGGACGTAGACGTGGCAGACGCCGTCGGAGTGCCCCATGACCGGGATGCGGCTCTTTTCCATGATCGAGCGCACGAACTCCTTGGAGCCGCGGGGTATGAGGAGGTCGACGTACTCGTCGAGCTCCAGGAGGGCTCCGACCTCCTCCCGCGTCTCCAGGAGGGAGAGCCAGGACTCCGGCAGCCCGGCCTCGACCCCGGCCGCGGCGATCGCGGCGGCGAGGGCGCGGTTGGTGGCGGCGGCCTCGCGGCCGCCCTTCAGGATGACGGCGTTGCCGCTCTTGGCGGCGAGGCAGGCCATCTGCACCAGGGCGTCGGGGCGGCTCTCGAAGATCATCCCGATGAGGCCGATGGGGCAGGAGACGCGCCGCAGGACCAGGCCCTCGTCGAGCTTGCGGGCCTCGAGGATGCGGCCCGCGGGGTCGGGAAGCGAGCGCAGGGCGCGCAGTCCCGCGAGGCTCTCGGCGAGCTTGGCCCGGTCGAAGCGCAGCCGCTTCTGAAGCGGAGCGGGAAGTCCTGCGCGCTCGGCCTCGGCGAGATCGGCGCGGTTGGCCTCGACGATCTCGCCGGCCTCGGCTTCGAGGCGCCGGGCTATCGCGCCGAGCGCCTCATCCTTGACCGAAGACGGCCGCGACAAGAGCTCGCGCGCCGCCTGGGCGCCGCGCCGCGCCAGGTCTCGTGTATCCATGCGGAGAAGCTACCAAGAATCCGGCTGGAGATACAAGCTCGGGCCTCGGATCCGCCCGCGAGAGCCGAGCTCAATCCTCGAAAGGCGAGAGCTGGTCGTCCCGGTAGTCGATCCTGACCATCTTTTCGAGCACGCGATCGCCCCTGATGAGGGTCAGATAGGCATCGCCGCCCGCGTACTTGTCGACCAGGCCGTAGAATCCGTCGACCGAGCCGACCTTGTCCGCGTCTATCGACACGATGATGTCGCCGGCGAAAAGGTCGGCCTTGAAGGCGTTCGAGTTCTTGACGACCGCGAAAACCTTGACCCCGGAGTTCGACTGGATCCGCCTCTTGTCGGCGTCCGTGGTGTCCTCGACGACGAGTCCGAGCCTCGGCGGCGGGCTTTCCCGCCAGAAGGTCGCGTAGTAGCGATACTCCGTGAGCGCGCGCGGGACGTAGTAGGTCGTCGATTGCTGCGTCGTGCTCTGGACGAAGACGGGCCTGTTGCCGGAGATGACCCGGTAATGCGTGCGGGTGTCCGTGATCCTCGTCATGGGGCGGTAGACCGTCGTCGTCGAGGCGTACTGCCGTTGCAGCAACACGAGCTCGGCGCCCGCCTTCTCCGCGGCCTCGACGAGATCGCTCCGGCTCGCGTCGGGAGCCACGAAGGACGAATACCCGATCCGCTTGTAGTCGTCCTCCATCGCCCTGCGCTCGTCCTCCATCATCCTGGCCGAGTACAGGCGAATCTGGGGAGGAATCCTGGAGCGCGGCTGCGCATCTTTCCCCTCCGCGACCGCGGCTCCCCGGGTCTCGTCGACATAATACTTGCTGTAGGGATTCGTCGCGCAGGCCATGAGGAGGAGGGTCGAGGGGAGGGCGGCGAGGAACAGGAAGGCGAGGAAGGACGAGAGGACGTTCGATCCCCTTCCGCCGCCGGCCCGGGCTCTCCGGAAAAGCGCTGACACAGGTATCAGACTCGGCATAGGTGACTCCATCTCCGTGCGTGCATGGCTTAGCGCAGCCCCAGCGCGCCGAGGCCGCGCCCGACGGCCGCCCGGGCGTCATCGGGGGAGGCCCAGTCGAAAAAGGTCGAGCGGACTATGCCGCCGCTCGCGGTGTCGGTGAGGACGAGGTTGCAGTAGCGGCGGCCGTCGATCTCGGTGACCAGGCCGGAGAGCGTGCGGCCGCACTCGAGGAAGCTGCCGAGCTTGGCGTCCTGAGCGGCGCCGGCCAGGCCCGAATAGGACACTTCGATTTCCTTGAGCGCGGCTTCCCGCGCCTCGGCGTCGACGAGCCTGACTCTGCCGCCGTTGACCACCCCGTCCCGCACCAGGGCCGTGACCATGGCCCCCTCGGATTCCGGCAGCCCCTCGACCGCGAGCGGCCGCAGGAAGACGTTCCCGGCCCCCGGCGGCGCCGTGGCCGCCGGAGCTGTCGCCGATTCGGCCGCGGCGGGGGCCTCCGCCGCCGATCCCGCCGCCTGCGCCGTGGCCGTCGGCTGCTG
>JAJXZP010000244.1 GCA_021779995.1 bacterium | reverse complement strand
AAACCATCCGGCAGCGTCAGGTCGCCCGGCCCGTGCCGCCAGCGCAGAAGAGCCTCCGCGCCGAGTATCCTCCCGTCGATGATGTCGACGATGGGCTGGTAGACGAGGAAGAACTCGCCGCGCTCCAGGCCGCGGCGGAGGTCGGATTCGAGGGCGATTCGCGCCTGGCTCGTGGCTTCCGTCTCGGTGGACACGAAGCGGAAGGTGTCGCGGCCCGCCATCTTGGCCTGGTACATGGCGGCATCGGCCTTGCGCGTGAGCCCCTCGGCCGTGGCGGCGTCGTCGGGGAAGACCGCGATGCCCACGCTCGCGCCGATGAAGACCTCCCCTTCCTTGAGATCGACGGGTCGGGAAATCTCGGCGATTATGTTCCGCGCCACCGTGCCGGCGTCGAGGCCGCGGTCTATCTCTTCGAGGATGACCGTGAACTCGTCGCCGCCGAGGCGGCAGACCGTGTCGGATTCCCGGACGCGCCGGGCTATTCGCCGCGCCACCTCGACGAGAAGCCGGTCGCCCGCATCGTGGCCGAAGGCGTCGTTGATGTACTTGAACCGGTCGAGGTCGAGAAAGAGGAGGGCCACGCGGTGCCCGCGGCGCTGGCCGCGCTGGATCGCGCTAGAGAGGCGGTCCCGGAACAGGGTACGGTTGGGAAGGGAGGTGAGCGGATCGTAGTACGCGAGGTGATTGAGCCTCTCCTCGGTCTCCTTGAGACGGGAGATGTCGGTGGCCACGCCGACGTAGCAGCGGGGCTCATCGTCTTCCCCGCGCACAAGATTTATGGAGAGCCATTCGGGGTATATCTCTCCGCTCTTGCGCCGATCCCAGACCTCGCCGGTCCAGGTGCCGTCCTCGCGGAGCTTGGCCCGCAGGACTTGATAAAAGCTCTCGTCGTGCCGTCCCGACTTCATGACGGCGATGTCCTGTCCGACGAGTTCCGAGGGCGAATAGCCGCTCTGTCCGCAAAAGGCGTCGTTCACGACGAGGATCTTCCCGTGGAGGTCGGTGATCACCACTCCCTCGCTGGTGCTCTCGACGACCTTGGCCATGAGCCTGAGATCGTCGTTGGCCTGGCGCAGATCGCGGGTCCTCTTCTCGATGCGCTCTTCGAGCCCTTCGTTGATCGAGGAAAGTTCGGCTTCGCGCGCGGCGATACGCGAAGCCATATGCTCCAAGGTCCTCGAGAGATTCCCGATTTCATCGGGCCGGACGAGAACTCTCCCGGACATCCCGATCGTGCCCTCGGCCTCGAATCGGCGGATGCTTCCGCCTATGGCCGAAAGAGGCTCGATCACCAGGCGTGAAAGGAGGAGATAGATGCCGACGCAGAACATTATTCCCAGCCCGATGATGACGAGACCCGCGATGCCTATGGTCCGGCCGCTCCAATCGCTGATATCGCGGCTGGTCAGGGTGCCCACGAGGAGGGCCGGCCGGCCGGAGAGATCGCGAACAAGGCCCCAGCCATGGACGCTCCGGTCGCCTCCGGTGGTCATGACGAGGTGATCCCCTGCGGCGACGATGGCAGCCAGATCGACCCCGACGGGCGCGTCGCCGACCGGCAAAAGGACGGTCTGCACGCTGGTTTGCGCCGCGATGGCCGATGCGAAGCCGCTGCCGACGTTCCGTGCGATGATGAAGGAACCGCGGACGGGACCTGAGCCGTCGCTGCGTATGATGGGTGTGGAGGCCAGGAGGTAGATGTGTTCCCCTACCGCGAGGACGCCGGAGATGCCTGAGTCTCCCTTGCCGGCTCCGAGGTAGGGGGCTCCGAGAGGGGCTCGCTCCGGCAGGCTGTCGTCCGGCAAGACCATGCCGCTCGCCGGATCGTAGCGGCCGGCGAAGCGGCGCCTTCCCTCAGCGTCGTAGATCGCGACGAGACTGGCATCGATGATCTTAAAGCCGTCGGGGCCGAGGTTCTCTTCGACATAGCTCGGCTTCGCTCCCCCGACGAAGAGCCAGGTGTCGTCCCATTGGCTCCAATCCCGGCTGATGATGGCGAGATGCTCGGCTTCGCGGTTCATGGCGGCGAGAACGCGGTCGAGATCGCGGAGGCTGGCCTTGCGCTCGAGCGACTCGAAGCTCGGGCGGATATAGCTGCGTTCGACGACGATCATGGCCCCGAAATACAGCATGAAGAAACCGGCGAGCAGCAAGGGGATTTTGAAGATGATGCGCATCGCTGATCCTCTTTGAGCCACGCGAGAATGGGCCTGCCGGGTGGAAGGACGGAAGCGCGGGGCGCTCCGTCGAAGATCGCGCTATGTATCGATGATGCGCGGGGACTGGAAGCGACTTCGCCGTTCGCCCGGTCTCCCCTGCCCAGTCCGATTCGCTCCGCCCAACCGCATGAGACGCGAAGCCCGACCCGCTTGACCGGGGCGTATCGGGCTCAGGCCTCCCTCGTCGGACAGGACACCGGACGCACCAGCGGCCCGCTCGGTTTCGAAGGGACCACTCTTCCAAGTATGGCCCTCGGCTCCGCGGTGTCAAGGCTGATGCGGTCTTCGGGCTTCGACGCGACGTCGCGAAGCGGGCGCTGCGCCAGGCCGGCGGGCACTGTGCCAGGCAGCGGGCGCTGCGCCAGGCAGCGGGCGCTGCGCCAGGCCGGCCTTCGCCCCTGGCCCTGGCGGGACTGCCTACGCACTCGCCGCGCCGGACTGCCCGCGGAACCGCCGCCTTCAGCCCCGAATGACGAACTCCCGCAGCTCTTCCTGGATAAGCGGCGTCTTCTGAAAGCCCCCGCCGAGGTGCTGCCAGTAGGCCTCGGCGAAGCGCACGCCGGCCTCCCGGCCCCAGGCGAGGTCCTGGGCCTGCATGGCGCCGAAAAAATCGTCCATCTTGTGCTGGACCCGCATGATCTCGATCTGGCTCCGGTGGCAGGCGAGCATGCGCATCTTCGTCTCCTCGACCGAGCCGATGTCGACGAAGAAGTGGGGTCTGGCGATGGGGTTGCCCAGGGGGTCGGTGAGGCCGAGGGTGGCGGAATGGTAGAAGAGCGGATTGGCGGGAAGCGGCGGGAAGCGCGAGGGGATGTTGGGCAGGCTCGCGAGGATGGCGGCCGCGTCGGCGATGGCCGAGGCCGCGCGGTGGTCGGGATGGTAGTCCACGCTGAGGTGGGCTATGACGATGCCCGCCTCGGCCTCGCGGATGACGTCCTGCGCCTTGATGCGCAGCTCCTCCGTGTCGTAGAGAAAGCCGTCGCGGCCGCCCAGGCAGACGTAGCGCGCGCCCAGGATCTCGGCGGCGGCGCGGGCTTCCCCGTCGCGGATCTCGACGGTCCTGCGCTCGTCGCTGCCTATGCCGCCCATCCCGCCCGAGGTGACCGTGCAGACGGTGACGCGGTAGCCTTTGGCCTTGAGCAAGGCGAGCGTGCCGGCGCAGAAGATCTCGGTGTCGTCGGGATGGGCGGCGAAGACGACGACACTCTTGGAGTAGGAGGCCTCGGACATGTTTCGTTCAACCTTTCATGGCGTCGGACATGGCGACGCCCGCCATCATGAGACCGATCTGCTCGACGCTCGCCTCTCCGCGCTCCACGATGCCGATGATCCGGCCTTCGTACATCACGGCGATCCGGTCGGAGAGGGCCCGGATCTCGTCGAGATCCTCCGAGACGAGAAGTATGGCCGTGCCGGACTCGCGCTGCTCGAGGAGGCGCTGATGGATGTAGTCGGTGGCGCCGATGTCCACGCCGCGCGTCGGCTGGGCGGCGACGAGGACCATGGGCTTGCGCGACAGCTCGCGCGCCATGATGAGCTTCTGGATGTTGCCGCCGGACAGGTTCTTGATGGGCGTGTCGAGGCTGGCGGTCTTGACCGAGAAGTCGCGCACGAGGGCGGCGGCGTGGCTCCGCATCTTCGCGAAGTTGAGGAAGATGCCGCGGGCGAAGGGCGCCTTGGTCCGGTCGTGCAGGAAGACGTTCTCCTGCACGCTGAACTCCCGGATGGCCCCGTCGCGCATTCTCTCCTCGGGGATGTAGGCCATGCCGGCGTCCACGCGCTCGTTGAGCGAGGCGGCGCCGATGTCGCGGCCTCCCGCGCTGATCGTGCCGGCGAGCGGGCGCCGCATGCCGGCGAGGCACTCGGCGAGCTCGCGCTGCCCGTTGCCCGAGACGCCGGCCAAGCCCACGATCTCCCCCGAGCGGATGTCCAGGTCGATGTCCTTGAGCGCCTCGGTGCCCCGGTCGCCCATCGCGGAGAGGCCGCGGATCCGGAGCCGGACGGGGCCGGGCGTGAGCGGCCGGGCCTCGACCTCCTTGACCTCGCGCCCGACCATCATCTTCACGAGCTCGTCGCGCGTGACCTCGCGGGTGAGCTTGGTGCCGATGACCTTGCCGTCGCGCAGGACCGTGACGCGGTCCGAGATGGCCATGACCTCGTAGAGCTTGTGCGAGATGAAGATGAGGGAGTGTCCTTCCGCGACCATGCGGCGCAGGGTCTCGAAGAGGTCTTTGACTTCCTGGGGAGTGAGGACCGCGGTGGGCTCGTCGAGGATGATGAGGCCGGCGCCGCGGTACAGGGCCTTCAGGATCTCGACGCGCTGCTGCTCGCCAACCGAGAGCTGCCACACGTAGGCGCGCGGATCGACCTTGAGGCCGTACTCCTGGGCCAGGGTCTCGATGCGTTCGGTGACTCCCTTGATGTCCACGAGGGGGGCACGCGCCGAAGGCTGGCCCAGGGCGACGTTCTGCGCCACGGTGAGCGTGGGCACGAGCATGAAGTGCTGGTGGATCATGCCGATGCCCGCGCGGATCGCGTCCGCGGGGGAGCGGAACACGAGGCGGCGGCCGTCGATCAGGATCTCGCCTTCGTCGGGCTGGTACATGCCGTAGAGCTGCCGCATGAGGGTGCTCTTGCCGGCCCCGTTCTCGCCCAGGAGGGCGTGGACCTCGCCCGGGTCGATGTCGAAGCAGACCTGCGAATTGGCCCGCACGCCCGGGAAGCACTTGACGATGTTCCGCATCTCGACCCGTCCCGTGCGGGCCGCCCCATCGCTGCGCGCGTTAGCTGACATATTCCTCCAACCTCGGCCGGGGCCTGCGGTCGCTTCCGACGGGCGGGCCCGACGCACCGGTCCCGGCCGAAGCGCGAAAACGGAGAGCCGGCCGAGGCCGGTTCTCCGCCGGCTTCGCCCGCGCTAGGGCTGCACCTTTATGCTGCCGTCGACGATGCCCTTGATCGCCCTTTCCGCGGCGGCCTTGGCGAATCCCGGAAGCCGATACGACGGATTGAACGCCATCTTCAGGCCCTTGTTCTCGAGGGTGAGCACGTAGGTCTTGCCGCCCAGGACGCCCGCCTTGTGCTGGGCGATGATCTCCCTGAGCATCCCGGTCCAGTCGTAGACCTGGCTGCAGACGACGAGATTGGGCGCGAGCGAGGCCTGGTCCGCCTGGGTGCCGAACCACATGACATGGCCGTTGTCCTGCGCGGCGCCGATGGAGCCGACCACCGACTGCGAGGAGCCGGTGAGCACGTCGGCGCCGTTGGCGATGTGGGTCTTGGCCGCGGCGGTCATGAGGGCGACGTCGGAGAAGGAGCCGGTCCAGGTCTTGGACACGGTGATGCCCTTGTTGACGGACATGACACCCTGGACGAAGCCGTCGATGTAGGTCTTGGCGTCGCCCACCTCGACGGGGCCGGTCACGCCGATCTTCCTGGACTTGGTCAGCTTGGCGGCGAGCACGCCGTTGACGAAGCCGCCCTGCTCGGCCGCCGCGGTGTAGGCGTAGACGTTGGGCAGGCCGAAGGTGTTGACGTCGGTGCCCCAGGCGAAGGTCGTCTGCGGGAAGTCGGTGGCGATCTCCTGCACCGAGGAGCCGTACTGGGAGCCGTGGGCGATGACGATGTCGAAGCCCTGGCTCGCGTAGTCGCGGATGGCCGCGGCGGCGTCGGGCACGTTGTACATGTTGTCCGTGTACTTGATCTCGAGGGCGGAGGGCCCTCCCATCTCCTTCTGGATGATCATGAGCGCGCTCCACATGGACTGGCTGAAGGCCATGTCGGTGGTGGCGCTGGGCATGACCACGGCGATGCGGAAGGGCGCGGCGACGGCAGCCCCCACGAGTCCGACCGCGAGCAGGAACGCGATGAATGCTCTTCTCAACCTCATACTCTCTCCTTCCTTCGAAAGCAGACTTCCTCGTGACAGAAAAACCCGAGCGGCCGCGGCCGACGGCCGAACCTCGTTCGGGCGCTCCTTTTGGCTGACGCTATCCTATCGACAGATGCCCTCGGCCTTCCGCGGCCTCCTAGCTCTCGCCCCGCTCGAAGGGCTTGTTGAGCGCCGCCGGCTGGCGGGCCCGGTTCACCGAGATGGTGAGGGCGACGATCGTGAGGAGGTAGGGAAGCATGACCGCTATGTTGGACGGTATCTTGGCGCCGAGCACCTGCATCCAGAGCTGGAAGGAGTTGACGATGCTGAAGAGCAGGGCTCCTCCCAGGACGCCCACCGGACTCCAGCCGCCGAAGTACACGAGGGCCACGGCTATGAAGCCCTGCCCCGCCGTCAGGTTGTCCTGGAACAGGTTCAGGAGCGAGATGGAGAGCGAGGCGCCCGCGATGCCGGCCAGCACCGAGCCGATGCAGACGCTGAGGTAGCGTATGCCGTTGACGCTGATGCCCAGGGAGTCGGCGGCGGCCGGAGCCTGGCCCACGGCCTTTATCTTGAGGCCGAGCGTGGTCTTGTTCAGCACCCACCAGGCCAGGGGCACGAGGAGGAAGGCGCAGTAGACGAGGATGTTGGTGCGGAACAGCATCTTCCCGACCACGGGGATGTCCGACAGGAAGGGGATGGGCAGGGGCTTGAAGCCGTCGATGGTCTTGACCGTTCCGATGAGGACCTTGAAGAGGAGGCTCGACATGCCCAGGCCGAACATATAGAGCCCGATGCCCGACACGCCCTGCTCGGCCTTGAGGGTCACCGACACCAGCGACATGAGCAGTCCCATGAGGAGCCCCACGACGGCCGCCGCGAGAAGGCCGAGAGCGAGGCTGCCCGACACGAGCGAGACGTAGAAGGCGGCGAAGGCCGACAGGAGCATGATGCCATCGACGCCCAGATTGACCACGCCCGAGCTCTGGGCGAAGGTCTCGCCGATCGCGGCGTAGAGGAAGGGCGTGGCCAGGCCGATCATCGTGTGGATGATGCCCGAGATGACGTCCAGGGAAATGAGACCCTTCACGACTCGACCTCCTTCCTGTCGCGCTGCTCGGCTATCTTGCGCCGCGCCGACCAGCGGCGCGACCAGATCGAGGCGCTCGACACGAAGAGCACGATGAGCCCCAGGAGAGCCATGACGAGGGACGAGGGGACCTGGACGGCGCGCTGCATCTTGTCCGCGCCCACGAGGAGGGCGCCGAAGAGCACGGAGGCCGGGATGAGTCCGAGCGGGTGCAAGCCGCCCAGGAGGGCGGCGACGATGCCGGTGAAGCCGTAGCCGCTCGTCAGCCCGTCCATGAGGCGGTGCTGCACGCCCATGACCTCGATCGCCCCCGCCAGCCCGGCGAAGCCTCCCGCCAGGGTGAGGGAGAGGGCCTGGTAGCGCGGCACGCGGATGCCCGAATACCGGGCGGCCTCGGGATTGAGGCCCACGGCCCTGATGTCGTAGCCGATGGTCGTGCGCCAGAGGAAGAAGTACACGAGCACCGCCATGACGACCGCGACGATGGCGCCCGCGTGCAGGAGGGTCCGCGGAACGAGCCGCGGCAGCCACACCTGATGGGGGAGCTGGGCCGACTGGGCCAGGAAGGTGCCCTGGGCGACGCCCGCGGGATCCATGAGCGGCCCTTGCAAAAGAAAATTCATGAACTGCTGGGCTATCGCGTTCATCATGATGGTGCTCAATATCTCGTTCACGTGCAGTCGCGCCTTGAGGATGCCCGGTATGAAGCCCCAGATGGAACCCGCGAGAAAGCCGACGATGAGGGTGGAAGGAAGGAGGAGCCAGCCCGGCGCGGAGGCGAAGCTCAGCGGAAACCAGGTCGCCGCGAGCGCGCCCACGATGATCTGACCCTCGCCGCCTATGTTGATGACATTCGCGCGAAAGGCGATGCAGATGCCCGCCCCCACGAGCAGGAGAGGCGTGGCCTTGACGAGAGTCTGCGTGAGGCCGAAGGTCGAGCCGAAGGCTCCGCTGATGATAGCCGAAAAGGCGGCAAGGGGGTTGGCGCCGAGCAAAAGGAGCATGACCGCGCCCAGCACGAGGGCCGCCGCCACTCCCGCGAAGGGAAGGGCGACATTGAGTACGACCTTGCTCCAATCGAACGAGGAATTCCGGGAGGAAATCGGACTGGCTGGTTCTCTTTCCGGCGACAACACGCCCCCCTCACCATCGGCAGCGAAATGGTAGGATGAATCTATACCATGATTGCCGTGCCAATGGAAGCGGGAAAGCATCCGCGATACGGAGATCGGGCGGAGACCGCTCCGAGGGCATCGGTGCGGCCGGGGCCGGCGGCGTTCGTCCGGGGAGCGCCGGAAGGAAGCGCCGGAAGGGAGCGCCGCGCTTCGGTGCGCGCTCCCTTCCGGCCGGTTGGCGATCTTTCCGCGCTAGCGCTTGCGGATGTACTTGCGGATATCCACGGCGACGGCCGAGACGATGATGATGCCCTTGAAGATGTTCTGCCAGTAGGGCGAGACATTGAGGAACACGAGGGCGTTGTTCATGAAGGTGAGCATGAGCACGCCGGTGAGCATGCCGCCGACGGTGCCGATGCCGCCCGTGGTGGAGACCCCGCCGATGACGCAGGCCGCGATCGCGTCGAGCTCCCAGGTGTACCCGAGATTGTTGGTGGCGCTGCCCTGGCGAGCGGCCTGGAGGGCGCCGGCCAGGCCGTAGAGCGCGCCCGCGAGGATGTAGACCACGGTCAGCGTGCGGTTGACGTTCACGCCCGAGACCTCGGCGGCGTCGGGGTTGGCCCCGATGGCGTAGATATTCTTGCCCAGGCGGGTCCGGTTGAGGAGGACCCACATGAACACGAATACGGCGGCGGCGATGATCACGATGAAGGGTATGCGCAGGTTCCCCGAGATCGGGATGGCTCCGTTCGCGATATTGGTGAAGTCGTCGCGGAGGCCTCCGATGGGGGCCGCGCCGCGGGGCGGCCGGTCGACATAGAGCGACACGACGCCGTAGGCGATGACCATGGTGCCCAGGGTCGTGATGAAGGGAGGCACCTTGAGATGGGCCACGATGCTCCCGTTGATGAGCCCGACCACGAGACCGGCGACGATCGCGATGGCGATGGGCACGAGCAGCGGCATCGCGGGGAAGTTGGGGAAAATCCGGTCTTCGTAGTTGGCCCTCTGCAGCATGGACGCGGCCACGCAGGCGGTGAGCCCGACCACGCGGCCGGCCGAGAGGTCGACCCCCTTGGTCAGCAGGATGGGCCCCTCGCCGAAGGCGATGATCACGTAGACCGAGGTGATCATGAGGACGTTGATGAGATTGTCCCAGGACAGGAAATTGGGCTCGAAGATGCCGGTCAGGAGCACGAGCACGATGAGCACGAGCAGGATCGCGCGCTTCGTCGCGAACTCCCTGACGGACCTGAGCAGCGGATTGTCGGAATCGAGCGTTGCAGCGTTTGCCATAGTGCTCCCCGTTACATGAATTGAGTGGAAAGTCGCATTATTTCTTCCTGGTCGGCCTTCTTGCCGTCCAGGATCCCCGTCATCCGGCCCTCGCACATCACCATGATGCGGTCGGACATGCCCAAGATCTCGGGCAGCTCGGAGGAGATCATGATGATGCTCTTGCCGCGCTTGGCCAGGTCCGCGATGATCGAATAGATCTCGTATTTGGCGCCGACGTCGATGCCCCGCGTGGGCTCGTCCAGGATGAGAATCTCCGGATCGAGGAGCAGCCACCTCGAAAAGATGGCCTTTTGCTGATTGCCGCCGGACAGGTTCTGCATGAGCGTGCGGGCGGAGGGCGTCTTGATGCGCAGCGCCTCGATGCTCTTGGCGACCGCGGTCTCCCCTCGCTTGAGGTCGAGGAGGAAGCGGCGGATGTAGGTGCGCCAATTGGCAGCCAGGATGTTGTCGTACACCGAGAGGATCGGGAAGATGCCGGTGGATCGCCGGTCCTCGGTGAGGAGGGCCATCTTCTCGCGGATGGCCTCGGTCGGGGCGCGGAAGCGGCGCACCTTGTCGTGGAGGATGACGGTCCCGGAGACGACGGGTCTGAGGCCGAAGATGGCCTCCATGAGCTCGGTGCGCTGGGCGCCGACGAGCCCGCTCACGCCGAGGACCTCGCCCCTGCGGAGATCGAAGCTCACCTTCTGGAAGGATTTGGGCTCGGGC
>JAJXZP010000214.1 GCA_021779995.1 bacterium | reverse complement strand
CCCGAGCTCGCGAGGCCCGACGCGCCGGCGAAGCCAGCCGCTGCGCTTCAGGTCCGAGGCGCCGTCACCGGGCCTGGAGCCTCCGGCCTCGCATCGCTTCCGCTCGACGCCGACGGGCACCCCGTCCTGCCGCCGATCATCAAGACCGTGGCCGAGACGGGCGAGGGCTGCGCCGCGCTCGTCGACGCGATCGTCGCCCACCGAGAGCGCGCTCTCGCCTCTGGCGCTCTGGAACTGCGCAGGCTCGAGGGCGCCCGGGCCGAGCTGCGCTCGCTCATGGCCTTCCGCCTCCTCGATGCCCTCGAAGGCTCGGGCGGCGCGGCCCTCGAGGCCGAGCTCGCGCGGGCCGTGGTCGCGCGCGAGTGCGACGCCTACGAGGCGGCCGATCGGCTTTTCGCCACGATCATGAAGGGGGGAATATCGTGAAGGTACTGAAAATCGACCATGTGGGAGTCGCCGTCGAGAACCTCGAGGAGACGCTCGCGATCTACACCGGCATCCTGGGGCTCGAGCTGCACGGCACCGAGGTCGTCGAGGACCAGCGGGTGAAGACCGCCTTCCTCCCCGTGGGCGAGGCCGAGATCGAGCTCCTCGCGAGCACGGATCCCGAGGGGCCCATCGGCAAGTTCGTCGCCGCCAAGGGTCAGGGCGTCCAGCACCTGGCCTTCCGTGTCGCCGACCTCGACGCCGCGTTGGCCGAACTCAAGGCCAAGGGCGTGCGGCTCATCGACGAGAAGCCGCGCTACGGAGCCGGGGGGGCGCGCATCGCCTTCCTCCATCCCAAGGCGACCAACGGGGTCCTTGTCGAGCTCTGCGAACGCAAGGCATAATCGACGAATCCGAAGGTTCTGTCAGACTTCGGACTCGCCCCGCAATATCCAGGTCGTAGTTTCCCTGAAGGAAGGTTCGTTACATGGACGAGAAAATCCGAGAGCTAGAGGAACGCCGCGCGAAGATTCGCGAGGGAGGCGGGCCCAAGCGCGTGGCCGCCCAGCACGAGAAGGGCAAGATGACGGCCCGCGAGCGCATCGAATCCCTGCTCGACCCGGGCAGCTTCATCGAGATAGACACCTTCGTCGAGCACCGCGCCGTCGAGCTCGGCATGGACGAGGTCAAGGCCCCCGGCGAGGGAGTCGTCATCGGCCACGGCTGCGTCGACGGCCGCCTGGTCTTCGTCTTCGCCCAGGACTTCACCGTCATCGGCGGCTCGCTCGGCGAGATGCACGCCATGAAGATCTGCAAGGCCATGGACATGGCCATGAAGGCCGGCTGCCCCGTGATCGGCATCAACGACTCCGGCGGGGCGCGCATCCAGGAAGGCGTCGACGCCCTCTCCGGCTACGGCGACATCTTCTTCCGCAACACCCGCGCCTCGGGCGTGATCCCGCAGATCTCGGTCATCATGGGCCCCTGCGCGGGCGGCGCCGTCTACTCTCCGGCCCTGACCGACTTCACCGTGATGGTCGACAAGACCGCGAACATGTTCATCACCGGCCCCCAGGTCATCAAGGCCGTCACCGGCGAGGACGTCTCGGCCGAGGAGCTGGGCGGCGCGACGATCCACTCCACCACGAGCGGCGTGGCCTCGCTCATGTTTTCCGACGAGCAGTCGACCATAGCCGGGATCAAGAAGCTTCTCTCCTACCTCCCCCAGAACAACATCGAGGATCCGCGCGTCATGCCCACCGGCGACGATCCCAGGCGCGCCGATCCCGGCATCAGGGAGCTCATCCCCGACTCGCCCAACAAGCCCTACGATATCCGCGACGTGATCGGCCGCGTCTTCGACGCCGCCGCACCCGGCGGCGTCGGCGACTACTTCGAGATCCAGCCGATGTACGCCCAGAACATCGTCACCTGCTTCGCGCGGCTCGACGGCAGGACCGTGGGCATCGTGGCCAACCAGCCCAAGGTCATGGCGGGCGTCCTCGACATCAACGCCTCGGACAAGGCCGCTCGGTTCATCCGCTTCTGCGACGCCTTCAACATTCCGCTGGTCACCTTCGCCGACACCTCGGGCTACCTGCCCGGCGTCGGCCAGGAGCACGGCGGCGTCATCCGCCACGGCGCCAAGCTTCTGTACGCCTACTCCGAGGCCACCGTGCCCAAGCTCACCGTCATCGCCCGCAAGGACTACGGCGGCGCCTACATAGCGATGTGCTCGCGCCACCTCGGCGCCGACCAGGTCTTCGCCTGGCCCTGCGCCGAGATCGCGGTCATGGGTCCCGAGGGCGCGGCCAACATCATCTTCAAGCGCGAGATCGAGGAGGCCGCCGATCCCGCGGCCGCGCGCAAGGAGAAGATCGCCGAGTACAAGAAGAGCTTCGCCAACCCCTACAAGGCGGCCATGCGCGGCTACGTCGACGACGTCATCGACCCCGCCCAGACGAGGCCGCGGCTCATCGCGGCCCTGACCATGCTTCTCGGCAAGCGGGAGAGCCTGCCGCCGAAGAAGCACGGCAACATCCCCGTCTGACGGGGAGGCTCCGAGATGCAATTTTTCGGCATGAACGGCACCGACTCGCTGCTCGTCATTCTCTTCGCGATCCTGGCGGTCCTGGTTCTCGCCCGCGTGCGCAAGCGACAGGCGGACGCGGCCGAGGCGGCCGCCCGCCGCGCCCCGGCTGGCCCCGGCGCGCGCGGCGGAAGTACCTCGC
>JAJXZP010000215.1 GCA_021779995.1 bacterium | reverse complement strand
TCAATGCCCTTCGTTTCTTCATATAGTGACGACAGTCACTGATTGACGGGCCTGAACATCGGAGGTAGCCTGACCGTCAGGACACACTGATGCTGAACACAATCACGGACTTTCACGCGCCCGAGTCCCCGACCACGGCCCGAAGGCGCCCGAGGGCCGCCATCAGCGTCGAGCGCGGGCAGGCCAGGTTCATCCGCTCGAATCCCGCGCCCTCCTCGCCGAAGACGTAGCCCTCGTCGAAGAAGAGCTCGGCCTTCTCGTGTAGCAGCCGCTCCAGACTGTCCTTATCCAGGCCCAGGCCCCGGAAGTCCATCCACTGCAGGTAGGTCCCTTCGAGGTCGTAGACCTTGATAGCCGGGATCTCCGCCTCGACGAAGCGCTTGAGGGCCAGGTGGTTGCCGTGGACGTGGGTTATCAGCTCGTCGAGCCAGGCCTCGCAGCGCGTGTACGCGAGCTCGCAGGCCTTGTACCCGAGGATGCTCAGCGAGAAGAAGCCCGAGGCCTCGACCTCGCGCCGGTAGCGCTCGCGCAGCCCTTCGTCCGGAATGACGATGTTGGAGGCGTGCATGCCGGCCAGGTTGAAGGTCTTGCTCGGAGCGGTGCAGACGATCATGCTGCGCGCCAGCTCCTCCGAGACCGTCGCGAAGACCGTATGCCTGTGGCCGGGCATGACGAGGTCGAAGTGGATCTCGTCGGAGACGATGAGCACGCCGTTGCGCAGGCAGATCTCGCCGACCTTCCGCAGCTCTTCGGTCGTCCACACGCGCCCCGTGGGGTTGTGCGGACTGCAGAAGAGGAGGACCGTGGTGCGCGGGTCGCGGGCCTTGCGCTCCAGGTCCTCGTAGTCGATGCGGTAGCCGCCGCCCGTGTCCAGGAGCGGATTGCGGACGAGCCGCCGGCCGTTTTTTTCGATGGCCCGGTAGAAGGGATAGTAGGCCGGCGTCTGGAGGATGACCCCGTCGCCCGGCGCGGAGAAGGCCCGGATCGCCGTGAAGAAGGCCCCGACCACTCCCTCGGCCCCGAGTATCCACTCGCTCTCGATCTCCCAATCGTGGCGCCGCCGCATCCAGAGGCGGACCGCGTCGAGGTAGCCGGGGGTCGGGATGGTGTAGCCCAGGATCGCCGCGTCGAGATAGTCCTTCAGGCCCTCGATGATCTCGGGCGGGTTGCGGAGCTCCATGTCGGCCACGGAAAAGGGGACGATGCCTTCCGACACATCGCTCTTCGCGGCCTTCATCTGCTCCCACTTGGAGGAGCCCATGCCGCTCCGGTTTACGAGGGTCTCGAAATCGTAGGCCAAGGTGGCTCCTCCGGATCAAGGGGATTGGTCGACGCGGACATTGTGGACGAGGTTCGCGCTTACCGCAAGAACCCGGAGCGGATCGATGCCGGGATTGAGATCGAGGCCCTCCGCGGTCCTGCTTAGGATTTCGCTCAAGATTTCGCTCAGGATAGCACAAACCCGGCGAGTCCTGCGCTTTCCTTTTCTTGCGAGGCGCCCGCTCGCGCCCTTCCCCTCAGACCCTCGGGCTGTATCGATTGTCGCGGAACTCGATTCTCCAGGCCAGGCCGGCGCTGGCGTCCAGGCTCACGCTGCCGCGGAGCTGGCTCTCGATGAGGGAGAAGGTGTTCTGCACGCCGAACCGGCCGGAGCTCCGGAAATCGAAATCGGACGGCGCGCCGATCCCGTCGTCCGCCACGTCCAGCCGGATAAGCCCATCGGCCGCTCGATTGAGGCCGATGCGGATACTCCCGGCCCGGTCTCCGGGGAAGGCGTGCCGGAGAGCGTTGGTGATCAGCTCGTTCAGGACCAGGCCGCAGGGTATGGCGCTGTCGAATAGGACCGACACCGGCTCCAGCTCCAGGACGATGGCTATGCGGCCGGAGGAAACTCCGTAGCTCTCCGACAGGACCGACACCAGCTCGGTGATGTAGTCCTTCAGGTCGACGTGGGAGAGGTCACGGGCCTCGTAGAGCCGCTCGTGCACGAGAGCGATCGAGCGGATGCGGTTCTGGGCGTCGGAGAGGGCCGAGCTCACGCCCGGATCGTCGACCTGGCTCGCCTGCAGGCCGAGCAGGGCGATAATCAAGGCCATGTTGTTCTTGGTGCGGTGATACAGCTCGCGCAGCAGGATCTCCTTCTCCTCGAGCGATCGCCTGATCGTCTCCTCGGCGTTCCGGCTCTCGGTGATGTCCTTTCCGAAGACCGAAAGCCCGAAGACCCGGTCGTCCTTCCTCAAGACATTGAAATTCAGGTGCAAGAGGGGCGAGCCCGGCTGTTCATGGTACTCCTCGGAATACGGGCCTTCCGCCAGGGCGCGCCGATAGAACCCGCGCCAGGTCCTCACGGACTCCGGCGTCGCGGCCGTATCCTCGGGTCGCATGCCCGGCTCGAGCCGGAGTCCGCGGCGCTCTTGAAAATACCTGCGGAGCCCCTCGTTGAAGGTGAGCAACCCGAAGGTCGTCGCGTCGACCGACCAGATCAGGTCGGAGGTGCTGTCCACGATGGCCTTGAGCGTGGCCCGCGAGTCTTCCAGCCTGTCCTCGCTTTTCAGGAGATTCTGCTCTGCGAGGGCGAAGGCCCGTCTCTCGTTGGTCCTTCGGATCGCCACGAGGGCTATGAAGGCCAGCCAGGCGTAGTCGGTGAGGTAGATGAAGGAGTACAGACCGGCTCCCACGGCCTCGTCGCTCAGATAGGCTGCGGTGAGGATGGCGAGCACCGCCAGGAGACTCCGCGCCTCGCGCCGGTGGCCTGCGCGGCCGTGCCTGACCGCGAGGAGGATGAGCCAGGCGAGCAGCAGGGAGCCGGCGACATCGAGTATGTCGATGACGATGCCCTGCTCGACTTCCCGGTAGACGAACTCGAGGCCGAAGGGAAGCCGGACGGTCTGCACGAAGGGCCGGCTCGCGATCCAGGTGAGATCGCCGAGATTCAGCGCCTGACTGAGCACGCCGAGGGCCGTCCAGACCGCGTAGGCGAGAAGGAAGCGGCGCTTCACGAGCCCGGTCACCTCGGACACGTACCACAGCAGCCCCAGGCCCGTCAGCAGCAGCGCCACGATCTCCGCCCTGCACCAGGCGATGCTCTGGAGAGGCAGATCGACGTCGTACTCGCCCGCGCAAAATAAGTTATAGAAAAATCCGCCCAGGCTGATCGCGATGAAGGCGACGTCGCGAGGCTTGAATCCCCGGCGGTACAGGATGAGAGACTCGTTGAGCGCGACCATGAAGCACAGCGAGGCCATGACGAGCGCCGGTATGGCATAGGGCTTCATGCGGTAAGTATAATGCCGCCCGCCGCAAAAGCCACGAAACCGTCGGAGCATCCGGGAAAGGCGAACTTTCGCCGTGGAATCGCCCTCCCCCCGTTCTTGTCCGATCCGCATGGCCAGGGGTGTGTCGGGTTGCGGTCTACGGCCAGCGGACCGTGGACCGTGGACTGTGGACTGTGGACTGTGGACTGCGGACTGTGGACTGTGGACTGTGGACTGTGGACTGTGGACTGTGGACTGTGGACTGCGGACTGTGGACTGCGGCCGGGTAGCCCGCGTCATCGTCGAGTCGGGCGGGTTTGGGCCTCGACTGCCCTGTGGCTTCGAGCCCGGCGGAGGCTTGTGCCGCGAGGGCTCGCCCGGGCCGGGCGCCTGCGTCCCGATGCCGGGCGCCTGCGTCCCCGGGGCGGGCGCCTACGTCCCGGGGCCCTGCCCCTCCACAACCCTCGCCGCGACTCTCGCGGAGTCGAGGAGCCTCCGGTAGGCCCGGCAGACTTCGACGAAGAGATCATGCCTCTCCAGGGCCTCGCCCTCGGGGCGGAGGCCGGGATGCAGCTCTGTGGCCCTCTTCCTGAAGGCGCTCTTGATCGCCCGGAGCTCACGGGTTTCCTCGATACCGAGAATCTGGCGATCGCTGAGCATCGCGGCTTCCCTCCGGAGGAACTCGGCATGCATTCGCCGGATACCGCTCCTGCACAGACAACTGTAGTGCATCCTTCAGGAGCGGCACCAGGCCTGTCCCCGCTCGCCCGGACCTGTCCCCGCTCGCCCGGACCTGTCCCCGCTCGCCCGGGCCTGTCCCCGCTCGCCCGGGCCTGTCCCCGCTCGCCCTTGATTCCTGCGCCGCCTTGCCGGCATAAGCTCCGATAGCGCGCCGGCCCCGGCCGCGGAATAGGACTTCTATAAATAGTCTAATTTCTATATATTCTTATTCCATACAGATGAAAGCTTTCGAGTCCTACGCGGCCAGGCGGATCTTCCACGGCCTTGTCATGTATCTCGTCATGGCCCTGGCCTATTCCCTGGTGTTCAACGGCATAGCCGACACGAGCCTCCGCTCCCAGGTGGACGAGGACGTGGCCCAGGCCGTGCGCGCCTCGACGGGCCTGGACGCCGCCGCCCTGGGACACCTCGAGGAGGCCACACGCGCGCAGAAGCTCAAGCAGTACCACCTCGACGAGCCCTGGGTCCAGCGGGTGCTCTGGAGGACGGCGGAGGTCCTGAGCTTCCACTTCGGCCGCTCGACGGGACTCTCATCCTCCTCGGGCGACCGCGAGGTCCTCTCGATCGTCGCCGAGGCCCTGCCCAACACCCTCTGCCTCTTCCTGAGCGAGGCCGTCCTCGTGCTGCTCCTGGGCGGCGCGCTGGGTCTGGCCGCTGCCCGGAAGCCGCACGGTGCCCTGGATCGCTTCAGCTCGGTAGTCCCCATGGTCCTGAACGGCCTGCCCGCCTGGTGGGTTGGCATGCTGGCCCTGATGCTGTTCTCCTACGTGATCCCCCTCTTCCCCTCGGGCGGCGTCCACGTCAATCCCACGCCGTCCGGCCTCGCCGGCCTCGCGGACTATCTCTGGCACATGCTCCTCCCCCTGATCACGATCGTCGGCCTCAACCTCTGGAACACCGCCTGGCTCATCCGGAATCTCCTGACCGACACCTACGCCCAGGACTTCGTCAAGGTCGCGCGGGCCAAGGGCCTCTCGGAGGCCCGGGTGGGCGTGCACGTCATCGCCGCCATCAGGCCGGCGGTCGCGACCATAGCCCTCATGGGCCTCATCCAGTCCCTTTCGGGCAACATCCTCGTCGAGGGCATCTTCGCCTGGCCGGGCCTGGGCAGCCTCTACTTCGCCGCGGTCCAGCAGAGCGACGTGCCCGTGCTCATGGCCATCCTCTCGCTCCAGACCGCCCTGAACCTGACCGGCCTCGTCGTCCTCGACCTGAGCTACGGCCTCCTGGACCCCCGCATCCGGATCGGGGCGCGCTCGTGAAGCGTTTTTTCAGGAGCCGCTCGGGACTCGCCGGCTTCGTCCTCCTCGCCATCTTCCTCCTCCTGGCCCTCTTCGGCCCCCTGGTCGTGCCCTTTCCCGGTGCGGAGCGCCACTGGCACGACCTCTCCTGGTGGCAGGACAGCCCGGCGGCCGTGCCCCCGAGCTGGATGAACGGACCCTGGAACGGCTATTCCCTGCCGGGGACAGAGCTGCTCCGCTCCGGACCGCCGCGGGAGCTCACGAACGGCGACGGGGGCAGGCTCCTCAGCTGGAGCTTTCCCCTGGCGATAGGCCGGCCGGGCCCGCCGCGCGATCTCGTGCTGCGCTTCGCGGGAAATGGAAAAGTCTTTCTCCTGGCCTCGCTCGTCCACGCGGACGGATCGACCGAGGAGGTCCTCCGGCAGGTCCAGGAGGTGGCGAAAGGCCAGATGGGCCGCATTCCCCTGCACGTGCGGGAGGCCGCGAGTCTCGAGCTCGAAGAGTACCTCGCGCCGGGCCAGGCCAGGCCCTCCGTCGGCCCCTCGCTCCTCCTCGTCGGCAAGTCCTCGGGGCTCCTCGGCACCGATGTCGAGAAGCGCGACATCTGGACCGGCGTGGTCCTGGGCATCCGCTGGGCCCTCGTGCTCGGGGCGGTGGTGAGCTTCCTCACCGTCCTCACCGGGCTCCTGCTCGGCACGATAGCCGCCTGCTACGGCGGCTTCCTGGACTCGGTGATCAACCGGGTGTACGAATTCTTCTCGCTCATGCCCCTCCTGCCCTTCCTGATCGCCCTCTCGGTGGCCTACCACCCCTCCCTCTGGTCCTTCATGGCCCTCGCCCTCCTTTTCTTCTGGACCAGGTCCTTCAAGACCGTCTACGCCCGGGCCCTGCAGATCAAGGAGGAGGGCCACATCGAGGCGGCGCGGATGATGGGCGCGGGCAGATGGTGGCGGGTGACGCGCCACGTGCTGCCCGCCCTCCTGCCCTACGGCTTCGCCGTGATGGCCCTCTCGGTGCCCGGCATCATCCTCTACGAGGCCAGCGTCAGCCTCCTCGGCCTGGGCGACTCGAGCACCATCACCTGGGGCCAGATGCTCCACGACGCCCTGGTGCAGGGAGCCGTGATCAACCGCCTCTGGTGGTGGATCCTGCCCCCCGGCCTCTCCATAGCCCTGATGGGACTCACGTTTGCCCTACTCGGCCGCGGCTTCGACCGCGTGCTCAACCCGAGGTCACGATGATGGACAACGCCCCCTACGCCTGCGCCTTCTGCGCGACTACCGCCTGTCTGCGCGGCGAGTTCGACAAGATGCCGACGACCTGCCCGACCCGCACCCGGCCCGAGACCACCCGGGATCCCGGTGTCTACGCCGCCGAGCCCGTCCACGGGGAGATGCTGGCCGCCGACGCCGCTCCCTTCACGAGCGAGGGCGAGCTGCGCAACCGCGTCGAGGAAGTGATCTTCTACGCCACGGCCCAGGGCTTCCGCCGCATCGGGATAGCCTTCTGCGTAAGCCTGACGAAGGAGTCCCAGAAGCTCGGCCGCCTCCTGCGCGAGGCGGGATTGGAGACCGAACTCGTCTGCTGCCGGGTCGGCGCCATCGACTACGACGAGATCGGGCTCAAAAAGGCCCATCCCGAGCGCTTCGCCGCCATCTGCAATCCGGTGGCCCAGGCCAGGCTCCTCAACGCCCGCGGGGTCGACCTCGTCGTCCAGCTGGGGCTCTGCATCGGCCACGACCTCATCCTCCAGCGGGAGTGCGAGGCTCCCGTCACAACCCTCGTGGTCAAGGACCGCGTCCTCGACCATCACACGATAGCGGCCCTGCGCTGAGCCCTGCCGCCCTGGCATCCGCTGGCGCCTGGCTTTTCGGGCTTCGGGCAGGGCGCGGCGAGGCTTCCTGCGACGTCGAAACCCCTTGCCTATCTTACATATAATTATTAATATATTTGAAAATCTATGCATGCCAGGGATGCGAATGTCTTCGCGCCGAGCTGAAGCGCGGCGGCCCTCGAAGGCCAAAGTTCAAAGCCTGCGCCTAGCAGTACAGTACCGGAGGAAACACATGCCCACAGAAATCACCGCAGCCGACTACGAAGCGAAGGTCCTGAAGCACCAGGGATTCGCCATCGTCGACTTCTACTCGCAGGACTGCTCGCCCTGCGAGGCCCTGGCCCCGAAGTTCGAGTTCTTCTCCGAGCTCTACCACGGGGACATAGCCTTCTACAAAATCTTCCGGCAGGGCAATCGCGACCATTCCCTCGCCCTCGGCGTCAAAGGGAGCCCCACCCTCCTTTTCTACAAGGACGGCAAGGAAGTCGCGCCGCGGCTCTCGGGAGCGATCAAGAAGAGCGAGATCAAGAAAACCATCGTCGAGGCCTTCGGCCTGGCCGACCGCACGGCGGGCATCGAGCGGAAGACCGAGGAGGTCGACCTCGTCGTGATAGGCGGAGGGGCGGCCGGCCTCACCGCGGGCATCTACGCGGGTCGGGCCAAGATCAACACCCTGATCATCGACCAGGGCAATCCCGGCGGCCAGGTCAACCTCACCCACATGGTCGCCAACTACCCGGGCACGGACGGCGAGATCAACGGCTACGCCCTCATGGAAAAGATCACCAAGCAGGCCGAGGACTCGGGCGCCAGGATTCTTCGCTCCGCCGAGATCGTGCGCCTCGACCTCGAGAAGAAGGAGATCGACGTCGACGACGACCGGCGCATCCGCGCCAAGGCGATCATCCTCGCCACGGGCGCCAAGCCGCGCGAGCTCGGCATCCCCGGCGAGAAGGAGCTCTTCGGCCGCGGCGTCTCCTACTGCGCCACCTGCGACGGAAAGTTCTACGAGGGCAAGGACATCTACGTGATCGGCGGCGGCAACAGCGCGGTGGAGGAGACCCTCTTCCTCACCGAGTTCGTGAAGTCCGTCACCATGATCCACCAGTTCGACGAGTTCCAGGCCAACAAGACCGCCGCCGAGGCGGCCCTGAAGAATCCGAAGATCAAGGTGCTCTGGAGCCACGAGCCGCGGGCCTTCCTCGGGGGAGAGAACGGCTTCGAGGGACTCGAGGTGGAGGACCTGAAGACCAAGCAGCGGAAAGTCCTGAAGGACGGAGCGGGCCTCTTCGTCTTCGTGGGCTACACGCCCCAGACCCAGCTCTTCGCCGGCCAGCTGCCCCTGGACACGTGGGGCGGCGCCCAGGCCGACCCCATGACCCAGGAGACCACGCTGCCCGGCGTCTTCATCGCCGGCGACCTGCGCTCCAAGCCCTTCAAGCAGATCACCACCGCCGTCTCGGACGGCACGGTGGCCGCCCTCTCGGCCCAGAAATACCTGCGCGCCCTCGCCTAAGGCGAGGCGGCAGGGCCCGCGGCAGCGGCAGGGACAGACCTGTCGCAGGCCCCCGGCACGACAGGGACGGCGGCGAGGCGCGACAACGCGGCAGGGACAGACCTGTCGCAGGCCCCCGGCAGGGACGGCGGCGAGGCGCGACAACGCGGCAGGGACAGACCTGTCGCGAGCCCGGCACGACAGGGACGGCGGCGAGGCGCGACAACGCGGCAGGGACAGACCTGTCGCGAGCCCGGTTCGTAGGCCGAAGAAGGCGGCGAGGACGCCGCGACGGAAAGGACTATGAGCTAATGTGGGCCCGATTCGCGCGCCAGAGGGGCCGCGAATCGGGCCCGCAACTGAACTCGGACTTTAACTGAGCTCTATCCCTCACGGGTTTGCCGGTACCAACTGAGCTCTGTCCCTCACGGAGTTCGGCGGCGCGGCCTCGCTCTGGCGGTTGCCGCCGAGGCGCCACGGCCCAAGTCGCTCAGCGAGCGGCGAAGGCTTTCCCCGTCTCCGGGTCGAGGTCGATCGTCGTCTTTTTGCCGTCGCGCACGATGGGGCTGCGGAGGAGGAGGGGATCGGCGAGCAGGGTTTTCTCGAGATCGATATCCATGTACTCGAGGCCGCGGTCCTTCCAGCGCTTCCCCGCCCGGCCCGGCAGGGCCTCGAGGCCGAGGGCGGCGGCGATCGAACGGAGCTCGCCCCGGCTTATCCCCTTGTCGGAGAGATCGACCAGCTGATAGGCGATGCCCCGCTCCTTGAAAAAGCGGTGGGCCTTTTTCGTGTCCTGGCAGCTCGGGCTGCCGAATATTTGTAGTGCCACGGCGATCGGATTACTGTTTCTTGGTGTCGCCCAATAGTTCCTTGATCCCGCCAAGGGCACCGAGCACTCCGGTAGCCTCATAGGGAACATAGACTACTTTGTTGTCTTTCCCGCTCACCATTTCCTTTATCGCGTCAATGTATTTCATCGCCACCAAGTAGTTGACCGTTTTTTCGCCGGCCGAACTCATGACTAGCTTTATCGCCTCATTTTCCGCCGTAGCGACCTTCAGGATCGCCGAGGCGTTGGCATCCGCCTTGAGGATCGTAGCCTGCTTTTCACCTTCTGCTTGCTGAATCTGCGCCTCGCGGCTGCCTTCCGCGGCGAGTATCTGGGCTTGTTTCAGGCCTTCGGCCTGCAGGATCTGGGCACGCTTGTTGCGTTCGGCCTCCATTTGCTGCGTCATCGCCTTCATGATGTCTTCGGGCGGGGTTATGTCCTGAAGCTCTATCCGAGTCACCTTGATTCCCCACTTGTCGGCGGCTTCATCGAGGACTTTCTTCAGTTTTGTGTTGATCGTATCCCGCGACGAAAGCGTCTGATCCAGTTCCAGTTCGCCGATCACGTTACGGAGTGTCGTCTGGGTGAGCTTGTTGATGGCTCCATGGAAGTTGGCGATCTCATAGGCCATCTTCACGGGGTCGGAAATCTGGAAGAAGAGCACAGCATTGATCTCGATGCCGACATTGTCCTTGGTTATGACGTTCTGGGGCGCAATCTCCAGGACAGTCTCCCTGAGGTCGATCTGCCGGGAAAAACCCCGCGCGCCTTCTATGGACTTTATCTTCTCAAGAACCGGCCAGATGACGTTGACCCCCGTTTTCAAGGTTCTGCTGTATTTGCCCAAGCGTTCGACGATCATGGTTTCGGACTGCGGAACGATCTTGAAGCCCATCAGCTCAAGCACGATGACGACCAACGCGATGACGGCGACGACGATCAAAAAACTCATGTTTCTCTCCCTTTCCTAGGCTTAGGCTTTTCTCGTGACATAGGCCTTGACGCCTTCGATCTTGACGATGGTGA
>JAJXZP010000133.1 GCA_021779995.1 bacterium | reverse complement strand
CGTGGGCTCGCGCGTCGACGCCCTGACCGAGTTCGAACACGCCTACGCGCCGCCCTTCGCGAGCGCCAAGGACCCCGTCAATTACGCCGGCTTCGTGGCCGAGAACCTCCTGACCGGCCGGAGCGCACAGGTGCGCTGGAACGAGGTGGAAAAGCTCAAGGCCGAGGGCGCCTTCGTCCTCGATGTCCGCACCCCCGAGGAGTTCGCCCTCGGACACATCGAAGGCGCGACCAACATCTCCAACACCGTGCTGCGCCAGCGGCTCGGCGAAGTGCCGCGCGACAGGTTCGTCCTCGTCTACTGCGGCGTCGGCATCCGCGGCTACATGGCCGAGCGCATCCTCCGCCAGAACGGCTGGACTCGACTCGCCAATCTCTCGGGCGGCTGGAAGACCTACGAGGCGGCCACGGCCCGCCAGGACAACCCGGATATCTACCGGCCCGGCAAGCTCAGCCTCGGTAAACCGGATCTGGGACCGGTTTCCTACGCCGAGGGCTCGGGCATGCCGGAGCCTTTCGCCTCGCGCTCCACCGACACCATCCTGGTCGACGCCTGCGGACTCCAGTGCCCCGGCCCGATCATGCGGCTCAAGACCGAGGTGGACCGCGTAGCTGCCGGCACGACGATCGTGGTGCGCGCCACGGACCCGGGCTTCGTGCGAGACGCCAAGTCCTGGTGCACGCTCACCGGCAACGTGCTGCGCGGCATCGAGGACAAGCAGGGTACCTTCGAGGCGGTCATCGTCAAGTCGGCTAAACCGGCCGAGACGGAGACCGGCTCCTCCCCCGCCCTCATCCGGACGATCGGCAACGAGGCGACCTTCATCGTCTTCTCGGACGACCTGGACAAGGCCCTCGCGAGCTTCATCCTCGCCAACGGCGCCGCCGCCCTGGGCAAGAAGGTGACCATGTTCTTCACCTTCTGGGGCCTCTCGGTCATTCGCCGCCAAGGTCGCACGGCGGTGGCCAAGGACCTCATGGCCAGGATGTTCTCTCTCATCCTGCCGCGCGGGAGCGGGAACCTGGCCCTGTCGCGCAACAACATGGCCGGGCTCGGGCCGACGATGATGAAGAAGCGCATGAAGCAGAAGAAGGTCGACCAGCTCGACGTGATGATCTCCGCCGCCCTCGCGGCCGGCGTGCACATGACCGCCTGCCAGATGTCGATGGACCTGCTCGGGATCTCGCGCGAGGAGCTCATCGGCGGGATCGAGGTGGGAGGCGTGGCCACCTACTTCGAGGCGGCCAGCTCGGCGAACGTGAACCTGTTCATCTAAGCGGCGAGGTAACAGCCTCGGTCGCACGGCTGTGCGCCTTGTGTGACGGCGGTTACAGAATTCGCCGGCCCGATTGACTATCCTTGATCACAGGAGCGTCTCCCGCCCGGCCGCAGCGCTGGAAACTCCGGGAGCGCGCCGAACATCACTTTTCCAGGAGAAGCGCATGAGCGTAATCGTGTATTCCACCCCTTCCTGCCCCTACTGCACCATGGTCAAGGATTTTCTCAAGAAGCAGCAGGTTCCCTTCGAGGACTACGACGTTTCGCGGGACCAGCGGCGGGCGGAGGAGATGGTGAGGAAGTCCGGGCAGATGGGGGTTCCGGTCACGGACGTCAACGGCAGGATTTTCGTCGGCTATCGCCCCTCGGAGATCGAGAGCGCTCTTCACCGATGAGGAATCGAGGCCGCGGATACGGCCTTGGAAGAACGCTGGGCGCGGTACTGCTCTCCGGAGCCGTGATCGTCGGAGGATTCTTCCAGCCCCTGATCGGGTTGGCCGTGCCGGCCCTGGCGATCGTCGCGGCGGCGGGCAGCCTGGTGCGAAAGCGCTGGTTCTGCTCGACCGCCTGCCCCCGCGCCGCGATACTCGGCGGGTTCGGCCGCCGCGTGTCGCGCTACGGGAAGCTTCCCGCCTTTATGCGGACCGACCGCGTACGGACGGCCCTCTGCGGCCTCCTCCTGGTCTGCTCCATCGGGCAGACGGCGCGGAACTGGGACGCCATCGGCGGCGCCGGGCGCTTCTTCTGGCTCGTCTGCGTCCTCAGCCTGGTCGTGGCTCTCGCCATGGCCTATTTCTTCTCGCCGCGAAGCTGGTGCGCCGTCTGCCCCGTGGGCGCGCTTCAGGACAACGTGGCTCGGCGCATCGACTCAGGCGCCTAACTCCCGAACCGCATCCACCATGGCCAGGATATTCGCCGCCGGCACCTCGTCCATCACGGTATGGACCGCGGCGAGCAGGTAGCCGCCGCCGGGACCGAGGAGGTCGATGACGCGCCTGACCTCGGCGCGCACTTCCGCGGGGCTGCCGTAGGGAAGGATGCGCTGCGTATCGATGGCGCCGCAGAAGGTCAGGTCGGCCCCGTAGGTCTTCTTGAGCCGCGCCAGGTCGGACATCCTGCCGGCCCCCGACTGGATCGGGTTGAGGATGTCCACGCCGATCTCGATGAAGTCGGGAATGAGGTCGAAGATGTCGCCGTCCGAGTGGAAGAAGACCTTGGCCTTCGTCTTCGACTTGATGAAGGCGATGAGGTCGGCGTGCACCGGCTTGAGGATCTCGCGGTAGAGCTTCGGCGAGATGAGTAGGTTGTCCTGGCTGCCCAGGTCGTCGCCGATCTTGATGATGTCGAGGCCTGGCCCTGCCTCGTCGAGGAAGCGTCCCATGAGGTCCTTGCACAGAGCCTCGATCTTCCATAACAAGGCGCTCGCGAACTCGGGCTCGACGAGCATGTTCTCGAGGAAGCGATCCAGTCCCTGCAGGGCATGGGCCCGCTCGAAGGGAAAGAGGAGCCAGGGACAGCCCATGACCGCGTACTCCCCGGCCGCGGCGAGGCCCGCGGTCTGGGCGCTGACATGGGCCACCCTGCTCGGGTCGGACATGTCCGGCCAGGGATAGGCGTCGATGTCGGCGAGACGCGTGGCATCGGCCATGGGATGGATGCCGGGATACCAATGGCCGCTCTCGATCTCGGTGGAGCCCGTGCCCCAGTCGTCGAAGAAGGGATCGTGCGGGGGCCGGGAGCGGGCTCGGTCGTACACCGCGGCGGGGAAGCGATCGAGCACGGCCCGGACGTCCGAACCGAGGCGGAGCATGACTGCTTCGTCGGGCAGGGCCGTGCCGAGCTCGGGCCAGTCGTAGATGTAGCGGTCTTCTCCCTCGAATCCCAAGGCCGCCTTGAGCTCGCGATAGGCCTTCATCTTGATGCCGGTGGCGTTGGTCGGACCGATGAGAAGGGGAACTCGATCGGGTTCCTCGTGGGCAATCGCAGCCAAGACACGCTCTCGTCCGGTCATCTACGCCTCCAAGAACGCACAGTCCGGCCATCGGCCGGACCTGCGCGTGTCTCCATTTTTCTACTACGGGATCGCCGAAAACCTCAAGAGGCCACAAAGGAGAGAAGCGCCCGAGTGAATCGGGACGCTGCCGCGACCGCTACTTGGACGCTGCCGCGACTTGGACGCCGCCGGGGCTCACCAGGCCACGCCGCCGATGATGCCCAGGCTCACGGCCTTCGTGAGCGGATAGAAGGCGACGGGAATGTCGATCTTCACGATAGAGATGTTGAAGCCCAGGTCGGCCGAGAGCTTGGGCGAGACATAGTCCCAGAAGCCGGGAGTATTCTTGCTGTCGGTGGCATTCACGGACACGGAGCCGGGTGTCTCGGTGTAGGTGTACTGGGAGGGAAGACCGATCCACGTCGTGCCGCTGCCGTTGATGGCAATGGTCGAGAAGGGAAGATTGATATCGGCTCCCGCACCCAGTCCGAGGTTGAAGACCCAGAGGAATTGGATCGAGGTATCGACCTCCACCGGCACAATGAAGGAGGAGGCGACGACGTCCAGGTTTGCCTTCGCGTTTTGTATAGTGGCACTCACGGGCACAGTACCGCCCGGATAGTTAGGATCGCTGAAGGATCCAGAATATGTTTGACTCGTGAGCCCAACATTCATATTGAGCGTGTCGCGGCTGTACTCGATCCCTGTGCCCAGGGAGAGGCCGCGCCACTCCACGAGCCCTCCCCATATATCCGGAGAAGGCGATACGAGCTTGTAGTTCACGCCGAGGCCCAGGAGCAGCTGGTGGATGTCCCCGGACATATTGCTAGGCAGATTCGTATTCGGCAGGTTGAAGATCCCGAACTTGAGGCTGAGGTAGAGATTTCTCACCAAGAATCTGGATGTATTGATGCCGAGCTGGCCTGCTATGCCGCCCGTGCCGAGGCCGCCGTACATATCACCGTTGTTGATGATGTTCGTGCCCAGATTGTTGAACTGCGCGGCCGTGAGAGCCGGGAGGGCGAAGCCCAAGGAGGAGCCCACGAAGAAGGAGAAGATCTTGTAGTTCTCGTAGCCCATGATATCGGGGTTGTTGGAGGCCGCCGTGTTGGCGTTGGCGAAGCCCTCGCTCAACTCCCCTAGGTCGTGGAGCTTCGAGAAGTACGTGCTATCCAGGTAGCTTTGCACTTGTCCGAAAAGAGTTGATAACTGACTATTAAGATTGCTTATTGTAGCTGGAGTAGCCGAAGTACCACTATAGCTAAGGCTTGTGATCGCGGGCGCCGTGATCGCTATGCTCGAAGTCCCTGCGAAGGCCGCCGCGCATCCGGCCGCGGCGAATGACAGCACCACGAGCAGTTTTCGAAGCTTCATGATTCCCTCCCTGGGTAGATGTGCGCGGATCGACGCCTTTCATGACAGACCGTGGTCCAGCTCGCTGTCAGCATCATGGATATAACCTAGCACGATTCCGTCGGGGCTTCCAGCGAAAACCCACCACCGCTTCATGCTTTCTTCACATCCGGAGCACGACGTGCCGCCTCTTCAAGGTGACGTGTCGCCATTTCCAACGTGATGCGGCCGCCCTTTTAGCGTGAAACCTCGGCCGATCAGCCTGAAGATTCCTCAATAATCAACATGAGAAAGCTCCTTTCTCACGTTGCAAAGTCTTTCAGGATGTGTGAACCCGCAGCGACAGGGGAACAGGGCCGTGCAAGCTCAAGTCACGATGCTCTGCACGGCCGCGCATCTCCACGGGAAATCGCCTTCCGGTCGGCGTCCTCCTGGCGCCTCTCTCCAGGCCGGCTCCCCGCCTCTCGGCGAATCATTCGCCTCGCGCTCGCAGCGCTCGCGACGGCGGCTCGCTTCGATTCCCCCTGCCTATTAAAAAAACGCCGGCCAAAGGCCGGCTCGTTCATACATCCCCAAGGGGAATCGAACCCCTGTTGGCGGGATGAAAACCCGCTGTCCTAACCGCTAGACGATGGGGACCTAAGGGAATTGGATGATAGCCGGATGGAATGGCAGTGTCAAGAGTTGGCACGCGCGTGATTTGCCCTTGCCCGGGCAGCCCGGTATCGGAGCCATCCTCGGACACGCGGCGGGTCACAGCATATGCACGAGCGATTCGATGTCCGCCTCGTGGGAGCGGATGATGTCTTCGGCGGCGCCGCGAAGATCCGACACAGCCGCGGGGCTGGCATCGTCCATGCCGGCGTTGCAGCATTCCAGCGTGCCGGATATGCGGAAATACCGCACGCCCGCGATTCGACCGAGCATATGATTGACCGAGGCGTTCTGCCCCGCCGACATCATGGACCACAGCGGCAGGCGCTTCATCGGATTGATCCACTCGATGAATCCCCATTTGGCGATTTCCTCGTACGGAAAGCCGTACGGGTCGTCGCCCGTCCCCAGCGACAGGACCATGAATTCCTCCGCCTCCGGGAATATTTTCGTGGCTTCGATATAGGCGAGCAAGGCCGGGTTGTTGGCGAAGATGGAACCGTCTATCAGGCAAAACTTCGTGCCGTTGTCGGGCACGGGAGAAATTAGGCCTGGCGAGAAAAAGGTCGGCGCCGCCGAGGAGGCCCTGGCCGCGTCTCGCATGTAGAAATTGTCGTCGTCCGCCCATTCGGGGCGGTAGGGCCGATTCTTCAGGCAGCATGGTTCGAGACTCTCGGAGTCGAAGCTCGTGATGAGCAGATTGGTGAGGGCATCCTTGAGCGTCGCCTCTCCGAAGGTCTCGGCGAGAACCTTCTCGAACCCTAGGCCGTCGTACTTGTGCCGGAAGGCCTGGACCGTGGTCCTCAGCTTTCTGCCCAAGCTAGGCGGAAAGATCTCGTGGCCGCGCCGGGCGAAAAAGTCGACGATATCGTTCATCGAGAGAGCCGGCTCGCGCGCCGGCCCCCCGATCCGCGGGTCGGAACCGCGAGCCGGGGTCGCGGGCAGGGCGAGACCGAGCGCGATCAGCGCGCCGGAGGAAGTGCCGGCGATGAGGTCGAAGATCGACGCGAAGGGACGCGCCCTTCCCGCTTCGCCGAGACGTCGCTCGATCTCACGCAGCACGAGGGCCGGAATCAGGCCTCGGATGCCGCCTCCGTCGATGGAGAGAATCTTCACCACCCGCCCGGACCCGTCGCTCATCCCGCTTCTCCCTGCGACAGGATCTCATGCCTCCGTGGCGCGGCACTGTGACAACTATCGCGCGACCTCCCGATCGCCGTCATACCGCCGCTCCTACTTGATGACCGCATTGAAAAGATAGCCGGTGAGCATGATCCCGACCGCGACGACGCTGAAATAGATGATGAGGAGCTTGGGCTTCAGGACCTTGCGCAGGATGATGGCCTCGGGCAGGGAGAGCGCGGTCACCGCCATCATGAAGGCGAGGGCCGTGCCGGTGGCCATGCCCTTCTCCATGAGCACCTTGACGATGGGGATGACGCCGGCCGCGTTCGAATAGAGCGGCACGCCGATGAGCACCGCCAGGGGTACCGCGTACCAGACGCCCGGGCCGGCATACTTCGCGAGGAAATTGGCGGGCGCGTAGCCGTGCATGAATCCGCCGATCGCAATGCCGACGAGGACATACGGCCAGACCTTACCCACGATCTCTCCGACATAGCCGAAGGAGTAGTCAATGCGATCTCGTAGGCTGCGTTTCTCGATGACGCCCTGCCCGCCGCGGATCTTGTAGACGTACTCCTCCACCCATTTCTCTAGCTTGAGCCTGCCTATGACGGCCCCGCTCGCTATCGCGATGACGATGCCGCTCGCTATGTAGATGACCGCTATTTTCCAGCCGAAGAGCCCCCACAGCATGATGAGGGCGACCTCGTTCACCATGGGCGAGGAGACGAGGAAGGAGAAGGTGACGCCCAGGGGAATGCCGGCCTCGATGAAACCGATGAAGAGCGGCACGGCCGAGCAAGAGCAGAAGGGCGTCACGATGCCGAGGAGGGCGGCCAGGATGTTGCCGAGGAACTCGGGCAGCTTTTCGAGGACCCGCTTGGTTTTCTCGGGAGGAAAGAAGCTGCGCACGAAGGCTATGGCGAAGATGATGACCACGAGAAGCAGAAAAATCTTGCCCGTGTCATAGATGAAGAAATCGAGGGCCGAACCGAGCGCGGAATTTGGAGAGAGCCCCATCCGGCCGTAGACCAGCCAATCGACCACGCCTTGCCACATGCTCAGACTCCCCCGCCGATGCACAGGGAGCGGACAGGCCACGGCGCGGTTTTCCTCGTTTCAAATCGGCAGCGCATCATTTCCCGCCTTGCAGAATCGCGCTCACCTGATCCTTCGAAAGCACCCGACCGACACTCTTCACCTTGCCGTCGATCGCGAGAGCTGGGGTCGACATGACCCCCATGGCCATGATCGCCTCGATCTCCGTCACCTTCTCGAGCTCGGCAGGCAGCCCGAGCTCGACTATCGCCTGGCGGGCATGGTCTTCCAGCAGCCGGCATTTCGCGCAGCCGGACCCGAGTATCTGAACCTTCATCAAGACTCCGTTCGTGAACTAGTGTTCACACAAAAATCGAACATACGCCGAGCTTGGAGAGCCCGGCCGAATAGGTGCCGATGCGAACTCGGGCGGGCCGCACGGCCGCACGGGCCGAAATAGCCGGACGGCCGGACGAGCCGCTGTGCCGCCGAACCGCTGTACCGCGGGCGTGCCGCCCGCGTCTCAGGCTCCCGGCGCTAGCTCCGTTCGGCGCAGGGAATGCATACGATCTTGCCCTGTTTGACGCGCGCGTAGCGCTCCACCACCACCTCGCCGCATTCGGCGCAGATGACCGTGTCGAAGGCATGGGGAGGAGTCGGCGGGAGCGTCATCGGCTTGATTGCCTCGATCGTGAACAGCTCCTCCGCGGGAGCGGCGAGGATGCCGTCGATCAGGGGTTCCACCAGCGCGGGATCGACCTGCGAAGCGGGGACTCCCTTCCTGCGATACTTGATGAACTCGGATTCCTGACTCCTGCGCATCGTCGCCGGCGTCGCCACGACCCGCACACCGCGAGAGGTTTTGACGTCGATGAGCGTCAGGGCGAACTTGCCGTAGCCCAGACTGCGGATGTTGCCTTTGCCGAACGTGCAACCTGTCGCCACCTGCACGCCGTCGGCGAAACACGTGGAGCAATGGTTGCGATCGATCTCCACGAGAGCGGTCAGCTGGCCGTCGGGGGCGTGCTGCACGCCCAGGGCTTTCATCGCCGCCTCGGCGGCGCGCAACCCCAGAGGCATGGCCGGGCACTTGTGTCCGTGCAAAGCCAGGCCCACCTTGAACAATTCGCTGCTCGTATCCATCTATTCACTCCCTTTCGCGCGCTCGTCGTTCGATTTTCTCCGCCCCGCCCGAGCGTACACTGCTGCATTTCGGACAATCGCAACCGCGTGCCGATAGCTGAGCCCGCGCCCCCTCCCCTTTTCCTTCGCTCGTCGAGACGACCTGTGCAGCCGCATCGATTACGGTGAAGATCTCCGGTTTGCAGATTTGATAGTAGATATTCCATCCATCGCGCCTGACGCTGACTAGCCCGGCTTCCCGAAGAATGGCGAGGTGCTGCGAGATATAGGCCTGTCTGAGCTTCAACGCGGCTTCTAGGTGACAGACGCACTCCTCGCCATTCCGGAGAATGTCGAGAATCCGGAGTCGCACCGGATGCATCAACACCTTGAAGAGTCCGGCGCTATCCTCGATGTCGTTCACTATCCCGTCCCGTAATCATATTCGTTTGTTGAATATATTGACGATACGCCTGTTTGTCAAGCGAGGGTCCGAGGCGCAACTCTATCGTCGAGGCAGGTCGAGGCCGAATCGAAGGCGGGAGGCGGATACTCCGGTGGAATCCCGAAGCCCTACATCTTGAGCCGGGCGAGCGCGAGCGCCTTGAGGCGGGTAGCCGGGGCGTTATCCGGTTCCAGCTTGAGCGCCGCCTCGCAGTCGGCGAGAGCCTGGACGTAGTCGCCCAGGTGCCACCAGGCCACGCCGCGCCGATAGCGCGAGTAGAAATGATACGGGTGGATCGAGAGCGCGAGGTCGAAATCGGCTATCGCGCTCTCGTAGCCCAGGAGGACGCTCCGTACGACGCCGCGGTAATAGGCGGCCTTGTAGCAGGCCGGATCCAGCGCGAGGCTGGCGGAAAAATCCGCAATCGCCTCCTCGTACCGAGACTGGGAAAAATAGGCCATGCCCCGGTGCTTGTGAACGACCGCCGCGATCTCCCTCGGCGGTTCGCGGGAGAGGATATCGCTGTAGATGGCGCAGGCCCGCGAGTAGTTCTCCCGGTTATGCGCCATGAGCCCCGCGAGCAGGAGATCGTCCAGACTGGCGGTCGCGCCGGTATCGACCTCGGAGTCCTGTAGCGCCGGAAGAGGGGGGATCGCCATGCCCGAGGCGACGACCGGCAAGGTCTCCGCGTCGGAATCCGGCGCCTCGACGTCGGCCAGGGGACGATCCATGGCGCTTTCGATCTTCCCGTAGAAGTTCGCCCGCCGCCTCTCGAGCTCGGCATTGAGCCTGCGCTGGTAGTCGAGAATTTCCTGGAAGATGATGTCGGACAGGGAGAGGTTGGCGTTCAGGGCCGCCAGCTTTCGCTTCATCGGTTCGTCGAAGGGCGTGAACTCGGACTTGTACACGATCTCGTGTTCGACCTCGGCCCAGGCCTCCTGAAGAATCGTCCTCAGCTGGACTTCGATTCTCGGTTGATCCAGGTGCAGGGCCAGATGGCGGAGGTCCTCGGGAAGTTCGATGAGGAGGTGGATCGATTCGTATCCGAACTCGCGGAACGAGCGCTCCGCGCCCTTGCGCTCGATCTCCACCACCGTGAAGGCGGCGCAGAGCGCCCGCTCGGCCTTGTTGAGGTCTCCGAGAAAGGGGCAGACGGCGCGCAGGGCGACGACATCGTTGATGGGGATCGCGGAGGAACCGCTCTGCCTGGCCTGGCGAAGGAGGCGGATGAGCTTCCCGTACCAGGAATCGAAGGACTTGATGCGGCCTTTTATGGTTGGCCGGAGGTCATTGGTCTCAAGGACGACGCGGATGCGCCGCTCCATCTCGTTCATGATTCGGGCATACCCCGGCCTTCCCTCGTCGTAGGAGGCGCGGAGCATTCCGCGATCCGGTATTGCCTCGGCGGAATCTCCTGTCATGCCCTCA
>JAJXZP010000125.1 GCA_021779995.1 bacterium | reverse complement strand
GACCGCCGCCGCCTGTCGCGCATCTACGCGGAATGCTCGGCCTGGAAGCGGCGCTCGATCTCGGCCTACACCCTGTTCTCCCACGAGGTGATCACGGGCCTGCCGAGGCTCGAGGACCGTGACCGCTTCTTCGAGGAGCTGGCAAGCTCGGCCGAAGCTCATCCCCTCGGGATCGTGGCGGACTTCAACGGTTCGGCGCGCTGCCTGTCCATCGACCGGGACCTCTTCGCGGCCCTGGGCGTATCGGTCGCCGCCATCAACGAAACCCCGCGCCGCTTCGCGCATCGCATCGTCCCGGAGGGCGAGAGCCTCGACCAGTGCCGCGCCGAGCTCGAGCGCGCGCACGCGGCGGACCCCTCCTTCCGCGCGGGCTACGTGCCCGACTGCGACGGCGACCGCGGCAACCTCGTCTGGTTCGACGAGACGAGGGGCGGGGCCCGCCAGATCGAGGCCCAGGAGGTCTTCGCCCTCTGCTGCGTGGCCGAGCTCGCGCAGCTCGTGCGCAACGGCGAGCTCGGCTACGACGAGGCGGGGAACGCCAGGGAGAAGGCGGCCGTCGTCGTCAACGACGCCACGAGCATGCGGATCAACGTCGTAGCCAGGGCCTTCGACGTCGACGTCTACCGCGCCGAGACCGGGGAGGCCAACGTCGTGGGACTCGCCGCGAGCCTGCGCCGGCGGGGCTACCTGGTCCGCATCCTCGGCGAGGGCTCGAACGGCGGCAACATCACCCACCCCTCGGCGGTGCGCGACCCCCTCGCGACCGTGGGCGCGCTGCTCAAGCTCCTCCTCCTGCGCGACGGGGACGAGGGGCTCTACCGCATCTGGATGCGGCTCTCCAAGCGCCTCGGCGAGTATCGCCCCGACTTCGACCTCGGCGACATCGTCCGCTCCCTGCCCCGCTTCGCGACCACGAGCGTCTTCGAGAAGCGCGCGGCCCTGGCCGTGCGCGAGACCGACCACGCGGCGCTCAAGTCGCGCTACCGGCGCATCTTCCTGCGCGAATGGGAGCTGCGGCTTCCCGAGCTGAAGCGGCGCTACGGCCTGGTCTCCTGGCAGGCCTTCGCGAGCTCAGGCGAGGGGGAGTTCGTCGCGAGCGAGGACTTCGGCTCGGCGGGTCGGGGCGGTCTCAGGATCGTGCTGCAGGACGAGGCGGGACGACCGCGCGCCTTCCTGTGGATGCGCGGCTCGGGCACCGAGAGCGTCTTCCGGATCATGGCGGACATCGAAGGCGGCGGACCCGACGACGAGGAGTACCTCCTCTCGTGGCAGGCCTCGATGCTGCGGGCCGCCGACCTTGCCGAAGCCGAGACGCGTCGGTAGTATGTAGTCCGCGCCGCAGCTCCGGTACGAGCGGGCTATCGCGGGCAAGGAGCCTGAATGGGAATCCGCGGAGAGCTTTTCTCCACCAGAGTCAGCACCGAGGGCCGGACGTACTTCTTCAACGTGAAGGAAAATCGCATGGGCGATGTCTTTCTCACGATCGTCGAGTCGAAGCCCACGGAAGCCGAGAACTTCGAACGGCGGTCGATCGTCATTTTCCGCGACAACGTGAAGGATTTCCTCGCGGCCTTCCAGAATGCGCTCTCCTTCATGGAGAAGCCCGGCGACGAGGCCGGTTCCCGCGGCGCCGGCGCGCCCCTGCGATTCGATCCTGCCCCGCCCCGAGGCGGCTCGGCCTCAGGCGAGCGGGGGCGGCGGGCTCCCGCAGGGTTCTCCGGCTCGGAGAAAGCCGACGCCGACCAGACGACGACGCGTCCCAAGCGGCGCATCGTCGTCCGCAAGAAGGACCCGGGCGCGGCCGGCCCCGATTCCCCCGCCTCCGAGCCGAACTGATCCCCTACCGGTCGTAGCGAAAGCTCAGGCGCTGGATGGGCGAGGGGCCGAGCCGCCGGCAGAGAGCCCGGTGCTCGGCGGTCGGATAGCCCTTGTGCCGCGCGTAGCCGTACTCGGGGTAGAGCCAGTCGAAACGCACCATGGCCCGATCCCGCGCCACCTTGGCGAGGATGGAGGCGGCCATGACGGCGGGCAGGATGGCGTCTCCCTTGATCACAGGCCAGCAGGGGCGGCCCAGGTCGGGAAAGCGGTTCCCGTCGACATAGACCCGATCGGCCTCGCGGCCCAGGGCCAGATAGGCTCGCCGCATGGCCAGGAGACTGGCGCCCAGGATATTGAGCTCGTCGATCTCCGCGCTCGAGGCCCATTCTATGGCCCAGGCGAGCGAGCGCTCGAGGATGACCGCGAAGGCCGACTCCCTGCGGGCCGGGGACAGAGCCTTGGAGTCGCCGAGGATCCCGAGGGGAAAGTCCTCCGGCAGCACGACGGCCGCTGCGAAGACCGGTCCCGCGAGGGGGCCGCGGCCCGCCTCGTCGATGCCGCAGACCCCACTTCCGCCGGGCGGAAGCGAAAGGAAATCCCCCGCCCTGAGCACGCGCGGCGTCTCGAAAAGCTCGCTTCCCATCGCCACACGATACTCCGCGGACGAGGTTCCGATCCAGGCCCGAAACGGGTACACTTCGGGATATGGAACTGAAATTCTACAAGCTCCGACTCTGCGACTCGGATCTCGTCCTGATAGACGACCTCGACTCGGGCGGCCGCGACCGCGACTGGGAAGCGGTGGCCCGCGAGCTGCTCGACCGCCGCCGAGGCGTCGGCGCCGACCGCCTCGCCGTCCTCGGCCGGGCCGAGCGCGACATCTGGCTGCGCGTCTTCCGGCCCGAGGGAGAGGGCGCGGCGGCGGCCGACGCGGCCCTCTGCGCGGCGCGCTACCTCCTCGACTCCGGCCGCTCGGGCTCGGAGCGCGTGCGCATGCGGCTCTCCGCCTCGGGGGGCCGGGTCCTCGACGTCGACGTCCTCGACGCGGCCTCGCTGGGCATCGCCCTGGGACCACCCCGGCGCGTAGCCCAGGGCGAGGGCGGCGAGGCCCTGGGCATCGCCGAGGCCGCGGCCCAGGCCAGGTCCATCGAGGCCTCCGGCCAGCGCTTCCTCGTCCTGCCCCTCGCCGCGGGCATCCCCGCCGCCGAAGGCGTGGCCGTCTTCACCGAGGGAGGGGCCTCCCGCGCCCGCGCCCGCATCGCGGCCCCGAAGCGCTCCGAAGCGCCGAAGGCCCTGAGCGTGCACGTCGTCTCGCGCGGCGAGCTGCGGATAGCGCCGGGCGCGGCGCGGGGCGGGCTCGACGCCTGCGCGGCCGCAGCCCTCGCCCTCGCCGCCTCGGCGGCCGTGGGCTACTCAGACCGCGAGGCCGTGGTGCGGATGCGCGGGGGCGCGCTGTGGATCGAATGGGGCCCGAGCGGCTCCCTGTACGCGGCCGGGCGCCCCGAGTACGTGTACCGCGGCGAGTATCACCTGGTCGAGGACGAAGGCTGAGAGCCGTCGCGGGAGGCCGGAGGCAGCCGTGAGGGCGAGCCGGAGGCCGCGACGAGGAAGGTCCCGGCGAGGATGAGCAGGGTTCCCCCGATCATCGAGAGGCCGATCCTCTCGTCGAGGAAGAGCCAGCCCCAGAACATGCCGAACACCGGCATGAGGAAGGTGACGGTCAGGGCCTTGGTCGGGCCCACGTCCGCGATCAGGCGGTAGTAGATGAGGTAGGCGAGGGCGCTGCAGAGGAGGGCGAAGACCAGGAGCACGATCAGCGTGCCGGGCGCGCTCGAGGAGGCAGGACGGGTCGCGAGGGCGAGGGGCAGGAGCGCCGCTCCCGCGACGAGCTGGCTCCCCGCCGCAGTCGCGCGCGGCTTGAGGTCGGAGGCCCGCTTCTTGATGTAGACCCCGGCCAGGGCGTAGCAGATCGTCGCGGCGAGGCAGGCCAGGACGGAGGGAATCGCCCAGGGCGAGGGAGGAACCGCGCCGAGGCTGCTGACGGTCAGCACTCCCGCCAGGCCGAGGACGAGGGCCGCGAGGCGCCGAAGGCTCAGCGGCTCGTCCAGCCAGAGGGCCGAGAGGACGGCGCCGAAGAGCGGCGACATCGAATTGAAGATCACCTCGACCGAGGCCGGCAGGTAGAGGGCGGCGAAGGAGTAGAGCAGGAAGGGTATGCCGGAATTGACGAGGCCGATGACCAGGAAATGCTTCCAGTTTTTCTTCCACCCGAGGCTGAACTTCGTGGCGGCGAAGAAGGCCGTCAGCGCGAGTCCGGCGATGAGGATGCGCATGTCGGCCGTCATCGCGGCTCCGAGGAGCGGCGCGAGATAGCGCATGAACATGAAGCTCGAGCCCCAGATGCCCGAGAGGGTCACGAGAAGGGCGACATCGACGAATGGCATGGCGTTCCTTTCGGCCGGTGGAGGCAGCGTTTCGAGGACTGCAGCCGGCGCGGGCGCTCCCCCGGGCTGCCGCGCTCCGTATCGGACAGTACGCTGGACCCGCGGGCACGCTGCGCAGAGGATAGCGAGGCGCCGCGCCCTCCGCCACCGATAAAACGACACCGAATCAGGCGTCGAAGTAATCGGCTCGGTAGGGGCCTATGTCCTCGAAGCCGAGGCCGCGGTAGAGCGAGAGCGCGGCCGCGTTGCCCGGCTTGACGAAGAGCGAGACGCCTCGGCCCGCGGCGGCGATGGCCTCGACGAGGACGCCCACGAGGGAAGCGCCGATGCCGCGGCCGCGGCGCTCGGGCAGGGTGTAGATGCCGCCGATCTGGTCGTACCCGAGGCCTCGGGCGTTCGTGCCCGCCTTGGCGACTATCGTGCCCGATTCCTCGGCGACGAACACCAGCTGCTCCCGGAGGCTCCTCGCCAGGGCCGCGCGGCAGGCAGCCAGGTCGAAACGATGCACGGGGGTGAGGACTTCCTCGTGCTCGTAGGCGATCTGCAGAGGAAGGAGCGCCTCGAGGTCGCCGCTCTCCGCGAGCCTGATCGCGATGCGCGGGCCGTCGCCGCCGTTTCTGGCACCGCCGGCGGCGGCGCCGCCGGGAACGGTACCGGCCCGGCCGTCGCCGCCGGCGAACGACGAGCTGCGCGAACCAGCCCCGGCGGCCGTAGCGCGGTAGGCGCGGCGCATGAGCCGATAGGAGACACTCACCTTGACCTCGATGCCGCAGAGGGAGCAGAAGCGGTCGAGGTCGGAGGGCGAGCCGAGGGCCGAGGCGGGAACCCAGCCCCGCAAGGACAGGAGGCCGCCGAGCGCCTCGTCCCCTTGCGCGGGCACGTCCCCCTGCGCGGGCAAGAGGGGCATGGCCAGGCGGCTGGGATGGCACAGGACGGCGCCGACCAAGTCGGCGCCGTCCTGGTCGGAGTCGTCCGCCGCCGCGATATACACGCCGCCGCGCAGCGCGGACGGGAGCAAAAGCTCGCCTGAGCGCAAAAGACGCCCCGAAAAACCGGTGCAACGCTCTTCGCGCGAGGCGAGGAAGGTCGCGAGCGCGCCCAGGTCGGCCCGGACCGCCTTGCGCCACCCGATCCTTCCGGCCTCGGGTCCTTCCCGAAGACCCCCGAGCGCGAGCAGACTCATCTATGGAAGAGGATGGGCATGCGGCCCTCCGAAGGCTCGGCCCCCGTGAGGACGGCGAGGCCGGCCTTGAGCGACTCGGGCGAAAAGCCGTAGACCGCGACCGCGGCCGAGGCCCAGGGAACGCGCTCGAGGGGCGCCGGGCTTTGCACCGAGATGATGCCCACCTTCTTGCCCTCGAGATGGGCCCGCTCGGCGAAGTCCATCCCCGCTTGGTTGGCCACGCAGATGAGCACCGTATCGCAGCCGGCGGCCGCCCGATCGAAGGCGGCCAGCTCGGCGGGCCTGGCCGCGCTTTCGGGGAAGAAGGAGAAGCCGAAGCTACGGGCGCCCGGGTAGACCGCCAGGGCGGCCTGGGCGAACTCGGGGAAGGGGCCGGCCACGAGGATGCGCCCCGCGGGCCTGAAGGGCAGGCGCGAGGGATCGAGGGCGGTGGCGCTCCGGAAGGCCTCGTGCCGGAAGTACTCGGCCGCGCCCGGGGCGGGAACCCGGGCATGGAGGGTGGCGAGATCGGGCACGAGGGCCTCGGGCCCCCAGGACTTGAGGTAGCGCAGCTTGGTGAGGAGGACGATGGTCGCCGCCTCCCTGACCCGGGCGCGGAACTCCGGATTCGCCCTATACGCGGCCAGAAGCTTGGTCCAGGCCGGATCGTCGAAGTCGAGCAGCCGGCTCATCATGAGCATATCGTCGCCGGCTTCCATGGCCTTGAGGCAGGCGTCCGACACCGTCCAGCGCGCGACGCCGTCGGGCAGGGTGGGCGCGGCCCCGCCCATGAAGAGATCGTCGGTGACCACGAGTCCTTTGAACCCCAGGCGCTTGCGTAGAAGATCGGTCAGGAAGAAACGCGAGAGCGAGGCCGGATCCGTGCTGCCGCTCACCAAAGGAAAGCAGAGGTGGCCGCTCATGATGGCCGGGATGCCCTCTCCCACGAGCATTCGATAGGGCACGAGCTCGCGGTTCCAGAGGGTCTTCTCGTCGATGCGGATGACGGGGAGGGCGAGGTGCGAGTCGAGGTCGGTGTCGCCGTGGCCGGGGAAGTGCTTGGCGGTGGCGATGACGCCCGCGTCGCCGAGTCCCTTGGCGAAGGCCGAGCCGAGGACCGCGGCCTCCATGGGATTCACGCAGAAGGCCCTCGGGCCGATGATCTCGCTCCTGGGCCTGGTGGCCAAGTCGACGACCGGGGCGAAGTTCATGTTGACCCCGAGGGCGGCCAGCTCCCGGCCGATGAAGAGCCCGGAGCGATACGCGTCGTAGGGCCGGCCCGAGGCGCCGATGGCCATGTTGCCCGGTGTGAAGGAGGTGTCGCCCTTGACGTGGCGGATCCAGCCGCCCTCCTCGTCGGTGGCGACGAGCAGCGGTATGCCGCCCGGCGAAGCGAGCGCCGCCTTCTGGAGCTCGGCTATGGCCGCCGCGGCCTTGTCGCTGCTCTCGGCGTTCCAGCCGAAAATCTTGACGCCGCCGAGCCCCCGCTCGCGGATCCAGCGGAACATGAGCTCAGGCGGGGTGTCGCCGGGGTAGGCCAGCATGAAGACCTGGCCGAGCACCTGCTCGTCGCTCATGCGGTCGAGGAGGGCGGAGGCGATGACCTTCGGGTCGCCGGCGGCCCAGAAGCCCGTGCCGGGCCGGACCGCGCCGCCCAGCAGCAGGGCCGAGAGGAGGCCGAGCAGGAGGAGCCCGCCGGCCCCGGTCACCGATCGGCGCGGCCTTCGACCGGCCTGGCGCTCCGCGCCGGACCGGGGAACTGACCCGGTTTGCAGCCCCGCCGCGCGGCCTTCCGCCGCGTCGCCGAGGCCGGACTCAGGCGTAGGCTTCCCCCCGCAGCTCGTCGATGTACCCGGCGGCCGAGTGGGCGGCGACGGCCCCGTCGGACGCGGCGGTGACGAGCTGGCGGAAGGGCGTCACGCGCACGTCGCCCGCGGCGAAGAGCCCGGGCACGCTCGTCTGCATCCGCTCGTCGGTGAACAGCGAGCCCATCTCGTCCTTGCGCGCCTCGGGGGCGAGGGCGCTCTGGGGTATCGAACCGACGAAGACGAAGACCGCGGCCACGCTCTCCTCGTACTCGCCCCTGCCCTCCTGCCTGAGCAGGACCGACTCGACCTTCTTCTCGCCGCGGATCTCCGCGACGACGGTCTCGAAGCGCACCTCGATCTTGGGGTTGCGCAGCACCCGCTCGGCCAGGGAGCGCTGGGCGCGGAAGCGGTCCTTGCGATGGATCATGATCACCTTGTCGGCCAGCTTGGAGAGGTACATCGCCTCGTCGCAGGCCGCATCCCCGCCGCCGACGACGAGCATGCGCTTGCCCCGGAAGAAGGGGCCGTCGCAGGTGGCGCAATAGGAGACCCCGCGCCCGGTGAAGACCTCCTCGCCCGGCACGTCGAGGTGGCGGTGCTTGGCCCCGGTGGCGAGGACGACCGCCGCCGCGCGGATCTCGCCTTCGCTCGTGTCGAGGGTGAAGCGGCCGCCGTCCTTGCGGATCGTGGACACGGTGGCGGTGAGGAACGCGGCCCCGAAGGACTCGGCCTGGACGCGCATGGCCTCGGAAAAATCGTAGCCCGAGACCGGCCCGACGAGGGCCGGATAGTTCTCCAGGCCGTCGATGAGGAGGGCCTGGCCTCCCGGGGCCATTTCCTCGATGAGCAGCGTCGTGAGCGCCGCCCGGGCGCCGTACTGCGCCGCAGCGAGCCCCGCGGCTCCCCCGCCGACCACGGCGAGATCGAACTCCGATTCCATTGTCCCTCCCGACAGCCGGGCGCCCTGAACAGTGCACCCCGGTCGCGCGGCGCCCCGGTCGCGCGGCGCTTGCGCTTGCCTACTATACCCCGAGATCGCTAGATTTGAAAATGCTCCCTTTCCGGAAACCGGAACGGAATTCGAAGAGGGCCGGAGCCGAGATTACACGACGGCCGGCGGAGCGCTCCGCGCGCCCCGCGATTCGTCGTGAATGGATGGTCAGTTGAAAGCCAAGCGTGGATCGGCGATGAGGATTTCGGCCGTGCTGGGACTCGCGCTCCTGGGCGCGGCGAGCGCCTTCGCCTCGGGCCCCTATGACCCGCTCTTCGTGCCCGATCCGTATTTCTCCGCTCTGGGAGCCGAAGCTGAGCCCCTGCCGCGGGCCGATCTGGAGAAGGCCGCCTTTCTCGCCTCGGGGCTCTCGTACGACAAAACCCTGCAGTACGTCTCCCGGCTCGACGCCTACATCGCCCGGCTGGACGCCGAGTCCGCATCCGTCGGCGATCCCTATGCCCGCGGCGAGGCAGCGCTCGCCTTCATCCATCGCAACCTGCTGAAGGCCTACCGGGCCGACGCCACCACCCTGGACGGCATCCTCGACACCGGGCTCTACAACTGCGTCTCCTCGGCGGTGCTGTACATGATCGCCGGCCGAAGCCTGGGCCTCGATGTCGAGGCGGTTCGGACGAGCGACCACGCCTTCTGCGTCGTCCACCTGGCGGGCCGCGACGTCGACGTGGAGACCACCTCCCCCGCCGGCTACGATCCCGGGACCAAGCGCGCCTTCACCGATTCCTTCGGCAAGGTCACCGGCTTTTCCTACGTGCCGCCCGGCGACTACGCCCGGCGCAGCAGCATCGACGACAAGGAGCTCGTGGGGCTCATCCTCTCCAACCGCGTGGTCATCTACGAAAACGCGGGAGACTACCGCGCCTCGCTCGGGCTCGGCGTCGAGTACTACGAGCTGGAGCGCGATGCCGCCTCCCGGTCCTTCCTCGTCGACCGAGTGAACAACCTGAGCTCGGAGCTGGTGCAAGGCGGCGACTACGCCGGAGCCGAGAGCCTCGTGACGGCCGCGCGCGCCGCGCTCGGCGAAGACCCGAAGCTCGCCGAGCTGCAGGGCAAGGTGGCCTACATGCGCGCGGTCGCCGCCGCGAACGCCTCGCGCTGGGATGAGGCGCTCGACGAGGCCGCGGCCCTGCGCGCCGAGGGCACGGCCCCGCCCGAGCTGCCCTCCCTCATCGAGGCCGCGCTGAGCAACGAGATCTACGCGCTCGTGCAGCGGCAGGACTTCGCCGGAGCCCGGCGCGTCCTCGCGGCCCGCGGCGCCCTGGCCGGCCCCGTTCTGTCTTCCTCGCTCTCGGAAAAGATAGGCGAGGCCGAGCTGGCCGCCGCGGTCAACGGCCGGCCTTTCCGCGAGGCCCTGGCGGCCGCCGACGGCGAACTCGCCGCGGGAAGCGTGAGCCGCTCGGCCTGGGAGCGCGCCGAGGGCGTGCTGTACTACAACGAGGCGAACCGCCTGGCCCGTTCCGGCGACTGGCTCGGCGCCTCGAAGCTCGCGGCCGAGGGCTCGGCGCGGCTGGGCGGCGACGGGAACCTGGCGAGGGCGGCCTCGGTCTACCGCTCCAACTTCGTCGCCGACGCGCACAACCGCTTCGCGGCCCTGTACAACGCCCGCGACTTCCCCGCGGCGCGCGATTCCATCCGATCCTCGCTGGCCCTCATGCCCGAGGATCCCAGCCTGCTCGCGGACCTGCGCCTCGTCGATCGCGCGCTCGGAAACTAGTGGCGCGGGAAGGCCACCCGCACGACGGCGCCGGCCTCGTCGGACATCTCCACGTTGCCCTTGAGCTGGGCCGCCAGGGCTCCCACGAGCTCGGTGCCGATACCCGTCCGCGCCGGCCGGGATCGGGAGGCGGAGAAGCCCCGGCCGTCGTCGGAGACGGTGAGCAGCCAATCCTCGCCCCGCGGCTCCAGGGCGATCCGCACCTGGCCGCCCCGGTCGGCGGAGAAGGCGTGCTTGAAGCAGTTCGACACCAGCTCGTTCACGATGAGCGCCACGGGAATGGCCTCGTCGAGATCGAGCGTGACCTGGGGCGCCTCGACCGACCAGCTCACGCCGTGGACCGTCCCGTCGTACATGCCGGCGAGGTAGTCGATGAACTCCCCGAAGTATTTCTGCATGTCGATCCGCTGAAGATCGCCGCCGCGGTAGAGCTCCTCGTGGACCATGGCCATCGACTGGATCTGCGTCTGGCAGTCGAGGAAGATCGCCCGGTCCTTCTCCTCGACGAGGGCCGACTCCTGCAGGTTGAGGAGGCTCGACACGACTTGCAGGTTGTTCTTGACGCGATGGTGGATTTCCTTGAGCCTGAGCTCGCGCGCGGCGAGGGATTCGACGAGCTCCATCTCCTGCGCCTTGCGCAGGCTCACGTCGCGGATGATGCCG
>JAJXZP010000127.1:3432-10646 GCA_021779995.1 bacterium | reverse complement strand
GCGCGCAAGGCACGGCGCCCGGCCGTCGCGGCTGTCGCATGAGGCGCGCGAAGCGCGGCGCGGACGCGCACCGGTAAGCCTGCGGCCCCCCGGCGACGGACGCGGCGGTCGCGCCCGCCGCGCGGCGGGCGTCAGGCCTTGACCGCCCCGGCGACCATGCCCTTGATGATGTACTTCTGCAAGGCGAGATAGAAAATGATCGCCGGCGTGATCGTGAGGAGCACGCCCGCCATCGCGTACTGCCACTCGATCGTGTACTGCCCGAAGAAATTGTAGGCGGCGAGCTGGAGCGTCTGGGAACTCTTGGCCCCGCTCAGCACGAGGAGCGGCAGGAGGAAGTCGTTCCACATCCACATGGCGTCGATGACGATGACCGACACCGTGACCGGCTTGAGCAGGGGGAAGATGACCGAGAAGAAGGCCCGGAAGGGCGGGCAGCCGTCGATCATCGCGCTCTCGTCGAGCTCGCGGGGGACCGTCTTCACGAAACCGTGATACATGAACAGGGAAAGCGGCACGCCGAGGCCCCAATAGATCACGCCCAGCCCCGGCACCGAGTTCGTGAGGTGGGCGGTCTTGGCCACCTTCACGAGGGCGATCATGAAGGACTGGAAGGGAATCATCATCGGCGCCACGCAGAGGATGAAGAGAAGCCAGCTGTAGCGGGTTTTGGTGCGCGAAAGCTTGTAGCCCGCCAGCGAGCTCAGGATCACCACGCCCGAGGTCCCTATCGCGGTGGCCAGGAGGGTGTTGAGGAAGAGCCTCGGGTACTCCATGAGGCGGAAGGCGTTCACGTAGTTGGCCAGGGTCGGCGCCTTCGGCAGGGCGACGACATTCCTCATGATCTCCCCGAAGGTCTTCGTGGAGTTGATCGCGACGAGGATCAGGGGATAGAGATAGACGACCGCGACCAGGCCCAGGAGGAGGCCGGCGAGGTAGGGAAGAGCCCGACGCCGCTTCATGCCTCGACCTCCCGGCGCTTGAGGATCGAGAGCTGCGCCACGGTGACCACGAGGATGAGGACGAAGAGAGCCACGGACTTGGCGGCGCCGTAGCCGAATCGGTTCTCGCCGAAGGCCGTCTTGTAGATGTCCAGGGCTATGCTGCTCGTCGAGCTTCCCGGCCCCCCGAAGGTCAGGCTGAAGATGACGTCGAAGGTCTTGAGCGAGTTCGAGATGGAGTAGAAGAGGCAGATCGTGATCGAGGGAAGGATCATGGGCAGCGTTATGCGAAAGAATCGCGCCCCCCGCCCCGCCCCGTCGATGACCGCCGCCTCCATCAGGTCGCGCGGCACGGTCTGGAGGCCGGCGATGTAGACGACCATGTAGAAGCCTATCGCCTGCCAGACCGAGACGAAGACCACGCTCGCGAAGGAGAGCCGGGGGTCGCCCAGCCAGGAGAGGCGGAAGACGGCGAGATGCGTCGCGGCGTAGAGCGAGTCGAAGCCCTTCGAGAAGATGAAGCGCCAGACGTAGCCGATCACGATGAGGCTGATGATGTTCGGGACGAAGAAGGCCGCCCGCAGCGCGTTCTTGCCCCGCACGTCGCCGTCGAGCACGACGGCGAGGAAGAGGGCCACGGCGTTCGTCGCCGCGACCATGATCACGGTGAAGAGGAGCGTGAAGCCGAAGGCGGCCAGGAAGTCCGGGTCGGAGAGGAGCAGCGCCTTGTAGTTGGCGAGCCCGACGAACTGGGGCACCTTGTCCAGGCCGTTCCAGTTCGTGAACGAATAGCCGAAGCTCATGAGGAACGGGAGCTCGACGAAGGCCAGGACCGCGAGGAAGGCCGGCATCGTGAATCCCAGGAATTCCAGGGCTCGACGGACCCTGGGTGAACGATGTCTCCGGTCTTCCTTCGCTTTCATGCCCGCTCCTCCCCTACTTCGTCCCGGCGGCGATCTTGGCGTACTCGGCGTCCAGCTTGTCGAGGGTCTGCTGCCTGTCCGTGATCCCGGCGCAGTAGCCCTGGAGGATGAGGCCGAGGGCCTGCTCGGTGCCGGTCGGGAAGCGCTGGTAGAACCAGGAGTAGTTGGGCGTCTTCTCGGCGAGGAGCTTCACCGTGGCCTGGGCGAGCTGGGCCTGCGGGGCCTCGGCGCCCTTGATGGGCGAAAGCTGCTTGATCATCCCGGGCACCCATTTCTTGCCGTAGTCGGAGAAGGTGAGCCAGTGCAGCCAGGCCAGGGCCGCCTTGACGTGCTTGCCGTCCTTGGCCACGCGGATGGTCTGGTTGGAGTCGAACATGATCCCCGCCTTCGAGGCCGAGTCGCCGACGGGACCCAGGAGGTAGCCCAGATCGACGTCCGGATTGATTTTCCGGATCGTGTCCTCGGCCCAGTTGCCCTGGTGAATCATCGCGGCCTGGCCCGTGGCGAGCATGGCGCACTGGTCGGTGAAGTCGGACTCCATGGGCTTGGGTCCGCCGTACTTCTTGATGAGATCCAGGAGGTCGAAGACATTCTTCATCTCGGGGAGGCTCTTGAACGTGAGCTTGCCGGAATTGAGCCTGTCGACGAAATTCTGGTAGTCGCCGCCGAAGCGGTCCTTGATCGGGGCGAGCGCCTGCCAGGCAGTCTGCGGCAGGACCCACCACTCCTTGAAGCCGGTGGCGAAGGGCTGGATGCCGCGGGCCTGGAGCTTCTCGCAGACCGCCTCGTACTCCTTGAGCGTGCGGGGCAGGACCGTGATGCCGGCGTCGGCGAAGACCTTCTTGTTGTAGATGAAGGAGTGGGACTGCACCAGGAAGGGATAGCCGGTGACCCTCCCTTTCACCGTCACGCCCATGAGGGCCGTGGGTTCCATCTGCTTGATGAAGTCCTGGCCGGTGAGGTCGAGCACGTAGTCCTTGTAGGTCTGGTTGTCCGCATAGGCGCTGCTCATGAAGACATCGGGGATGTCGCCCGAGTTGAGCCTGGCGCGGAGGACGGTGACGTAGTCCGCCTGCAGGACCGTGATGTCCAGGGTGTTGCCGGTCTCGGCCTTGTACTCCCTGGCCATGTCATTGTACTGATCGCTCAGCTCGGGACTGTAGAAGAGCAGCTTCAGCGTCGTCCCTTGCGCGGCGATCGCGGACAGGGTAAGTAGGAGCGCTGAGACTAGGACAAAGGCCTTCTTCATCGCTTACCTCCATTCATGACGATATGATATACGTTTATCATATGATTTTGGAGCTGTCAACAAAAAACCTGCATTTTCGCTAACTTATTACGGGATCGAAAATTAACGCCAAGGTCCGCTCCCTGGACGATCTTGTGCCCTTCGGGCAGCTTCGACTAGACTTACACGGAGGCATAGACCGCGTCATGGGAATCACGCAACAAGGTATCGCCGACGCCCTCCACATATCGCTCATCACCGTGCACCGGGCCCTGAACAATTCGGGCTACGTCTCCAAGGAGCTCAGGGACCGCATCCTCGCCTACGCCAAGGAGGTCGAGTACGTGCCCCACGCGGCCTCGCGGGTGCTCGTGCGCAACAGGCTGCGGAGGATCGCCGTCTTCTCCTCGAGCCTCCCTGGCTATTTCTGGGAGGACATCAGGACGGGGATAGCCGCGGCGGCCGAGCAGATCCGCGCCCTGGACTACAAGGTCGATTATCACCTGATTCCCGAGTACGACTCGGAGGCCTACAGGGAAAAGCTCGAAGCGGCGATCGCCGAAGGGGTGGAGGCGATCGGCATCGCCAACCAGTGGATCTACGACATGAAATCGATCTTCGCCCGGATCGAGGGGGCCGGCATCCCCTACGTCACGGTCAACGTCGACGCGCCCGACTCGAAGCGGATCTGCTACGTCGGCACCGACTACCGCGCCGGCGGGAGGCTGGCCGCCGAATTCCTCGGCACCGCCCTCTCGTTCAAGGAGGGCTCGCGGGTCCTGGCCATCGGGACGAGGGAGGAGATTCCACCCGACTCGAGCGCCCCGGACATCAATCGCCTACGGCTGGAGGGCTTTCTCTCGGTGATGCGCGGCCGCTTCGGGAGCGTAGGCTGCGAGGTCGAGGAAATTTCCAGCGACATACGGTCGAGAGACGTGCAGCTGCGGCTTGAAGCAATTTTCGCGGCGAGGGACGATATCGACGCGATCTATCTCATAGCCGCCTTCAACACGCAGTTCATCGGCGCGCTCGAGAGGTGTCGCCCGGAGCGGCCCATCCTCACCGTCCTGCATGACCTGGACACCTCCTCCCACCATCACCTCGAGACGGGCCTCCTGACCGCGGTCATCTACCAGAACCCCATTCTCCAGGGCTACTACACGGTCAAGCTGCTGGAGAGCATCCTCGAAACCGGGACCGATCAAAAACCCGCCGGCGTCGACATCGTGCACAGCATCATCCTCAACGAGAACAAGGACCTGTACCGGAATCACCATCTGTTCGCCAGGATGTAGGCGGCCGCCCATGAGGGAGGACCCCGGCGGCCTCGCGCGAAATGGCGGGGAGCGAAGTTGAGGCAGCGCACAGGCTCGGGCGATCCGATCTAGAACTCGGGAATCGACAATCCGTTCCACTGCGAGGGCGAAACGCCGGTCTTTTTCTTGAAAAGGCGCGAGAAGTAGTAGGGATTTTGGAAGGCGAGTTTGTACGATACCTCCTTCACGGAATAGATACCGTCGCCCAGCAACTCCTTCGCTTTATTGATCTTCATCTGAAGAAAATACTGGTATGGCGAGAGCCCTGTATAGTTCTTGAACTCCTCGCGGAAGGTCTTGTAGTTCTGCCCCAACTCTCGTGCCACGGCCTCGACGTCTAGGCTGTCGTAGATATGTTCTTGAAATATTTCTTTAACTTTTTCGACAATCTCACGGATCCGTTGATCCCGCCCCGAATCCTCGTCCCGATACCGCGCCCGTGCGAGTATTTCAAGGATGTACGCCCCGATCAGCTGATGATACCCCGGACGCTCCTCACGCACGACGTCGAGGATATTGGTGAAGGTCGGCACGAAAGAGCCGAGGTCGCCGGCGGCCAGGATGGGATTGCCGGGGTCGAGGAAGCCCTGCGACGAAAGCCTGCGAGGGATATCCCCATCGAAGCCAACCCAGTACTCCGTCCATCCGGTCGCGGTGTCGGGGCCATACCAATGATGGATGCCTGGAAAAACCGCAAAGAGCGTCCGCTCAGGGACGATGTGCTCGGAGCCGCCTGTACTTAGCCTTCCCTCGCCTCTCGCAATGTAGATGAACTGGAATTCGTTGAGAATGCGCCCGGATTGCCAATTCTTGGTATACGCGGGGGGGTGCTCGGAGGCCCGGTAGGGATAGCCGTCGCCCGGGCATATCTCCACAGCCCCGACCGTGGTCCCGAAGAGCCCCCAGGCCTCGTCCCGTACACTGTGATTCAGGTACTTAAAGAAAGAATTGAACGCCATCCGTCAATACCGCCGGCCGCTCGTCGCGCGACATAATTTGATAGTACGAATAAATAGTATAGTTCCAGATTCCATTTTGTGCATTCTCCGCCATCGAGTTCTAGTGTATTCTGGGCGAAATGCTAATCGGGAGGAGCCTGTATGGACTCCAGCGAGTTTTTGCATATCGAGAAGGTCAGCAAGACCTTCCCCGGGGTCAAGGCGCTCAACGACATCAGCCTAAGCGTTCGCAAAGGAGAAATCCACGCTCTCATCGGCGAGAACGGCGCCGGCAAGTCGACCCTCATCAAGATACTATCGGGGGTTTATCAGCCGGACGAGGGGGCCGAGATTGTGATCGAGGGCTGGCGGGCTCACAGTCTGACTCCCATCGAGTCGGCGAAGCGAGGCATCTCGGTCATCTATCAGGATTTCTCTCTTTTCCCCAATCTCACGGTGGGCGAGAATATCGCGGTAGCCAGGGATATAGAGAAGGGATCTACGTTCGTGCATTGGCGTGAGATGCGCAGGACCGCGGGAAAGATATTGGAGAGGCTGGGCGTAGAAATAAATATAGACGCGCCGCTTGGCTCGCTCTCGATCGCGAAGCAACAGCTCGTCGCGATCGCGCGGTCGCTCACGTACAATGCTAAGCTCATAATTATGGACGAACCCACATCGGCGCTTTCGAAAGGCGAGGTCGATCTTCTTTTTAGAATAATGCGGTCCCTGAGAGCCGAAGGCATATCCTTCCTTTTCGTAAGCCATAAGCTGGATGAGCTCTTCGCCATTTCGGACCGCTTCACCGTGCTTCGAGACGGAAAATACCTCGGCACCTTCGACGAAGAGGGCCTCGATGACGACAGGCTCATCTCGCTCATGGTCGGCCGTAAAATCGAGTACACTATCTTCCCAAAGCGGAGGCGTACGGAGTCGGTCCTAGAAGTCAGGGACATCTCGCGCACGGGCTGCTTCCAGAACATCTCCTTCGATCTCAGGGAAGGCGAGATACTGGGCCTCACCGGACTCGTCGGAGCAGGACGGACCGAAATTCTCCAGGCGATCTACGGCATAAATCCGCCAGACTCCGGGAAAATACTCATGCACGGCACGGAAATATCGGTTCGCTCACCGATCGATGCGGTCCGGCACGAGATCGCATACATCCCAGAAAACCGTTTGGCCGAGGGACTCGTGCTCAGAAAAACCATGTCCGACAATATCGTCGTCACGATCTTAGACAAGATATCCAATCGTTTGGGGCTTATACAACGAGACAAGCAAAACCGTCTCGCACAAGACTGGATTCAGCGGCTCAACATCAAGCCCAACATTCCCGAAATGCAGACCTCTAAACTGTCAGGGGGCAATCAGCAACGGATAGTGATAGTCAAGTGGCTCGCGAGGGACTCGAAGATTCTCCTGGTCGACGAGCCTACCAATGGAATCGACGTAGGCGCGAAGATGGAAATCCATCGTATTCTGCGTGATCTCGCCGAGTCCGGCATGAGCATCCTCCTCGTATCGTCTGAGCTCCCCGAGATTCTTGCTATAGCGGACCGGATCATCGTCATGCGTCGCGGCCGGATAGCCGGACAATTCGACGGCGACACCGCGACCCAGGAGATGATCATGGAAAAAGCCATCCTCGGGATCAAACAGCAGGTCAGATGAGATGCACACTAAATCTGTCCAATCAAGCGGCGAGCACGAGAAAAGCAAGCCCTACGCACGGGCGCGCGCAGGAGGAATTGCGTGAAACTCAAGATACGAAAAGGCAAGGAAGCGGGCATTCTCGCCGTCTTCCTCGCCATTTCCCTGGTCATCGCCCTGAGTAGCCCAGTTTTTCTCAGGATTGACAATCTGTT
>JAJXZP010000127.1:0-3422 GCA_021779995.1 bacterium | reverse complement strand
GTTCGATATCATTAAAAGCAACATCGTGCTTGGGATCATGGCCATAGCCATGCTTCCCATCATCCTCACGGGAGGGATCGACGTATCGGTCGCTTCCATCATCGCGGCAGTGACGGTAATTATCGGTAATTTCATGATCGGCGTGTCATCCAACATCTTCGCGGTCTTTGTGGTCGGCTGCGCTTCAGGCGCCGTCTTAGGACTGATCAATGGCCTTCTCGTCGCAAAGCTAAAGATACCTCCGATCGTGGCGACGCTGGGAACGATGAGCATCATCATCGGCGTAGTTCTCTATGTCACTAATGGGACCTGGATCACCGGCATTCCCCAGAACTTCATCAACTTCGGACGAACGGACCTCTTTGCCGTTTCTGTCCGTGTGGGAGAGCCGATCGGCCTGCCAATCCAATTCGTCTTCCTGTTCGGGGCGGCCGCCCTCATGTGGTTCGTCCTACGCCACACGCTCGTCGGACGTGGCGTTTACGCCATGGGCGGCAGCGTCGTGTCCGCCGAGCGGATCGGCTACGACCTCGGCAAGATCACGATTTTCATTTACACGTTCGAAGGCTTTCTGATTGGACTCGCGGGAAGCGTCCATACGTCGATCATGCGGCAGGTGGACCCCGGTGCCTTTAGTGGTTTCGAGTTGCATGTCATAGCGGCGGTCGTCCTCGGAGGGGCGAGTGTTCTTGGAGGCTACGGTTCGGTGTTCGGCACGCTGCTGGGCGTGGCCCTCTTCGCGGTGCTCAACAATGGCCTTATTCTCATGCACATCCCCGTCTTCTGGCAGAAAATCGTCGTCGGCATCGTGCTCATCGCGTCGATCAGCGTAGACATACTCCAAAAACGCTATTCCGAGAGCCGCATGACGCGGGTCGACATCGAACCGGTCGAAGGATAAGAACATGCCGACGAATAAACTGTCTGCCTTCATCAAGAGAAAAGAGTTCATACTGCTCGTCATATTCGTGCTGGTGTTCGTCTTGATGTCCGCACTAGCGCCGAAGCAATTCCTTCGTCCATTCAACATCCAGTCGATGGCGTTCCAGCTGCCCGAGTTCGGCATTCTCGCGATCGCCATGATGGTTGTCATCGTCTCGGGAGGCATCAACCTCTCGATCACCTACACCGCTACGCTGTCGTCGATAGTCGCCGCGGTCGCGATTTCTTCCATGAGCCAGGCGGGCGTCGCTGACTGGAAAGTGATCCTCCTCGGCATCGTCATCGCCCTGGCGACGAGTCTGGCAGCCGGAGCAATCAACGGTTTCGTCGTCGCATACGTCGGCGTCACTCCCATGCTCGTGACCTTGGGAACCATGACCCTCTTCGAGGGAGTGAGCCTGAACATTACGAAGGGCGGGGCCATCTCAGGCTTCCCCGACTCGTTCCTCTGGCTCGGCAACGCGACGATCATCGGTATCCCCGTTCCCATGGTCATCTTCGTCGCCATCGTATTGGCCTCCTGGTATCTCATGGGCAGGAGCCGATTCGGATTCTCGGTCTACATGATCGGCTGCAATCCGAGGGCGACGATGTTTTCCGGGATCAACGTCAAGCGGGTGCTCATGGGTGTTTACCTCTTCTCCGCGGTGCTCTGCGCGCTCTCGGGACTCATAATGTCCTCGAGATACAATTCGGCCAAGGAGTCGTACGGATCGTCCTATCTCCTGCAGAGCATCGCCGCGGCGGTCCTCGGCGGCACCGATATCGCCGGCGGCTACGGCAGCCTTTCGGGAACGGTACTCGCCGTGATGATTCTTCAAGTCATCACGAGTGGGACCAACATCATCGGCATCAATCCCTACCTGACGAATATCATCATGGGAGCGATCCTCATTTTTGTGCTCGCACTCAATTATCTGAGCTCGAGACGCGAGAGCCGGAAATTGGGGTGAGGGACATCGTACACTTTGTATAGCACGAAGCACCATTTTGTGTATTTCCAGCCGAAACAACCGGGCGTATCCTAAGGCATCGATCCCGGCGCCGATCCGCCAGGGAAGCGAAATTCGGATTACCGAATTCGTTCGAACGGTATCCGGAATACAAAGGAGGTTCAGATGAAAGCTAGATGGGGGAAAGCCCTCGCGGTCGCATTCACCTTTGCGCTCGTGGCAGGTATCGCCTTCGCCGCTCCGGGGGGCAAGAAATTCACCATCGTGGTCATGCCGAAGCTCGTCGGTATCCCGTATTTCAACGCATCCGAGGTCGGAGCCAAGCAGGCAGGAGTGGACCTGGGTATCAATGTCATCTACACCGGACCGACAACCCCCGACGCAGCCCAGCAGGTCCGCATGATCGAGGATCTCATCAGCAAAGGCGTGGACGCCATCGCGGTGGCGCCGAACGATCCCGCGGCGCTCACCCCGGTGCTCATGAAAGCAAGGAGGGCCGGCATCCTTATCGCCGACTGGGACACCCCGGCCGACAAAAAACTCGTCGATCTCTCGGTCCATCAGATCGACGATAAAGAGTACGGCCAGCATATTTGGGATCTTCTCGTCCAGCAGATGGGGCCAAGCGGCGATTACGCGATCATCACCGGAGGGCTCTCGGCAGCCAACCTCAACGCCTGGATCAACGCCGGCCTGAGCTATGCTAAGACCAAGTATCCCAACCTCCATCTCGTGACAGACAAGGTGCCGTCCGATGAAAAGCAGCAGATCGCCTATCAGAAGGCGCTCGACTTGATCACCGCCTACCCCAATCTCAAGGGCATCATCGGCATCAGCACCCCAGCCCCGCTCGGCGCCGCGCAGGCCGTCGAGGAGAAAGGGCTCAAGGACAAGATCGCCGTCGTGGGTACCGCCCTACCCACAGATTCCCGCCCCTTCCTCGAGGACGGATCATTGCGCGTCGCCACGCTCTGGGATCCGAGCAAACTCGGCTACCTCACGGTCTATCTCATCGACCAGATGCTCAGCGGCAAAAAGCCGGTCAACGGGCAGGATGTGCCCAATGTCGGCAAGATCACCGTATGGCCCGACGGCAAGACCGTGATCATGGGACCGCCATCGGACTTCACCGCCGAGAACGCGAAGAACTACAGTTTCTGATTGCGGTGTGCAGGGTCCAAGCGACCCCGCATCGAATGGCGGGGGCCGTACTTGCGACAAGGACGGCCCCCGCGTATTTTAGGAGTACCATGAACAAGCTCGGCATTTTCTACGCGTACTGGAGCAGGGACTGGGACGTCGACTTCATTCCCTACCTCGACAAGGCTGCCGCCCTGGGCTTCGATATCCTCGAGGTCAACGCGGGCACGCTGCCGGTCATGAGCCCGGCGCAGCGGGCCGCGCTCAAGGAAGCGGCGGCGGACCGGGGCCTCACCCTCACCTCCTGCGTGGGCCTCGTGAAAAAGTACGACATTTCGAGCGAGGACCAGGCTGCCCAGAAAAGCGGGGTGGCCTTCCTCAAGGAGA
>JAJXZP010000268.1 GCA_021779995.1 bacterium | reverse complement strand
TGCTGCGCCGCTTCGACGCGGCCCTCTTCCAGGGTGAGGAGCCGCGCCTGGCCAAGGCGGCCCCCCTGGTGCGCGAGGCCGAGGAGCTGTTCGACGCCCTGGATCCCGAGGTCGCCGGGAGCACGGAGAAGGCGGAGGCGGGGGCGGAGACGGCGGCCAAGATCGCCGGCGTCTGCGCCAAGCTGGAGGCGATGGTCGCCGACGCGGCGCCCGTGTTCCAGGTGCGCAACGCCGAACTCTGGGCCCGCCTCGCGCCCTTCGGAATGCGCAAGACCGTGGTCATAGAGAACGCGGACCGCATGCAGGAATCGGCGCGCAACGCCCTCCTGAAGATCCTCGAGGAACCGCCCGAGACCGTGCGCTTCGTCCTCCTGAGCTCCCGCCGCAGCGCGATGATGGCGACGATCCTCTCGCGCTCGCGCAGCTACGCCTTCGCGCGCCGAGGGCCCGAGGAGACCGCCCTGGTCCTCGAACGCGTATTCCGGAGCGCGGAGCCGGCCGCGGATGTCGATGCCTTCCTCGCCGCCCGCCGGGTCTTTCCGCCCGGAGAGGCCCGGGAAGCCGCCGCTTCGTTCCTGTCGGCCGCCCTGGCCGAGCGCTCCGACGCCGACCGCCTTCCGCGGCCCCTGTCGGCCCTCGCAGGGGAGGCGGGCGCCGAGGGGCGGGACGGCGCCTCCGCCCTGGCGCAGGTCCTGGCTCGGACCAAGGATTTCGGCGCCAAGGACGAGCGTTACGCCACCTCCTTCGGCTACTTTCTGGAGGCCCTCGCGGCCAAGCTGGGCGGCCTCCTTCGGGAGGACGCGATCGGCACGACCGGACTGGCCCTCGTCTCCTCCTGGGCCGACGCCCTGCGCCACGCCCGCGCCGACTACGAGTCCTACAATCGAAGCCCGAGCCTCCTCGCGGAGAGCCTCCTGTACGAGATCGGAGGCCGGCGGTGAGGAGATTCGTCGAGCGGGCCATAGGCAAGATCACGAGGCTCAACGACGAGCAGATGCGCTCGCTGCTCTACGATCTCGCGGAGGAGAACGGCCGGATGGAGGCCGCGCTCGACTCCATGCTCGACGGCATAGTCGTCTGCGACCGATCGCACCTTCCGATCATCTACAACAAGGCGGCCGAGCGCATGCTGAGGCTCTCCGGGCCCGACCCCTCGGAGCGTCCGCTCTGGCAGAGCGTCGAGGACGAGGACCTCGCGGACTTCCTGCGCTCCACCCTCGAGAACGAGGACTCGGTGATCGACCGGGAGTTCGGCATCGAGTCCAAGGGCATGACGAGACTCGTCGCGGCCTCGGTGACCACCCTCGTGTCGAACGGCAAGATCCAAGGCGCGCTCCTGCATCTCGAGGACATCACCGAGAAGCGCCGCAAGGAAGCCCAGCTCAGGCGCGCCGAGAGCCTGGCCTCGCTCACGACGCTCGCCGCGGGCGTCGCGCACGAAATCAAGAATCCGCTGGGGGCCATCTCGATCCACATGCAACTCATCAAGAAGGCCTTCCAGGGCAAGTGCGAGATGGAGAGCTCCGTCATCGAGCGCCATCTCGGCGTGGTCGACGAGGAGATAGACCGGCTCAACAAGATCGTGGTGGACTTCCTCTTCGCGGTGCGCCCCATGGACCTGGAGCCGATAGAGTCCGAACCCGGGGAGATCGTGCGCGAGATAGCCGAGTTCATGAGGCCCGAGGCCGAAAGCGCGGGCGTCATGGTGGAGGTCTCCATCGAGGAGGGCCTGCCGCTCGTGTTCATCGACAAGCGGTACATGAAGCAGGCCATCCTCAACCTCGTCAAGAACGCTCTCGCGGCGATGCCGGGAGGGGGCAAGCTCGCGCTCTCGGTCTCGCGCGTCGAGGAGGAGATCCGGATCTCGGTGGAAGACAGCGGGACAGGCATACCGGAAGAGCAGCTGCCGAAGATCTTCGAGCCTTACTTCACGACGAAGGAAAACGGGACGGGTCTGGGGCTGACCATCGTGTTCAAGATCATCAAGGAGCACCGCGGCGAAATCTCGGTGCAGTCGCGGCCCGGCCAGGGCTCGACCTTCACCATCTCGCTGCCCGTGCCCCAGAAGGAGCGCAGGCTGCTCGCCTGGGGCGAGGCCGAGGCGCGCAAGGCGGAGGTCTAGATGCGTTTCACCATACTCGTGGCCGACGACGAGAAAAACATCCGCGAAGGGCTCGCCGAGGCCCTCACCATAGACGGCTACACCGCGCGCACGGCCGCCGACGGGGCCGAGGCGCTCAGGGTGGTCGAGACCGACGACATCGATCTCGTCATCACCGACCTGCGCATGCCGGCGAAGAGCGGCACCGAGGTCCTGAAGACGGTCGTCGGCCGCTATCCGGGATTGCCGGTCATCGTGCTCACGGGCCACGGCACCATCGAGGACGCGGTGGCGGCGATGCGCTCGGGCGCCTTCGATTTCGTGACCAAGCCCGTCAACCTCGACCATCTCTCCCTCCTCGTCAAGCGCGCCCTCGAATCGAGGGAGCTCGCCCGCAAGAACCGCGAGCTGGAGGCCGAGGTCGAGTCGCAGAAGCGGACGCGGTCGATCATCGGCGCCTCGGCCGAGATGAAGAAGGTCTTCGACATGGTGCGCCGCGTGGCGCCCACCCGCGCGAGCGTGCTCATCACCGGAGAGTCCGGCGTGGGCAAGGAGCTCGTCGCCGACGCCATCCATAACCTCTCGCCGCGGCGCGACGGGCCCCTCGTGAAGGTGCACTGCGCCGCCCTCG
>JAJXZP010000051.1 GCA_021779995.1 bacterium | reverse complement strand
CGCGGCGCGCGGCCCCTGTGTGGCCGGACTCGGCTTTGACCGGCCCGGCTCAGCCCGGCTGCGGCCCGGCCGCAGCCCCTGGCGGGGCTCCGCGCGTCCCGGCGCGCGGCTCAGCTTAGGACCTTGACTCCCGAGGCCTCGAGATGCCGCCTGTACTCGTCGGGAATGCCCGCATCCGTCACCACGCCGGCGACGAGGGAGAGATCGGAGCAGATGTTGGCCGCGTGCGAGACGCCGAACTTCGAGGAGTCGGTGAGGATCCAGGCTTTGGCGCCGCACTCGGACCCGCGCTCGAGGACGGCGCGCGTCACCTCGGCCCGCGCGATGTCGTTCAGCATGAAGCCGTCCGAGATCGTGAAGCCCGAGACGCCGAAGAAGGACTTCGAGAAGCCCACCGACCGTATCGCTTCGCAGACCGCCGGCCCCACCAGGCTCTCGCTTTCCTCCTGGTAGAGGCCGCCGAGCACTATCACGCGCACCTTCGAGCCGCGGAAGGAACGGGCGATGAAAAGATTCGAGGTGATCACCGTCAGCCCCGGCACGTTCTTGATCCGCTGGGCGAACATCGCGATGGCCGAGCCGGCCTCGAGGATCACGGTGTCGCCCATCTCCACCAGGCTCGCCGCCTTGTCCGCGATAGCCTGCTTCTCGGTGTAATGGACGTGCATGCGGAAGGGGATATCGTCGCCGTCGTAGATGCGCGCCTCGCCGTGGAATCGGCGGACTATGCCTTGGCGTTCGAGCTCATCGAGACTTTTCCGTATTGTAACCTCCGAGACCTTGAGCTCGGCGGCGAGATCGGCGACCCGGGAGCTTCCCGCCCTGAGCACCGCATCCCGCACCGCATTGATGATATCCAGGTTGCCGAGCCTTCCGCGGCCGCGGGGCTTGCCCTGTGGATCGGTGGTTTTCATGCGTCGACCCGGGCTACGGCGCCCGGGGCCCCGGACGGCTCGCCGGTGAGGCTCCCAAAGACAGCCATCCGATCGAAGGGCATCGAGCCCGGGAAGGCCGTTTGACCCTTTGCGGCATAGGCGATGTGCAGCTCGGAGCGGTTCAAGAGTCCACCTCCACTTTCATAATCCTACGGCAAGGGAATCCCGTGAGCGGGGCCGATTTCTCGGCTGTGGCTCGATACCGGCCCCCGTACCCTTCATCCCCTCGGCGGCCATATTTTCGACGGAGTCTTCCCTGCAATCGATGGTCGCGGGTGGATCGTTGCAATAAGGCTAGGATAGCGAGGAAAGCTTCTTTGTCAAGATATGCTTCAAATGAAACCTTTATACGTATCGGATAAAATAAAAAACGGCAACTCTTCGGCCCGCGCCGTGGAGGTCCGCCTCTCCGGGACTATCGCCGCCCGTCGGATGCCCGCGTTGGTGCGCACCGGGGCAAACGTCCGGAATTCGGCTCGTACGAACGAGCCGTAATGAGATAGACTTTGAGCATGCTGACCGAGGCCGCGAAACAGGAGGTGCTGCGCTTTCTGCGGGAGGTTGGCACGGGTAGCATCTCCCTCAAATTCTGCGAACGCTTCGACGAGAAGAGCAAGATCTGGAATCTGAAGGAGCACTCGCACCCCTACCTCGAGCTCCTCTACTTCATCGAAGGCAAGGCGAGCGTGGCTACGGGGGGAGATACCCTCGAGGTGGCGCTCTTCGATCTGCTGGTCTATCCTCCCGGGGTCGCGCATCGCGAGACCCTCGACTCGACGAGCCGCCAGGAGATCGTCTGCCTCTGGCTCGAGCTCGGGTGCCGCGCCTCCCTCCCGTTTTCGTTCAAGCTGAGCGATGGCGACGGCGAGCTCGGCTGGCTCTGCCAGTGCGCCCACAAGAACCACCTTCGGCGCGAGGAGCGCTTCCTCGAGCTCGAGGAGCATCTTCTCAGGTCGCTCCTGCTGTTCATGGAGCAGAAGCTCGCGCTCACCGGTCCCACGAGGAGCGCGGCTCTCGACCGCTGCCGCGCCTTCATCGACGAGCATTGCACCGAGGACTTCGACGTGGAGCGGCTCGCGCGGCTGGCCTACGTCACTCCGTCCTATCTGTCCCGCCTGTTCAAGAAGCACCTCGGCACCACGCCGATGCGCTACCGCAACGCCGTGCGCATCGAGAAGGCGAAGCACCTCCTGCTCATAAAATCCGCCTCGGTGGAGGAGATCGCCGACGCCCTCGGCTTCGAGGACACGAAGTATTTCAGCCAACTCTTCAAGAGCCTCACCTCGCTCACCCCGACCCAGTTCCGAAGGAAGTTCCGGGCTCCCGGTTCAGGGTAGTCCGGCCGACCCTCCCGCTGCGGAGCGCGGCGCCCTCCCCGGGCGAGCGCATCGGCCTATTGGGGCGGGCCGCGCCTCGCCGGTCGGGCCGCTTCGATCTCCGGTTTTTTGCGCTATTCCTCAAACATGGATGAAAAGGTATATTCCCCCTCAAGGTATCCTATGGCGTCCCAATCCGATGTCGCCAAATTGGCGAACGTTTCATTCATGACCGTATCGCGGGTGGTCAACGGAGACCCGCGGGTGAAGCCCGAGACTCGCGAACGGGTCCAACGCGCGATCGAGGAGCTGAACTATTACCCCAACGCGATCGCGCGCGCCTTGAATCGGCAGAGGGCGATGACGATCGGGTTGATCCTGCAGAAACTGGATTACGTGCTCTCGGAACCGTATATCTCTCATCTCATCTACCATATCGAAAAGGCGCTCATTCCCCACGATTACGATATGCTGATACTTTCGGGCGAACATCGGAACGGCCGCGACTTGACCCTCCTGTTCAAGCAGAAAAAAGTGGACGGCGTCATCATCCTCGGCTCCCAGATGGACGATCCGCGAATCGCGGCCCTCTCCGCGAATCGCAACCCTTCGGTGCTCCTGCACGCCCACAGCGACCTTCCCTTCGTCAGCTGCGTGGACGTGGACAATTATTCGATCATCGAGTATTTCATCGACTATTTGACCGCGCTCGGGCATCGGAGAATCGCGTTCATCGGCGGAGACTCGTCGGTGCTGGACGCGTATCAACGCCTGGACGCCTATGCGGCGTGCGTGAAGAAACGATGCTTGCCGTTCGAGCAGGAGCTGGTGTTCCGCGGCAACTGGTCGTCCGGCTCCGGCTACGAGGCCTTCCTGCATTTCAATGAACTCCGGCCCAGGCCGAGCGCCGTCATCGCGTCGAACGACCACATGGCCATCGGCTTCCTCAAGGCGGCCTACGAGCACCAGGTGCGCATCCCCGAAGATATATCGCTGGTCGGCATAGACGATATCGAAATGGCCGCGTTCACCACTCCCAAACTCACCACTATGCGGCAACCCATGCAAACCATCGCGTCGGTCGCGGTCGAGACCCTCGTAGGCGCGATGGAGAATAGGGACAAACCTGCATCGCACATTATTCTGCAGGCGGAGCCTGTCATACGGGATTCGTGCGGCCCCATTCCCAAAGTCTGAATATCAAGGCGGGCGGAGCAGTCCCTCCTGTATTTGAATCACAAACCAACTTGACAGATACAGATTTGGTGGTATTGTAGCAATAATGTTTGCGTAAACATTTGCATGTTTGCGTTGGCAATTCAACTGCTTGGGGGATTCCGTATGTCTCGTACAACGAGAGTTCTGCTGGTAGGCGAGACCTGGTTCGTACTCAGAATGCACATCAAGGGTTTTGACATGGTACCGCTGGGCGGGTACGAGAATTTCGCCGTGTGGTTTTTGGACGCCCTGAAGGTCTTCGACGACGTCGAAGTGACCCACATGCCCAACCATGTGGCGCTGACCGAGTTCCCCAAGACCGTGGAGGCGATGAACGCCTACGATGCTATCATCTTCAGCGACACGGGGAAGAACACCATCCAGCTGTACCCGGACATGTTCACCGTCCCCATGGGGCCCGACCGGCTGGATACGCTCCGCGATTATGTCGCCCAAGGGCGGGGTTTTTGCATGGGCGGCGGCTGGAACTGCTTCGAAGGCATCAGGGGCATTCCCGGATACCACGACACGCAGGTCGAGAGGATACTGCCGGTGAATATGCTGCCCTACGACGACCGGGTGGAGAAGCCGCAGGGCGTCCGGCCCCTCGTCACCGACAAGAAGCATCCTCTGTTAAAGGGGATCGGCGACGAATGGCCGCTCTTCCTCGGGTACAACAAAGTCTCAGCCAAAGCGGATGCGCAGGTGCTGGCGACTATCGACGGGAATCCCTTCATCGCGTTGGGCGAATTCGGGCGAGGCCGCACCATGGCCTTCACCTCCGATCTGTCCAAGCATTGGGGCACGGCCTTCATCGGGTGGGAGCATTACGGCGCTTTCTGGCGGAACGCCGTGAAATGGCTGGCCGGTCACGAATTTTGATCCGCCTCCTCCGGCCTTTCGGAAGGGCGCCGAGCTGAAAGTTGGCTTCGGGCTAGTGCCCGGCTGAGAGGGTGGCCATCCCGGCCCGGGCAGTTCAGTTCTGCCACCCTCTCAGTGCAGTTTCCGCCCTTTCGGATTCTCCAAAGCATATTATTCTGCTTTCGTGGGGGCTGCGCCGATGCGCGCGACCTTCTCTGGTCGTGGAGTTCAGTTGTCCCTCCCGGGAAGGTTCGGCCGGATCGACGAGGCGACGGCACCGCGGCCTCGTCCGCCATCGGGCGGATACGTCGATTGCCGGCCGGGTCGCGATCTGACCCGTGCATCCGAAAGAGCACTATACGGAGTCTATTGGCCAATTTGATTTTGAATGAAATTATCTTGCCAACTTTGGCCAATGGTGTATAATTCGAAAAGATTGCATATGAAACAACGTTGTTGTTTCGATGTAGGTTCATTTTGATGGAGGTGCAGGATGGCGAGAATTAGGAAAGCAGTGCTCATCGGGCTTGTGCTACTAGTCGTGGCGGCTTTCGGAGTGAGCGCCCAGGCCAAGGTGAAGGCGGCATTTATCTGCCAGAACATGGCCAACGAGTCGCAGGCATTTTCCGAAAAGCAGTTCATGAAGTATGGTGCGGACTTTGGCTTGGACATGTACACATTCGACGCCAAGGGTGACAGCCAGGTCGAGTCCCAGCTCGTCATGAACTGCATCGCTCAGCAGTTCAAGGTCATCTTCCTGAACCCGAACGACATCAACGCCATCGTCCCCAGCCTCATGCAGGCCAAGCGGGCTGGGTTGATCGTGGGAATGTTCTCCTCGGACCTGTCTCCCGCGAACCAGAAGTACCGCGATTTCTATGCCGGCTCCAACGACGTTTTCGCCGGAAAGCAGGCTGCCGAAGCCTTCATGAAACATTTCCCGAACGGGGCGAAGATCGTCGAGATCGGCGGACAGGCCGGCCACGATGCCCAGATCAAGCGTCATGACGGCTTCCATTCTGTCATTGATAGCTCCAACATCAAGGTCATCGACTACAAGGCCTGCCAGCAGTGGTCGACCGAACAGGCCATGGCCATCATGGAAGACGACATCGTCAAGTACGGCCACGAGATCCAGGGCGTATTCGTCCATTGGGACAACGGAGCCACCGGCGTCATCCAGGCCGCGAAGGCCGCCGACTTGAAGGGCCTCTACATCATCGGCATCGACGGCAACCGCGCCGGCTACAACCAGGTCCTTTCCGGCGAGCAGGCGGTCAGTATTTCCCAGGATTTTGTCGCCATGGCGAAGAAGGACATGGAACTCGCCCAGAAGGTCGTGAAGGGCCAGCAGGTCGACCCCATCAACTACATTCCGCTCAATGTCATAGACAAGAGCACTATCAAGAACTTCCCGGTGCCCCAGTGGTAAGATCCGCGTAGCGCGCGTAGAGAGCGCAAAGGCTCGTCTCGCTTGCGGCGGGGCGAGCCTTCTCTTTCAATCAATTCAGAGGATGGGATCATGGATAGTGGCGGCTCGGAAGTCATTCTGTCGATCAAGGACGTATGCAAGTCTTTCCCGGGAGTGAAGGCCCTGGACAAGGTTTCTATCGATGTCAAGCGTGCCATGGTGCACGGCATCGTCGGGGAAAACGGAGCGGGGAAGTCGACACTCATGAAGATTCTCTCCGGCGTGTACGAGAAGGACAGCGGAACCGTCGTCTTCGACGGGCAGCAGATCGAGCATACGACACCGCAGCAGTCCATGCAGCGCGGGCTGGCGATAATCTACCAGGAGCTCAACCTGGTCAACACGATGAGCGTGGGCGAGAACGTCCTGCTCGGCCGCTTCAGGGAGATGAAGGGCATGCGCGGCACCCACGCCAAGGCCCGGGAGCTTCTGGACCGCATCGGCAGCAAGATCGGCACCACGCGCCTGGTCTCCGAGCTGAGCGTATCGGAAAAGCAGATGGTCGAGATCGCCAAGGCCCTCTCCTTCGAATCGAAGCTCATCATCATGGACGAGCCGAGCTCGAGCCTCACCGCAGAGGAGATGTGCGAGCTCGTCAAGATCATCCAGCAGCTCAAGGATCAGGGGATCTCCATCATCTACATCAGCCACAAGCTGGACGAGATCTTCGAATTCTGCGACAACGTGAGCGTCATGCGCGACGGCCGCGTCATCGACACCAAGCCCAAGAGCGAGTTCACGCGCAACGAGCTCATCATGCAGATGGTCGGGCGCGAGATCGAGAACGAGTACCCCGAGCGCCCACAGCGCGTCGGCGAGGTCCTGATGGAGGTCCGCTCCATAAACACGCGCAAGCTGCACGATGTCTCCTTCTCGCTCCACAAGGGCGAGATCCTGGGCTTCGTCGGGTTGGTCGGCGCCGGCCGGACCGAGATAGTCCGCGCGCTCTTCGGCGCCGACAGGGTCAGGGGGCACCAGGTATTGATCGAGGGGAAGCCGACTCCCATCCTCAATCCGCGCGACGCCATAGGCGCCGGATTCGGCTTCATCCCCGAGGACCGCAAACTCCAGGGACTCGTGCTCCCGTTCTCCGTGGAGTCGAACATATCCATGGCCAGCTTCAGGAAGTTCACGAGGCTCGGATTCCTCCGCAAGTCCATCGAGAAGGAGATCGGCACGAGGCAGGTCAAGGCCCTGTCCGTCAAGACACCCTCGACCAAGGTGCCGGTCGTTAATCTCTCGGGCGGCAACCAGCAGAAGTGCATCGTCGGGCGCTGGCTGGAGATCTCCCCGAGTATCTTGATCATGGACGAGCCGACCAAGGGCATCGACGTCGGCGCAAAGTACGAGATCTACATGCTGATGAAAGATATCGCTGAGCGCGGCGGGGCGATCATCCTCATATCCTCCGAGCTCCCCGAGGTGCTGAACATGAGCAATCGGGTGTTGACGGTCTTCGAAGGCAGGATCACCGGGGAGTTCGACCCCAAGGTGACCTCGGCGGACAAGATAATGAGTGCAGCGCTGGGTTTCGATGGAGAATGCTCATGACCGTGCAAGGGACTAATTCAGCAATCCGGGTCGGCGCTTCCATTCTTCGGGACTACCTCGTGCTCGTGATGATCGCGGCCCTTGTCGCGCTCACGGCTTTGATCGAGCCTAAGTTCCTCTCGCCCGAGAACCTGACCAACATCATGTTCCAGTTCGGGCCCCTCATGATGGTAGCGCTCGGGACTACTTTCGTGATCATCGGCGGCTTCATCGACCTGTCGATAGCGGGCACGATCAACCTGGTGGCCGTGGTCACCATCTCGCTCATACAGCCCATGGGGCAGGTGCCGGCCCTTCTCACCGGATTGGCGACCGGCACCGTCTGCGGCGCCTTGAACAGCGTCCTCATCCTGAGCTCGGGCGCGCTCACCCAGGCCGAGGCCCTCTTCATGACCTTCGGCCTCAGCACCGTCTACTCCGCGATCGCGCTCCTGTACAGCCACGGCTCCACGATGCACTTCTGGGATATCACGGCGAGCAAGTCCATTTTCCAGGCGATCGGCAGCGGGAGCTTGGGCTTCCTGTCCTGGTCTTTCGTGATCTTCCTCATCTCCTTGGCCGCGCTGTGGGTCTTCCAGGAGATGACCGCTGAGGGCCGCGCCGTCCGGCTCACCGGCGGCAACAAGACGGCCGCGCGGCTCGCCGGCGTCCGGATCTCGCGGTCCATAGTCGTGATCTACGCGATCGGCGGCTTCATGGCCGCCCTGGGCGCCATCGTGCTCTTTTCGCGCGTTACGACGGCGTCTCCGGTCATCGGCGTAGGATACGAGACCAACGCGATCCTCGCAGTCGTCGTCGGCGGCACGACCCTGAAGGGGGGCAAGGGCAGCGTCTTGCGAACCGTGATGGGCGTCCTCTTGGTAGTCCTCATGTCCAACTGTCTCAATCTCCTGGGGGTGTCCACCTATCTCCAAGTCGTGGCAGAGGGAGCGATCCTGACCTTCGCGATCTGGCTCGACAATCGCAAGCACATGTAGGAGATTCGGCAATGAACGGTACAGGAAAAGGCGCTACGCTCTACAAGATACTCACCAAGCAGAAGGCTCTCATAGCCATCCTGGTAATGCTCATTGGCATGCTTTTCTCGCACAGCAATTTCTACTCGGCATTCAATCTGCTGCAAATGCTCAGCTCGACATCGATTCTCCTCATTCTTGCCTTCGGCGTAACCCTGACCATCATCGCGGGCGGCTGCGACCTGTCGATCGGCGGCATCATGGTCGTGGCCGGGATAGTGTCCATCAAGCTGATGAACGCCGGCATGCCGATGGGCCTCGCGATCTTCCTCGCCATCCTCTTCGGCACAGTGGTCGGATTCGTCAATGGCTTCCTCGCAGTTCACCAGAAGACGGAGCCCTTCATCATCACGCTGGGCATCGGCCTCCTCTTGACGGGCGTCGCCCAACAACTCACCAACGCGCACCCGGTTCCGGCGCAGAACCCCAGTTTCATGATGATCGGCAACGGCTATTTCCACGGTGTGCCGAACCTCGTGATAATCATGCTCGTGCTTTTCGCCTTGACCTACTGGCTCATGCGCTACACGGAGTTCGGCCGCAATCTTTACGCGATCGGCGGCGACTATGAAGTCGCCCGCTATTCGGGTATCGACGTCATCAGGACCAAGTGGCTCGCCTTCGTCATCAGCGGAACCATGGCCGCCCTGGCGGGCGTGCTGCTCTCGTCCGAGCTGAACACGGGCTCGGCGGTCTACGGCGAGACGACCGCGCTGGTCGTCAACTGCGGCGTCGTCGTCGGCGGCACCTCCTTTGCGGGCGGCATCGGCGGCATACCCCAGTCGGCGCTCGGCCTCCTGGTGTTCGGCCTCCTGGGCAACTCGATGAACATGCTGAACATCAGCTCGTACTTCCAGATCATGCTCCAGGGCGCGGTCATCGTCGCGATCATCTGGCTGGACAGCTACGCCCAGAAGCGGAAGCGAGAGGCCGTTTAGCCTTCGGGACCGCCCATTCATCGGAGGAACCTCAGCGGCACGGCGACATAGCGACACTGAGGAAAGACACGGAGGAGAAGCGGGGTAAGAGAGGTCGAGGCAGCGAACGGGCCTTTCCCGCCGCGCGCGGCGCTCAACCCTGACTCCCCCTTTTCCCGCCGCGTCTCTGCGCCTCCGTACTTCGATTCTCTCTGGTTCTTCTCAGTCAACCGCTCGGAGCCAGGCGATCCTGGAGGGGGCAAAGGAAATGGAAAAAACCAAGCCGGAAGCGATCAAGGCGCTGGAGCGCTCGCCGCGGATTATGCTGCTCAAGCAGCGCATGCTCGACGAGCCCCGGTATCTTTCGATAGAGCAGGCGAGCATCGTCACGGCATACTATAGAATGAACCCGGACAAGCCGCGCAATATCCAGCGGGCCGAAGCCTTGGCCGAGACCATGCGCTCCATCGAGATCCGCGTCGATCCGCTCGAGCTGATCGTCGGCAACCGCACCGCGGGTGTCCGAGCCGGGGTGGTCTCGCCCGAGGCGGGCATTTCCTGGGTCGATGCCGAGATCGAGAATCTGCCGAGCCGGCCGCAGGACAAGTTCGAGGTCCGCCCGGAAGACATCGAGACCTTCCGGCGCGACATCATGCCGTTCTGGCGGGGCAAGTCGCTCGAAGACAAGGTGAAGGAGCTGATCGGCGAGGAGATCGGCGCCATCGGCAAGGTCGCCAAGATCAACCAGACCGATCACGCCCAGGGCCACATCTGCCCCGATGTCAGCCGCTGGCTGACGCTCGGGCCGAAGGGCATACTGGACGACCTCCGCTCGCGGCTCAAGGGCTCATCGCCGGATGCCGCCAACTTCTATCATGGCGAGATCATCGTGCTCGAAGCGGCCATGGACTTCCTGCGCCGCTACGCCGCTCTGGCCGAAGAGATGGCCGCCCGGAGGGATTCGGCCGAGGAGAGAGCCGATCTGCTCGATGTCGCCGCACGCTGCCGGAGGCTCGCGGCCGAGCCCGCCGCCTCGTTCCACGACGCGCTCCAATCGCTCTGGTTCCTCTTCGTTCTTCTGCAAATGGAGTCGAACGCCTCGTCCTTCTCGCCCGGCAGGGCGGACCAGTACCTGCTGCCGTACTACCGGCGGGACAGCTCCGCCGGCCTCATCGACGAGGCGCGGGCCCTGGAGCTCATCGAGGCGCTCTGGCTGAAGTTCAACCAGATCGTCTACCTGCGCAACTCGAACAGCGCTAAGTATTTCGCCGGCTTTCCCATCGGCTTCAACATCGCCTGCGGCGGCCTGACGCCGGAGGGGCGGGACGCCTCGAACGAGCTATCCTATCTCTTCCTCAAGGCCCAGGCCGACATAGGATTGCCCCAGCCGAACCTGTCGGCCCGCCTCTCGGAGCGGTCTTCGGA
>JAJXZP010000225.1 GCA_021779995.1 bacterium | reverse complement strand
GGCCGGCTGCTGGCCGGTCTGCGCGGCCGCGCTCGGAGCGCCCGCGGGCGCCGCGGCAAGGCCACCAGGGGCGGCAGTTCCTCCGGGGGCGGCAGTTCCTCCCGTCGCCCCCGCCGTGCCGGCCGCCGCAGGTCCGCCTGCCACGGCAAGTCCGCTTGGCGCGCCAAGCTCGCTTGGCGGAGGTGGATTCACGTAGTGCCGATCCAGGTAGTCGTAGCGATCGCTCAGGATGCCGCTGTGCTGCAGAGTGTAAGGACCGAAACGTATCGGCGAGGAGAGAATGGCGATGAGCCGCGCGGCCTCGTCGCGCGAGAGCGAAGCGACGCCGCGTCCGTACCAGTGCAGAGCGGCGTCCTCGATGCCGAAAATGCCCTTCCCCCATTCCGCGTAGCCGAAATAAAGTTCGAGGATTCTGTTCTTCGTAAGGAAGAACTCGAGTTCGTAGGCGGCGACGACTTCGAGATACTTGCGCAGATAGCTCTTGACCGGCACGAGGAAAAGCGTGCGAGCCACCTGCATGGTGAGCGTGCTTCCGCCGTAGAGCGTGCGACCGATCCGCGCGTTGATCTCCTCGGCCCGCTTGAAGGCCGCGATGCTGATGGGCCCGTGGTGGTAGAAGTTGTCGTCCTCGATGGCCACGAGCATGGACCGGATATAGAAGGGCACGCGGCGCAGGGGCAGGGGGCGAGGTCTCACGATCTTCCATTTGTAGTCCCAGGCGCGGAAGGCCATGAGCACGGTGGCCGAAGGATTGACGAAGCGGTAGGACGCGATGAGGAGGCTCGTGGCGGCCATGTAGCAGAGCTGCAGAGTCAGGAGGGCCAGAGCCAGGTACTTGAGCGCGCGGCCGAGCGTCCATCTCTTCCGAACCGGGGCGGGGAAGGGACCGAGGGGCGCGGGAAGCGGAAAAGCCGTCGAGGGCGAACAGAGCGACGCAGCCACGGCGCGGGCCTGCACGGCGTCCAGATACGCCCAGCCGTGGCCGGAACCGCCGCGTCTGGCGAAGGGCTCCAGGATCGGGCGGCGCTCGAAAGGGCTGGATGACATGGTATGCGGTCAAGATACCACGCAGGCGCTCGCTTGGACAAGGACGCGCCGAAACGCGCAACGGAGCTTTCCTTGACAACGATTTTGGGCGCGGGATAGTATGGCGCCGCTTCGACGGCGCGAATCGTTCCGCGCCCGCGCTTACAGGCGAGGATCCGCCGGCTCGCCGCATCGGATAGGAGGCTTCCATCCATGAAACGGTCGCTGCTCGCCGCGCTCCTCGTCGTCGCGGCGGGGTTCGCCCTCGCCGCCCAATCGACCTCGCAGCAGAACCTGTTCCGCTACAAGCTCGACAACGGGCTCGAACTCTACGTGTACCGCGATGCTTCCCTTCCGCTCGCGCGCGTCCAGCTGGAGTTCCGCGCCGGGGCCATAGCCCAGACCGCGGACACCGCGGGCATCTTCCGCCTGTATGAGCGCACGCTGTTCCAGGGCGAGGTCGCCCATCCCGGCTCGGCCGAGATCAAGGCCGCGTTGGCCGATCTCGGCGTCTCGTCGATCGGCGGGGGGACCACGGCCGAGCGGGTGAGCTACTGGTTCACCCTGCCTTCGGCCAAGACCGACCAGGGAATCGCCTTCTGGGCCCGCCTGGCCGAGTCGCCTCCGCTCGATCCGGCCGCGTTCGACGCGGCCAAGAGCGAGTGCCTGGCCGAGGCCGCGGCCCAGGTCCGGGACCCGGCCGCGGTCTACGAGGCGGCCTTCACGCGAAGGCTGTTCGGGAAATATCCCTGGCGCCGCGACGTGGTGGGCAGCGAGACCGCGCTGAAGTCGCTCGACCTCGACTCGCTCCGGTCCCTGCAGAAGACCTGGTTCGTGCCGGGCAACGCGGCGATCTTCGTGGGCGGCGACGTCGATCCCGAGGCCGTGCGGGCCTCGGTCGAGAAGTATTTCGGCGCCTGGCCGAGCGCGCCCGACCCGTGGAAGAAGAGCCTGCCCCCCAATCCGAAGCCGGGAATCTGGCATCCCACCTGGCTCGTCTATCCCGACCCCTCCATGCCCGAGGGCTCGGCGACGGTGGAGGCCCGGTACCGCGGGCCCGATCTCGCCTACGAGCCCGATTCCACCTACGCCGCGGACCTGTGGAGCTCGCTCGTCTCCCCGGCCGACGGGCGCTTCAAGACTTCGATGCTCAAGCACGTGAGCGGCCTGCAGGGCGCCGACTCGATCACGGCCTACTATGTCAGCCAACGCGACGCGGGGTGGATCTCGTACGGCGCCGCCTTCTCGCCCGACCCCGGGCGCCGCAGCACGGCCGACCTCGTGCACGGCTTCAAGGAGCGGGCCCGCGGCTACGAGATCACCTCGATGAAGGTCGACCCCGACTACTTCTCCGCCGAAGACTACGCCGCCGCCCGGAGCCGGCTCCTGCAGAAGCGGGCGGCCCAGATATCGACGCCCGACGGCATGATCGACGCCCTCTCCTTCTGGTGGGCGGCGGCCTCGGTCGACTACTTCCTCGGCTATCCCGACGAGATCGCCAAGACCGGCCCGGCCGAGGTGAGCGACTTCCTCGAGACCTACATCATGCGGAACCTCGAGGTGGTGTCGGTCAGGATGAATCCCGGCGACTTCGAGCGCGAGCGCCGCGTCATGGAAGAGCAGGGCTTCGAGGTCGTGCGGCCCGACAACGCGTTCTGGTGGCAGCGCTGAGGCGCCGTTTCGCGGCGGGCGCGGCCGGTCGCCGCCTCGCGGCAAGCGCGGCCGGTCGCCGCCCCG
>JAJXZP010000287.1 GCA_021779995.1 bacterium | reverse complement strand
GGCCTGTACCCGGGTCTGATGCACGGGCTGCTCGACCGGGGGGTGGCCATCGCCCCCGGCGCCTACGAGGTGCTGTTCCCCGGCCTGGCCCACACCGACGACGTCGTCGACGAGGTCGGCGCCGTCGCCCGCACCGCGGCAGCCGCCCTCCGCTGAGTCGGGCTGCTCGAAGGCGGCCGCGCTGTCGACGAGCTTGCCGCCCAGGAGGGCCTCGGCGGCCGCTCTCGCCGGGCCGCTCGCGCCGCGGAACACGGCAATGCCGTGGGAGCCCAGCACGCGGAGCGCCCCCCCGCCGATGCGCCCGGCGACGACGTGGGTGACCCCCTCGGCGGCGAGGGCCGGGATGAGGCCCGAGCCGCAGCCGCCCGGACGATCCAGGTCGAAGCGCCGCTCTGACGTTATATTATTGTCGCTATCGGCGGAGAAGAGCGCGAAGCTCGAGCTGAAGCCGAAGTGCTCGGCGACGGTGTCGTCGTCCGACCTCGGCACGGCGACCACCCGGGCCCGCTCGGGGCCGCCGCCGATGGCCACCGGGCCGCCCTCGATCCGCAGCGACTTGCCGTTGAGGAGGGCGTCGGCCGTCTTCCTGCGCGCCGACTCGACGATGCGCCCGAAGGTCTGCCGCGAGACGCCCATCCTCTGGGCCGCGGCCTGCTGGTAGAGCCCCTCGAGGTCGGCCAGGCGCAGCGCCTCGGCCTCGTCGAGGCTCAGGATGACCTCGCCCTCGCTTCCGGCTCCCGAAGGCTTGAAGCCTAGGGCCGCGATGGCCGAGCCGAGTCTCCGTTCGACCGGTGGTCTGGGCATCTAGGCTCCCGGGCTCAATGCGAGCACTCGTGATCGTCGCCGTGGCCGGCGCAGCCGGTCCCGGAATCCGCGATGCGGCCCTTCGCGAAGGCCTCGGCCGCGGCGCGGGCCGGTCCTTGGGCGCCCCGGACGACGGCGATGCCGCGTGAGCCGAGGACGCGGACCGCGCCGTCGCCCATGTTGCCGGCCACGAGGTGCGTCACCCCGGCGCGGGCGAGGTCGGCCGCGATGCCCGACTTGCAGCCGCAGCCTTCGGGCGAGGGCATGACCGGCTCCTCGACGACCGAGCCGTCCTCGGCCACCTTGTACACGAGGAATTCCTTGCAGTGGCCGAAATGCTCGTCCACGAGCCCGCCCCGGGAAGGTACAGCGATCTTCATATTTCCACCTCTCGATCAGTGTTGCGCCGCGACTTCAGGGCGGCGTTTCGCGAAAGTCTCTATGGCGAGGGCGATGCGCTCCGCGTCGGCGCGCATCGCCTCGGGCAGGTCTTTCCAGCGCAGCGAGCGGGCGCGCACCACCTCGGGACGCCAGGCCAGGCTGGCCAGGAGGGGCATGTCGAGCCTGTCCGCGCCGGAGGAGCCGCCGTCGTCGAAGAGGGGTATCTCCTTCCCGCAGGAGGGGCAGATCATCGTCTTCATGTTCTCGACGAGGCCGATGACCTTCGCGCTCAGCATCTCGGCCATCTTGACCGACTTGCGGACGATCATGGACACGTAGTCCTGGGGGGTCGCCACCACCACGATGCCGTCGAAGGGCAGGATCTGGAAGGCGGTCAGGACGACGTCCGAGGTGCCGGGGGGGAAGTCGACGATGAGATAGTCGAGGTCGCCCCAGTCGGTGTCGGTCCAGAACTGCTCCAGAGCCTTGGCCAGGAGGGGGCCGCGCCAGATGACCGGATCGTCCTCCTTCTCGTTGAGCAGGTTGATGGACAGGAGCTTGATGCCCTCCTCGTTCTCGAGGGGAATGAGCTTGCCGTTTTCCGCGCCGACCCTGAAGGAGTCGAGGCCCATGAGGCGGGGGAGGGAGGGGCCGGTGATGTCCGCGTCCAGGGCCCCGACCTTGGCGCCCCGCGCCGCGAGAGCCTGGGCGATGAGCACGGCGACGGTCGATTTGCCGACTCCACCCTTGCCGCTCGCCACGCCGATAAGTCTTTTCACTCGGGGATTCAGTATCTTCTGTGGTACGAGATCCACGCCGTTCTCCTTGTGGTGGTGTTGAGTGCCTACGTATAATTCAGGCATAAGCTCACAATACGCAAAACTTCACCCCCCTGTCAAGCGGCGTGTCGAAATGAGGAGTTTCGATGCATCAGAAATTCGATCCGCGGCACATGGCCCGTCTCGATTCCCCCGAGCGGCGCGAGATGCTGCCTCCCGAGCGCATCTTGGGCGAATTCGCCCTGTCCGAGGGAGAAACCCTGCTCGATGTCGGCGCGGGCATCGGCTTCTTTTCGCTTCCCGCCGCCGGCATGGTCGGCCCGGGGGGGCGCGTCATAGCCCTCGACAGCTCCGCGGAGATGGAGGCGGAGCTCGAACGGCGAGTGGCGCTTTCCGGCCTCGCGAACCTGGAGGCGAAGGTCAGCGGGGAATACGATTTCGGCCTCGACGAGGGGCGTGCCGACCTCGCCCTGCTCTGCACCGTCCTTCACGAGGTGGAAGAGCCGGTCCGGCTCTTGCGCGAGACCTTTCGCTGCCTCAAGCCGGGGGGGAGGATCGGCGTCGTCGAATGGCTGCCCTCCCATATCGGCCACGGCCCGCATCCGGGAGCCCGCCTGGAAATTTCCGCGGCCCGCGCTCTCGCCGAGGAGGCGGGTTTCCAGGTCGCCTGGTCCCGCGAACTCAACGAGGCCGTCTACCTGCTCTACGCCCGGAAATAGCCTGCCTCCGGTCCCGGGGCCGCTTCGAGTCAGGAGGCCGCGACGGGCTCGGCGACCGCCTCCGGGCGGGCGGCCTTCAGCTCGTCGATGTACTGGGAGGCCGAGTGGGCCGCTATGGCCCCGTCGGCGGCGGCGACGACGACCTGCCTGAAGGGCGAGGCGCGCAGGTCGCCGGCCACGAAGAGGCCCGGCACGGAGCTCTCCATCCTCTGGTCGGCGAGCAGGTAGCCCGTCTCGTCGCGGCGCGCCTCCGGGAAGAGCTCGTGGCGCGGGTTCGAGCCTATGAACACGAAGACCGCATCGAAGGCCTCGGTCCTCCGCTCGCCCGTCTGGGTGTTCTGGAGGATGACCTCGCGGACCTTCTTGTCGCCGCGGATGCTCTCGACCACGGTCGAGAAGCGGACCTCGATATGGGGATCGGAGAGGACGCGGGCGGCCACCGCCTTCTGGGCCCGGAAGGCGGGCCCGCGGTGCACCATGACGATGTGCTCGCTGAGCTTGGCCAGGAAGCCCGCCTCGTCGCAGGCCGCGTCGCCGCCGCCCACCACGAGCATGCGCTTGCCCTTGAAGAAGGGCCCGTCGCAGGTGGCGCAGTACGAGACGCCGCGGCCGGAGAACTCGGCCTCGCCGGGCACGCCGAGCCGCCGGTGCTCGGCGCCCGTGGCCGCCACGACCGCGGCCGCCCTGATGAGGCCCGTGTCCGTGCGCAGCTCGAAGCGGCCGGAGCGCCGCTCGACGGCCTCGACCTGGGCGGTCCGGATCTCCGCGCCGAAGAGCTCGGCCTGGCCGCGCATGGCCTCGGCGAAATCGTAGCCCGAGCGCGGCTCGAGGTAGCCGGGATAGTTCTCCAGGTGGTCTATGAGCAGGGCCTGGCCGCCGGGCGCGGTCTGCTCCAGGAGCAGGGTCCTGAGATTGGCGCGCGCCCCATACTGGGCCGCCGACAGGCCCGCGGCGCCGCCGCCTATGATGACGAGATCGTAGTCCCACGTCGCGGACGGATCGATTGAAAGTTCCATGTGCTTCCCTCGCGTGCTGCAGTTATGGACCAAGGATACTGCGAAGCGGCCGTTTCCGTCGGTGACGTTTTACCAGGCGGGGCCGAGGGTGGCGTCGCATTTCCAGAAAATGCAATTTAGTTGCAAAATATCCCCGCCCATGCTATAAGCCGGCATGGCCGATGATACGACGTCGTACGACCTGCTCGAAGGGGCGGGCCTGCGCCCCACCGCGATCAGGCAACGCGTCCTCTCCGCCCTGCTTTCGGCGGGGCGCTCGCTCTCGCACCGCGACCTGGTGGAACTCCTGCCGGGGCTCGACCGCGTGACGATCTTCCGCTCGCTCAAGCTGCTCAAGGAGGCCGCCCTGGTGCACGGGGTGCAGGGGGTGGACGGCACGCTGCGCTTCGTCGTCAACCCCGCCGAGCGGAGAGGCTGCCCCGGCGGGCACGCGCACTTTCTCTGCCTGGAGTGCGGGGCCATGACCTGCCTCCTGGACCAGGAGCTGCCGCGGGTCGGCGTGCCCGCGGGCGCCGAGGTTCGCGGCAAGCAGCTGCTGGTCTACGGCATATGCCCCGAGTGCGCCGCCGGGAAGCGTTCGAAGGCCGAGCGCGCCCGGAGGGCCCCCGCCTCGACAGGTCGGTCGCGCCGTCCGCGCTCCTTGGGTTGAGTCGCCCGGCGCCCGGGCCGGCGGCTCATGGCCGACGGCTCATGGCCGGCGAAGTCGTGCTCGCCGCGCGAGCGGCTCTCTCGCAGGCGGAGGAGGGACAGTCCGTCCTTCCATCCTCGATTCATTCCATATATGGGAGGTTTGACGTGAAGAAAGCCCTGCTGCTGACCATCGGGCTCGTCGCGGCCCTCGCGCTCGCGGGCGCCCAGGAGAAGGTGAGGGTGGCCGCCGCCGCCAATGTCAGCTCGGTCGCGGACAGGCTGAGCTCGGCCTTCGAGCGCAGCTATCCGCAGTACCGCCTCCAGTTCATCTTCGGCGCCTCGGGCGCCCTCGTCACGCAGATCCTCAACGGAGCTCCCTACCAGGTCTTCCTTTCCGCCGACAGCGAGTTCCCCCGGAAGTTAGTCGACGCCGGCTACACCGACGGGCCGGAGAAGGTCTACGCCGTCGGCACCCTCATCTTCCTCTCGACGCGGAAGCTCGATCTCTCGAAGGGACTGGCCGTCCTCGCCGATCCCTCCGTCACCCGCTTCGCCATCTGCAACCCCGAGACCGCCCCCTACGGCCGCGCCGCCCTCGAGGCCCTCGTGAAAGCCGGGCTCTACGAGTCGGTGAAACCCAAGCTCGTCACCGCGCAGACCGTCACCGAGGCGCTCCAGTACACGCTCACCGGCGTCGACGCGGGCTTCGTCAACAAATCGGCCCTGTATTCCAAGGACGTGAAGCCCTACGACAGGGAGGGCCGGTACTGGTTCGCCGTCGACCCCTCGCTCTACGCCCCCATATACCAGGCCTTCGTCGTCGTGAAGGGCGCGTCCGCCTCGGCCGGCGTCCGGGCCTTCGTCGCCTTCCTCTCCTCGCCCGCGTCGAAGGCCATCTTCGCCTCCTACGGCTACGGAACCCCGTGAGCCTCGACCTCGAACCCTTCCTGGTCTCGCTCCGCCTCGGACTCTGGGTGACGGGCCTCCTGCTCGTGATCTGCTTCCCCCTCGCCTGGGTCTTCGCCCGCTCAAGGGGGCGCTGGGTCGTCTGGGTCGAGTCGACCACCTCCCTGCCCCTGGTGCTCTCGCCCACCGTGCTCGGCTTCTACCTCCTCATACTGCTCTCTCCCCGGGGGGCGATCGGGCGGCTGTTCATGAGCGTCTTCCACCTGCGTCTCGCCTTCACCTTCGCCGGCATCGTGATCGGCGGCTGCGTCGCCTCGCTGCCCTTCATGCTGACGGCGCTCAAGACTGGTATCCAGGGCGTGCCGACCCAGCTGCTGGACGCCTCGTACACCCTCGGGAAGGGCAGGCTCGAGACCATCCTCCGCGTCGTCGTCCCCAACATGCGCTCGGGCATCGCGGCGGGCCTCGTCAACACCTTCGCGCACACGATAGGCGGCTTCGGCGTGATGCTGATGGTGGGCGGCAGCCTGCCGGGCGTGACGAAGGTCGTGTCGATCGCCGTCTACGAGCGCGTCGAGAGCCTCGACTTCGCGAGCGCCCACGTCTATTCCGCGATACTCGTGGGCGTCAGCTATATCGGGGTCCTGCTCCTGAACCGCCTGCAGCGGCGGGAGGCGAGGAGATAGGCATGCTGTACTTCGACATCAAGAAGCGCCTGCGGGCCGGCGCGAAGGTCTTCCGCCTGGACGCCGCCTTCTGTCTGGAGGAGGGGAGCTTCCTCGGCATCCGCGGCGCCTCCGGCTCGGGCAAGACGACCCTCCTGCGCTGCCTGGCCGGGCTCTGCCGCCCCGACTCGGGCGGGATCCGCCTGGGCGAGGAGCTCTGGTACGGCTCGCGGCCGCCGGTCTTCCTGCCGCCGCAGCGCCGTTCGGTCGGCCTCGTCTTCCAGGACTACGCCCTCTTCCCGAACATGACCGTCTACGGCAACGTGTTCTACGCCACCGGCGACCGGAAGCGGACCCTGGAACTCCTCGAACTCGCGCGGCTGACCGAGCTCGAGCGCCACTTCCCCCACGAGCTCTCGGGGGGGCAGAGGCAGCGCACCGCCCTCGCGCGGGCCCTGGGCCGCAGGCCGCGGCTCCTCCTGCTCGACGAGCCGCTTTCGGCCCTCGACGAGAGCCTGCGCTACTCGCTCGGCGACGAGCTCATCCGGATCCAGCGCGAGACGGGCGTCACCGCCATCCTCGTCAGCCACTCGCGCGAGGAGATCTCGCGGCTGTGCACCGAGGTGCTCGAGCTGGCCGAGGGCCGCATCCTCGGCGCCGGGGCGGAGGACCGCTTCGAGGAGCTCAGGGCGGGTTCCGCCGCCGAGGCGGGTTCGGCCTAGTCGGCGGCGGGCTTTCCGCCAACCGCCGGCGTTCGCTTTGGCGGTTGACCGCGCCGGGTCTTCATATTATGTTCGCAGCAATTTCGCCAGCCAAGGAGTGAATATGAAGGCACTCAAGCTTTCCCTGCTGTTCGGCGTCGCGGCCCTGGTCCTCGCCTCGTGCATGACCTTCAAGGCCTCCGGGCTCTCGGTGATGCCCGCCGATTCCAAGTACCAGGTCCTGGGCAGTTTCACGACGACCGTCTGGGTCAACGAGTTCCTCGGCTTGTCCGGCGGCGCCAAGCTCTTGAACATCACGGCCGATGCCACCGATCCTCTCGTCGCGGCGGCCATCGATAGGGAGATCAAGGCCAAGGGCGGCACCGCGGCCGTGGAGGTCACGATCGTCCACAGGGCGTCCTTCTTCAACCTTCTCCTGGCGGCAGTGACGGCAGGCATCTACGCGCCGAGCGTCGTCGAGATCAGCGGCACGGTGGTAAAGTAGTCTTCAGGTCACGTCGTTCCCCCGCGTCTCGGGGCTTTGCGTGAACCGGCCCTGGATTGTTGCGCGCAATGCCCCTGAGACTGCAGGGGCTTTCGGAGCAGCAATTCATGCGGTGCTTCCCTGTTTTTTCTCCGTCCCGCTTCATCTCCTCGTTCGCGCACCTCGCGTCTTATTTCTCATTTTCTCAATCGCCCCGCCGCGGCGCGCGCGTTCTACCTGTGCGCGGCACGAATCGCGCGAGGAGGACGTCGTGAACTCTTTGAACAGCATTCTGATCGAGGGGAACCTGGTCCGCGATCCCGAGAGCAAGGCGCTCGCCACGGGAACCACGGTCTGCGACTTCACCGTCGCCACGGACCGGTTCTACAAGCAGAACGAGGAGCTGGAGAAGGAAGTCTCCTACTTCGACGTGGAGGCCTGGGCGCGGCTCGGCCAGGCCTGCTCGGAGAATCTCAAGAAGGGGCGGGGAGTCCGCGTGGTCGGAAGGCTGAAGCAGGATCGCTGGACCGATCCCGAGGGCAAGTCCCGCTCCAGGATCAAGATCGTCGCCGAGCACGTCGAGTTCAAGCCGCAGAGGAATCCGCCTCAGGCCGAGGGGCGGGAGACGGAGAGAAGCGAGGTCGAACCGAAGGAGGTCGAGCCCGTTTTCTGATTCGTCACGGAATCTCGTTCGCAGGCCGTCCGGGACGCGTTTCCGGGCGGCCTTTGCCGTCCGGGGCCTCGCCGCCGAGCTCGCCGAACTGGACGAGAGCGGAGCGCAGGGAGGCCACGTCGAAGCGCGCGAGCGCGGCACGCGCGGCGCCGGCGAAGAGCGACACCGGGGCCAGCTTCGCCTTCTCGGCCTCCGCCTGGAGGGCGGTTATCCATTCGGAGACCGCGGCCGCCGAAAGCGCGCCCGAGCCGAGCGCCGCGGCCCTGGCGGCGAGCCGCGAGAACTCGTCCGCGTCCGCCGCTCCGACTCCGGCCGTTCCTACGCCCCCCGCTCCGACTCCGGCCGGGCCGAGGGCGCAGAGGGCCGCGCCGCGGGCCAGCGAGTCCAGATCCGGCGCCGCCGCAGTCCCCGCGGCCTCGTCGCCGGGCAGGGCGGAGCCGAGCGGGCCTCGGGCCGCTCGGACCTCGGCGAGCCGGAGGGTGAAGCGGCTGCCCCGCCCGTATTCGCTCTCGACCGACAGCGTGCCCCCCATGGCCGCGGCGAGGCGCTTCGTGATGGCCAGACCGAGCCCGGTGCCGCCGTAGACTCGCCCGATGGAGGCCGATTGCTGGACGAAGGCGTCGAATACCGAGCCGAGGTCCTCGGGGGGGATGCCGATGCCCGTGTCCTCCACGGCGAAGAGCAGGGCGAGGCTGGCCTCGCACGATGCCCGCGCCGGCGAGAGCGGCGCCGGCGAGAGCGGCGCTGGGGAGAGCGGCGCCCGGGAGCCGTTCGCGGAGTCCGGCGGCTTGGCCTCCGGGGCCGGCCGGTCGGCTTCGTCCCGGCGCACCTCGAGCCTGACGCTCCCCGTCCGGGTGAACTTCACCGCGTTGCCGACCAGGTTGAGGAGGGATTGCCGGATGCGGGTCTCGTCGAGCATGAGATAGTCCGGCAGCTCCTCCGAGACGCTCGAAGAGTAGGCGAGCCCCTTGGCCGAGGCTGCCGGCGAGAAGATGCGGTCGATGTCGCGGATCACCGAGCGGATCTCGACGGGCTGCATCTCGATCGCCACGCCTCCGGCCTCGAGCTTGGAAAGGTCCAGGATGTCGTTGACGAGGGTGAGGAGGCTTCGTCCCGCGGTGCGGATGGCCCGCAGGAACTCGCGCTCCTGCGGGTCGGCCGCGGGCCGGTCCAGGAGCTCGGAGAAGCCGATGATGGCATTGAGCGGCGTGCGGATCTCGTGGCTGACATTGGCGAGAAACTCGCCGCGGGCCTTGAAGGCGGCCTCCGCCGCCTCCTTCGCCGTCTGCAGCTCCTCGGTTCGGCGGCGCACCCGCTCTTCCAGCTCCTCGTTGAAGCGCCGCATGCGCTCCGTTTCAAAGTGCTCCTCGGTGACGTCGCGGATCACGCCGAGCAGGGCCGTTATCTCGCCGTCGGAGCCGCGGACCGGCAGCGTGGTGATCCTCGTCCAGCGGGGTGTCCCGTCGGCGTCGACGAGCTCCTCGGTCACCCGCGCCGTGCCCGACTGCGCCACCACGGCGTCTTCCCGCTCGTGCCGCTCGGCCGCCTCGCCCGGATACAGCTCGCGCTCGGTCTTGCCGAGCACTCCCGCGGGAGTCAGCCCGAAGTCGGCGGCGAAGCTCGAGTTGCAGGAGAGAAACAGCCCCTCGCGCGACTTCAGGAAGATTTTTTCCGGAAGCAGCTCGATGAGACTCCGGTAGCGGATCTCGCTCTCGGCCAGGGCCGCGCGCTCGCGCTCCACCGAGGAGGAAGGCCCAGTCTCGGCGGAGCGCGCTCCGGGCCGGGATTCCGGCGCGGCTCCGGCGCCCTTCGCGTCGGTCCGGCTCATGGCCTCTCGCCCTCGCCTCCCAAGACGGCCTCCTCGGTCACGACCCGGTCCCGCCCGCCGCGCTTGCCCTTGTACAGCGCCTCGTCCGCGCGCTTCATGAGCGCCTCGATGTCGTCGCCGCGGGGATCGAACTCGGCGAGACCGATCGTCGCGGTCGTCCCGATCTCGTCGATCCTGCCGGCGGAGGGCAGGGCTACGCGGAGCCGGCGGACCTCGGCGAGGAGGCGCTCGGCGAGGACCGCGGCGCCGGCGAGGTCGGTCTCGGGCAGGACGAGGGCGAATTCCTCGCCGCCCCAGCGCCCGGCCAGGTCCTGGGCCCGCAGCGAAGAGCGGAGAAGGCCGGCGAAGGCGCTTAAGACGAGATCGCCCGAGGCGTGGCCGAAGCGGTCGTTCACCTTCTTGAAGAAGTCGATATCGAGGATGCCGAGGCAGAAGCTCTTTCCCGATCGCCGCGAGCGGTCGACCTCGCAGTCGATCCGGTCGAGGCTGTAGCGGCGGTTGGGCAGTTGCGTGAGGGGGTCGGTGGTCGCCAGCTCCTCGAGGCGGCCCATGGCGGCGACTAGCTGGTCGTTCATGGCCGCCACCTGGCGGGCGTAGTCCTCCATGCGGCGCCTCGCGAGGCCGAGCTCGACCTGGGCCGAGACCCGGGCCAGGAGCTCGCGATAGTCGAAGGGCTTGGACACGTAGTCGGCCGCGCCCGCCTCGAAGCCGCGCGCGGTCTCTTCGCCGCCCACGAGGGCGGTGAGGAAGATGACCGGCACGGTGCGCGTCCTCTGGTCGGCCTTGAGGACCATGAGGACCTCGTAACCGTCCATGCCCGGCATCATGATGTCGAGGAGTATGAGATCGGGAGGGGTTTTCCGGGCGTAGTCTATCGCCGCCGGACCGTCGAAGGCGAAGGCCACGGCATACCCCGCCTGCTCGAGGACGGCGCCGACGACCTGCAGATTGCTCGCGTTGTCGTCGACGACGAGGATGGTCGGAACCGAGAGTGTGTCCATGCTGGGCTAAACGCTAACGCTCGGCGGCTGGTTCATCAAGCGAAATTCGACCGGCCGGCGAAAGATATCCGAAATCGTGCGGGGCGACGCACCCGAGACTCGCCGCCCCATCCCCCGTTTGCGCGGCGCAGGTCGCCTGCGTCGACCTGCGCGGCCCCGGTGCGGCTTTGCGCGGCCCCGGCACTGCCCCGGCGCGGCTCCGATGCGG
>JAJXZP010000025.1 GCA_021779995.1 bacterium | reverse complement strand
GTTTCATCGGCCTCGCGGAGGAAACGGGCATCATCTTCGAGCTGGGGGAATGGGTCATGCGCGAGGCCTGCGCGGCCGCCGCCTCGTGGCGCAGGTCCGACGAGGCGCCTTTCGTCTCCGTCAACATCTCGCCTCGGCAGTTCGACCAGGCCGGCCTGGCGCTCAGGGTGCGAAAAGCCCTCGAGGCCTCGAGCCTGCGGCCCCAGGCCCTCGTGGTGGAGATCACCGAGTCGGCCCTCATGCACGACGTCGAAGGGGCCTTGCGCACGATGTGCGAAATCAAGAACCTCGGCGTCAGGCTCGCGATAGACGACTTCGGAACCGGCCACTCTTCCCTGAGCCACTTGAGCCGTTTTCCGGTCGACAAGCTCAAGATCGACCAATCCTTCACGCGCGGCATCCGCGAGGCACCCAACATGGCCAGCATCGTCGACGCGATCGTCGCCATGTCGAAGAGCCTCGGCCTCGGCACCATTGCCGAGGGCGTCGAGACCGAGAATCAGCGAGCCTATCTCGCTCTGCGAGGCTGCCGAGAGGGTCAAGGCTACCTGTTCAGCCGGCCGGTCGAGCTCGGGGTCTTCCGGGCCCTCATGGAAGCAGGTCCTCTCTGCCGACCTCTCGCGGCGACCCTCGACGATCCTTGCCTTCGGTGCGATGGAACAGATGCGGCCCCTCCTGCCCGATGAGGAAGCGGAGATCTTCCGCCACGTTCGCGCCGAATTGGGGCGACGAAGATCGATCCCCTGTTGAGCGCCTTCACCCCGTCGGCTTCGCGCAGGGACGTGTGATAGTCCGACGTAAAGCCGGACGCCGCGAAATAGCCTTCGAGGTCCTTGTCCGAATCGGAGAGGTCGAGGACGGTCCGTCTGCCGACCGCCTTCGCGAGGGCGTCGGCAGAGGCGTCGGCAGAGGCGTCGCGGCTGCGCTCGTTGTCGACGGGATTGCCGCTTCGGTATGCCAGGCAGGCTCGATTCCGGTCCTGGCCAGACTGCGGAACGTGGCGAAAATCGAATCAGACGCGTAATCCGACCGGACAGCGCCGCGCTTGAGCCGGCGAAGCAGGTATTCCGATCGTGCGTATGAAGCCCATCGTGGAAGCGGACCGTGAATTAAGGATCGGACGTACGCGTTCCCTCGTCGCCGCGCCCGGCCCCGCGGAGCCGCCCCTCCGCGCGAATTTCAGCCCGAGGGGCTTGCCGCGCCCGACCGCGCCGTCCCGCGGAGCCGCGCCGCCCCTCCGCGACAATTCCAGCCCGAGGGGCTCGCCGCGCCCGGTCCCGCGGAGCCGAGCCTCTTCGATCCGATTCTGGAATCTGCCCGAGTAGTTGACAATATGGTTGGTTTTGTCTAAATTTCGTCAGACGCTTGGACGGCCCTAAGCCGCCGAGACGCGAGGTGCACATGAAATCATCAGACCTCCCTCCCGCGCGTCGGGAGGGACGATGCCGCTCATAAATCTCGAATCGGCCTCCTTCACCTACGACAACGCCGATGCGCCGGCTCTCGACTCCATCTCTCTCGAGATAGCCGCGGGGGAGTATCTCGCCGTCGTCGGAGCCAACGGTTCCGGCAAAAGCACCCTCCTGCGTCTCTTGAACGGCCTCAGGCCGGCGAGCTCGGGCAGGGTCCTGGTCGACGGGCTGGACGCCTCGCTCCCGGCCAACGCGCGAGCCGTCCGCTCGACCGTATCCCTCGTGTTCCAGTCGCCGCCCGACCAGATCGTCGCCTCGGTCGTCGAGGAGGACGTCGCCTTCGGACCGGAGAACTTGGGCCTGAGCCGATCCGAGATCGCCTCGCGCGTCGCCGAGGCGCTCGAAGCCGTCGGGCTGGCGGAGGAACGCAGGCGGCCGCCGCACTTTCTCTCGGCCGGCCAGCAGCAGCGGCTCGCGGTGGCCGGAGCCCTCGCGATGAAATCTCGCTGCGTCGCCTTCGACGAGGCGACGGCCATGCTCGACCCGCCCTCGCGGGAGGCGATTCTCTCCCTCATGGACGATCTCGCGGCTCGCGGCGTCACGGTGGTGCACGTCACGCACGACATGTCCGAGGCCGTCCGAGCGAGGCGGCTCGTCGCCTTGGATTGCGGCCGAATCGTCTTCGATGGGGAGAGCGAGGAGTTCTTCAGGTCGATCTGCGAGGAGGCGAGGGGAGGGCTTTCCTGTCTCGTCGCCCCCCCCGCGCTTCGTCTGGCACGCGTCCTCGGCATCCCGGGCTCCGCGCGCGAGACTGCCGCGTCGATGGCGGCGCGCTTGGCGGCGACTGTCGCGTCGACCGCCGCTACAACTGCCGTAGCGACTGTCGCGACGCCTGCCGTAGCGACCGCCGCCGTAGCGACTGTCGCCGTGGCGAACGCCGCCGTGGCGAACGCTGCCGTGGCAACCGCCGTAGCGACTGTCGCCGTGTCGACGGGCGATGTGGCGACGGGCGAGGGGAGATCGCCGGATCCCCCGGCGCACGGCCCGACGGCTCCGTCTGAACCGACGCCCGCCCGCCCGACCGACGCGGTCGACGCGTTGCGCGACACAATACCCCTTCCCGCCGCGAAGGACGCGGCCTTCGACCTGGCCGGGGTTTCGTACTCCTATCTCCGGGGAACGGTGAACCAAAGCCCGGCCCTCGCCGGCGTGACGATGTCCGTCCCGCGCGGCTCGGCTCTCGCCCTCGTGGGGCGCACCGGCTCGGGCAAGTCCACCCTCCTGCAGCTCCTCGACGCCCTGGCCTTCCCCTCGGAGGGCCGCGTGCTGAGCTTCGGCGAGGACACGGCCGCCCCGGGCACCGATCTGCGCCGCCTCCGG
>JAJXZP010000199.1 GCA_021779995.1 bacterium | reverse complement strand
ATATGAGGGTTGGTTTCGTTGTCATGGTAGCCTCGTCTCCTGTACGGTCCATGTTTTTCCTCCCCTCTGCATACCGCCGCCGATCCCTTCGAGTGGATCACCGATCCGTTCACGGATCGGTACTTCCTCACGGGCCGTTACTCCGCTACACCTCTACTATGAATCGGTCCGACTTCCACGCAGCCATTTCCGCTCCCTCTCCTCTTCGGATTGTCGGCACCCCTGCGCCTCGCCTGTTTTCCATCGTGAAGATTCCCTCGCTCGCGGATTCCCCGGGATCATGATATAGTGCTCTCGTGACAGCGCTTCTCATTCCACGCTACCGCCACATCGCTGCTCTCCTTCTCCTCTCCCTGTCCGTGGCCTTCGGGGCGACAGCCTGCAAAGCCTGGAAGAATCCCGGCCCCGTGCCGCAGCAGCCGAGAAAGATCACGGTCATGGCCTCGGACGGCTGGATCTACGACGTCATCGGGGAGAACGCGAAGCTGTTCGAGAAGGAAACCGGCATCAAGGTCTCCTTCTCGATCTACGCCCCGCACGTCTACTTCCGCGCCCTCCAGACGCTCCTCGACTCGGGGGAGGCTACCGACATCTTTCTCTTCCAATCGACCCGGTGGTATCTCGGAAGCGAGCTCGATCCCCGCACGTACTGCCTCGACCTCAGCGGAGAGGAATGGACCAAGCGCCTCAAGCCGCAATGGCTTCCTTCGGTTTCGTTCGACGGCCGGGTCTACGGCTTGGTCATCTGGGACGATGACACGGGCTGGGTCTATACCTATAACGACAAGTTATTCAAGCGGCTGGGGCTCACCGTGCCCAAGACCACACAGGAGTTCATGTCGGTCTGCGAAAAAATAAAGCGAGCCGGCATCACGCCCATCTACGAGCCGGGCGCCAGCCGCTGGCATTCATCTCTCACTTTTTTCGAGTTGGGTGCGACCTTCGAGGAGAGGGATCCCGGCCTGTACGAGCGCTTAAACTCGAACACGCAGACTTTCGCCGACTACGAGCCTTTTCATCGCGCCCTGGGCCAGATACTCGAGGCCATGCGCCGTGGCTACTTCGGGGATAATTTCATGGCAAACACCATCGAAGGAGCCAAGACCGCCCTCATATCCGGCAGCGCCGCGATGACCCTCAACAAGATCGGGTTTTCGCGGAGCGTGCTGAAGTCCAACCCGGACTCGGGCGCCGGCTCATGGGGCATGTTCCCTATTCCCTGGCTCGACAACAGCACCGTGAGCATCGAGCGTTCCGCGCCCACCTGGTTCGGGAACGCGAAGAGTCGCGACCCGGATGCCGTCCGGCAGTTCTTCCGCTTTTTGACGCGGCAGGAAAATCTCGACCGTTACGCGGCCGAGCAGCCCGAGGGTATGAGCCTCTCTTTCCCCACGAAGATGGTCCCGCTTCAGCAGAACGAGAAGGACTTCCTCGGGTCGGCCCATCTCGGCGGGGAGCCCTTCCAGGGAGGAGTCAAGTTCATAATGGGCCAATGGATGGAGATCGAGGCCGACTTCGAGCAGATGCTCGCGGGCGCGATGACTCCCGAGCGATTCCTCGCCGGCGTGGACTCGCGCCGGGCCAACATGGCCGCCGCCGCGGGGGATCCCGCCTGGCCCCGGCCTAAGACAGGCCCTTAGCCCGCAATTCTCGTATGGTTTTCACGGTGAGGAATGCGGGCTGGAGTCCTTGAACGTGGAGGGATTGAGCCCGGTCTCCCGCTTGAACAGGCGGGAAAAGTACAGAGGGTCCTCGTACCCTATGGCGGCCGCGACCTGCTTGATTTCGAGCTGGGGATGACCCAGGAGAAGGCGCTTCGCCTTTTCGATCCTGAGGCGGATCAGGTCCTGGGTCGGCGTACTCCCCGTGGCCCTGCGGTACAGCCGCAAGAGGTACGCGGTCTTGCAGCCGAAGGCGGCTGCCAAGCGCTCGAGGGAATAGGGCTGCCGATAGTTCTCCTGGAGGAAAAGGCCCACCGCCTTAATCAGATCGGCCTCTCCGGCGCGCTCGCCATCGAGCGCGAACTCGGATTCCACCTGCGCGGCGGAGGCTTCCAGCCTGATCCTGACGCGCCTGAGCGTCTCTCGCAGGCTCTCGACGTCGACCGGCTTCACTATGTACTCGTTGACGCCGAGCTCGATCGCGCGGCGCGCGTATTCGAACTCACTGTAGCCCGAGACGATGACTATCCGGAGGTCGGGGTTCGTACGGCGGATCCGCTCGACCAACTCCAGCCCTCCCAGGACCGGCATCCGTATGTCGGTGATGAGGAGGTCCGGCATTCGGCATTCGACCAGATCCGCCGCCTCCTCCCCGTCCGCGGCCGTCCCGACGCATTCGAAGCGTGGGTTGAGCTGGGCGACCTTGCGGGAGAGGTAGTCCCGCATCCTCTCTTCGTCCTCCGCGACTATGAATGCAAAGTGGCGCTCATCCATTCGTCTCGGCTCCCATGACGACCCGTGCGCCTCCCCCGTTCAGATTGCTGATCGAAAAGAAGGCTCTCTCGCCGAAGGCCAGCCGCAGCCTCTCGTAGGAGTTGAGCATTCCCATGCCCGAGATCGACATGGGGGCGAGTCCCTCGCCTCTGTGCTTTCGGGTGGCTATCCTCTCCTCAATCCGCTCGAGAGTCGCCTCCGAGAGGCCAGGACCGTTGTCGCGAATCTCGACCGTCCACCCGCCCTCCGAGGCGGCCCCGCGAAGCTCGATGCGCCACGGGGGGCGCGCGACGGTCGCGTACTTGAAGCAATTTTCGATGAAGGGCTGGACGATCAGCCGGGGCACGACGATCTGACGCATGGCGTCGGGAACATCGATAATGTACTCCAGGCTCTCGCCGAACCTCGCACGCATGGCGGCGAGGTAGCATTCGGCGTATTCCACCTCCGTCCCCAGCGTCGCGGTTGACTCCGCTGTGGACGAAACGTAGCGGAGCACTTTCGACAGGTTGGTGATCAGGCTCTGGATGGGTATCAGGTAGCCTTCGTCCGCCATGACCGCTATGGTTTGGAGCATGTTGTGGAGGAAGTGAGGGTTGAGCTGGGACTGCAGGGCGACCAGCTGGGCTTCCTTCTCATGCGCGCGGAGCGAGACCGCCTCCTGGACCGACTCGTTGAGCTTCAGCCTCATGTCGCGGAACGCGAGGCGCAGCTCGTCGAGCTCGCTGAGGTCCGACCTGGGCATCCCTTCGGCCACATCGTCCAGGTTGTGCAGCTCGAGCGACTCGATCTCCGCGTGCAGCTCCTTGATGGGTACCGTCAGGCGCCTGGCGATGAAGTAGGATGCGGCGAGCGAACAGAGAATGGCCGTTAGGGTCACCAAGGCGATCCGCGTCGCATATTGCAGGATGCTGGACGACAGGCCGGCAGAAGGCTCGCCGAGTACGATGGTCCAGCCGGTGTCCTTCGAGATGGCGGTGGCGTATATCTGCCTTTCGCGCTTGCCCGGCAGGATGCCCGTCGCCACGCTCCCGCGTCCAGGCTGCGCGGAGAGGCTCGGAAAGTCGGCTACCTGCACCCGTGCGCCATCGTAGGGGTAAAGCAGGCGACCGCCGTGGTCAAGCACGAAGATCGAGGTCGAGGAGCCGCTCATCGAGTCCAGTTCGGCGAACTGAGCGTCGCAGTACTGCATGACCTCCACTATGCCCTGGGTCGACTGCAGGGGGTCCTGGAACGAGCGCACAAGGGATATGTACAGCTTGTCCTTCACCACGATCGAAGTCTCCTCCTGAAGCGGATCCATGTGCGGAGGGAGGATGAGCCAATCGCCGTTCCTGGCGACGACATCCTGGTACCAGCTCTCGAGCTTGGCATCCCGTTCGATGAGTCGGCTGAAGAATCCAGCCCCGATCATCTGGCCCCGCGGGTCGAAGACGTTTACCTGCGGAGCCGACTGGTTGGGCCCGAGCACGGTGTCGCCTATTTCGATCAAGGACTCCGTATTTTCGAGCTTGGCGATCCTCTGCTTTACGGTCGTCGGCGATCGCGGCAAGGCCAGGTGCCTGGCGTACAGGTTCCTAAACACCTGGGAGTAGATCAGCGTGAGGCTGAGACGGTTCATCTCGGCCACCTGTGCGTCCAGGTTCGCCATGACGGACCGGGAGAGCGAGGTCAGCGCCTCGGAGAAGCGCTCTCCCGCCACGGTCGAGGCGTAGTCGTACACCACGAGGGAGAAGGCCAGAAGTACGCTGACGAGAAGAACGGAGACCCAAAGGAATATGCTCCCGCGGACGGTTCGATAGCGAGCCACAACGAGATGATATCACGTCGGAGCGCATTGAGGCGGTGAATTTTATCCATGATCCGGCGCAATCCGCTCCATTTACGGTTCCCCGAGGCGGCCGCATAGTGGTTCCCAGCTATCCCGCACTAGGAGGAATTGAAGATGAAGAAGTTTATCCTCGGTCTCGTGTTCGTTTCGGTGTTCGCGGTAGTTACCGTGGCCGCTCAGACGCTCACCGTCTGGGACTTCAAGTACAGCGAGGTCAACGCCGGTGGCTCGCAGGCCCCCATGAAGGCGAACGACGCGGCCTTCGAGAAGGCGAACCCGGGCGTCACGATCAACCACGTGGCCCAGCCGACCGATTCCACGCAGTATTACCAGATTATCCAGAGCGCGGCCACTTCCAACGCCGGCCCCGACGTCGCGATGTTCCATCCCGGTGGACGCGTGGACGGCTTCGCCGACATCCTCGTCGACCTCGATCCCTACATCAAGGACGTGAAGGGCCAGTTCACCCAGGCGAGCATCGAGATGTGCTCCCTGAACGAGAAGCTGGGCAATCCTGTAAAGGTCCTCCCGTTGACCATGCAGGGCTTCGGTATCTACTACAACAAGGCTTACTTCAAGAAGGCCGGCCTCGATCCCAACAAGGCTCCTAAGACCGCGGCCGAATTCCTCGCAGCCTGCGAGAAGCTCAAGGCAGCGGGAATCGTCCCCATCACCACGGGCCAGACCTACACCATCGACTTCTTCCTCCGCTGCGAAGCGGCCAACACCTACGGCCCGAACGTCGCCGGCCTCGTCGACGGGTCCCAGAGGTTCGACAACCCGGTGTTCAAAGAGAGCGCGGCCTTCGTGAAGACCCTCATCGACAAAGGCTACATCGAAAAGGACGGCCTCTCCCGGCCCTACTTCATGGATGCCATCGACAAGTTCGCCTCGGGAGGCGGGGCCATGTTCGTGGGACTCCTCTCCGATGTCGGCAACTGGAAGGTCTTCTCCGACAAACTCGGCGCCGACAATCTGGGCTATTTCCCCGCGGTCAACTTCGCCGACGGCACGTACAAGGACCAGCAGGTCATGCAAGGCGCGGGCATCGCCTACGGCGTCATGAAGTGGTCCAAGAACCAGAAGCTCGCGGCCGCCTACGTCAAGTTCGTCACCACCGGCGAAGGCGCCAAGACGTACTCAGCGGCCACCGGTGCACTGTCCCCGAACACCGCGGCCGCAGGCGGCGCCACGATCTATCCCGTCCTGAAGGCCATCCAGGGCTACCTCAAGAACGGCGAGAAAGACTACATCGCGATAGGCTACAACGGCTATGAGGACGACTCCAACCGTCTCTGCGATCGCGCCTTCGTCATCGGCGATCTCTCCATCGACGACTTTGTCGCCGCGTACCAGAAGCTCATCACGAAATAGGCCTTGTTGACACAAATCTTTTTGCCCTCGAAAGGACGGGGCCCGAGGCTCCGTCCTTTCGGCCGCCCGGAGAGCAAGCATGCATAATCGTCGAGGCTTCGAGAGGGATGGCGCCGCCCCGTACGTATTCCTGGCGCCTCTCCTCGTGCTGCTGGCAGCGTTCATGATCTATCCCGTCGTGATGAACATCATCACCAGCTTCACGGAGTGGAAGGGTTACGGGCCCTGGAAGTGGATCTGGCTGGCCAACTACAAGACCATGATCGCGGACGAGGAGTTTTGGACCTCGATCAAAAATACGGCTCTCATGGTCCTGTACATCCCCCTGAGCACGATCGTCACCTTGCTCATCACGGCCTTCCTGCGCGAGGGGATCAGGGGATGGAAGGTCTACAGGGCGATCCTTTACATCCCGAACCTCCTCGGCTACGTGCTCATGGGCGTCATTTTCTCGATCTATCTGCGCGACGACGGCGTGCTGAACATGGCGATCAAGCGGCTCACCGGATCGACTATCCACTTCCTGATCACTCCCGTCCTGGCTATCAACGCCGTCGGGTTCTTGCTCGTCGTCTTCCTGCATCTGGGCTTCGGCCTCATCTATTTCCTGGCCGCGATGAACGGCATCGACAAGTCGATCTACGAGGCCGCCCTCATCGACGGGGCTGGCTTCTGGCGAACCTTGTTCAAGGTCAGCATCCCGAGCATCCGCTTCTCGGTCGAGTTTTGGGTGGTATTCAGCTTCATCGAAGTCTTCGCCCGCATGTTTTCCTTCATACACACCCTCACCCAGGGCGGACCAGGCTATAGTACCTTCACACTGGAGTACGGGATATTCATTCAGGCCTTCTCGAAATTCAAGGTCGGCTATTCCAGCGCGTGGTCGGTAGTGCTTTTCCTGTTCTGCGCCATGATCTCGATCGCCCAGATCCGGCTCATGAAAAGGAGGGACGAATGAAGAAGGTGTCGCCCTTTAGTCCGACCGCGAGGATCCTCGTCCAGATCGTCATGATCATCCTCGTCGTGGCCTCGCTCCTGCCGCTCTACAACGTCATCAGCGCAAGCCTGAAGTCGATCGATGAGTATCCGACGAATCCCGTCCTCCTCCCGAAGGCGCCGATATTCGACAACTACAAGTATGCGGCCTTCGCCGGGCACCTCATCCGGTTCACCGTGAACAGCCTGATCTACGTGCCCGTAGGAGTCGCGTTGTACGTCGTCATCTGTCTCATGGCAGGCTACGCCTTCGGCAAGATGCGATTCGCCTTCCGCCGGTCCATCTTCCTCCTCGTGCTCTTCATGTCCATCTTCCCGCAGCTCCTCCTGGCCACGCAGGTGTCCAAGCTGATATCGCTCATGCACCTGACGAATACGGGCTTAGGCGTGATCCTCTCATGGGTTGCCTATTTTTCGCCCTTCGGCACCTATATCATGACCACCTATTTTGCGGATATGCCCTATGAACTCGTGGAGGCCGCCCGCATCGACGGAGCCTCCCAGGTCAGGATCCTCGTGAGCATCATGGCGCCGCTCGCCCTGCCCATGATCGCGACCATTGCGATAATAGGCTTTCAGTCGATGTGGAACGAACTGCCCTTCTCCATGCTCATCCTGCAGCAGGAGTCGCTTCGAACCGTGACCCTTGGGATAGCTGTGCTGAGAGGCGAGTACGGCTTGCGTGTGCCTATCCTGAGCGCCGCCTTGGTGATTGCGATGATCGTCCCGCTCCTCATTTTCCTCCTCTTCCAACGCTATATAACGCTCGGCGTAACCGCGGGCGCCATGAAAGGCTAGAGCTTGAAGAAATTCGACATCACTTTCGTCGGGCACATGTGCTTCGACGAAATCACGCCTTACAAGGGCAGGACCGTCGTCGCGCCCGGCAGCGCGGTGCTCTGCGGAGCCATCGCAGCCGCCCGCGTAGGTCAAAAGGTGGCCGTCGTCACGAGAATGGCCCCTGGCGACGAGGGTATCCTGAAGCCGTTCAAGGACCTGGGCATCGCGACCTACGTCGCTCACTCGGCCGAGACTACCTATTCGGTCGTCATCCATCCGACACCCAACGTGGACGAGCGCTTCCTGAGGCTCAAATGCTCTTCGGGGCCCTTCTCCATGGAGGACATCCCCGCGGTAGCGACGCGTAATCTGCACCTGGCCGGCATCTCCGACCAGGAGTTCAGCATGGAATTCATCCGCGACCTGCACGAACGCGGCTTCGAACTCTCCGCGGACATGCAGAGCTTCGTCCGTCAGGTCGATCCGGTCACGCGGAACATCCTTTTCAAGGACGTGCCAGCCAAGCGTGAGATCGTTGCCCTGCTGGGCAAGGTCAAGCTGGACGTCGTCGAGGCAGAGGTCCTAACAGGGACGACCGACCTGGAGGAGGCGGCCAAGCAGATCGAGTCTTGGGGTTGCCCGGAAGTCGTCATCACCCGCGCGGAAGGAGTGCTCGCTCGCGTCCGCGGCAAGACCTATTTCGAGAGGTTCACGAACCGCAGCACCGTCGGCCGCACCGGCCGGGGCGACACCACCTTCGCCGCCTACCTCGCTCGCAGGAATGACCACGACGTTGCGGAATCATTGAAATTCGCCGCGGCCCTCGTCTCGATCAAGATGGAGACACCCGGGCCCTTCCAGGGGACTTTGGCGGACGTTCTGAAGCGCATGACTCAGAAGGAGTAACGATGCATCTATTCAAGACTTCGGAGAGGTATTTCAAGGTAGATCCCTGGCTGGTCGTCGAGGAGGGCTTCGACCCCCGCAAGCAACGCCTCGCCGAGTCCGTCTTCTCCCTCGCTAACGAGTTCATGTGCGTCCGCGGGTATTTCGAGGAAGGCTATTCTGGCGATCACTTGCTGGGCAGCTATTTCAGCCAGCTCTACGAGAAGCTGGATGTTAAATATCCGCAGGTTTTCAAGGGATTCGTGAGCGAGGTTGCGGCCATGATAACCGCGGTCGACTGGCTTTACACGCGCATAACGATCGACGACGAAACGCTCGACCTCGCGAGTTCGCGATTCTCCGATTTCAGACGCAGCCTCGATATGCGCGAGGCCACGCTCACGCGTGAGTTCATCTGGACGACCCGGAGCGGAAAGCGGCTCAGGCTGAAGTTCATCCGCTTTACGAACCTGGAGAGCAGCGCTCTCGGCTGCCAGCGCATCGTCCTCGAGCCCCTCGATTTTTCCGGCGAGGTGAAGATCGTTTCGGGACTGGACTTCAATACGATGTACGAGCTCGCGGCCGGCTGGGACCAGACACAGGGTTCCGGAGCGAGCAGGGAGCGGCCGGAGGCGCAGACTAACTTCTGGACAGCCGAGCGCAGCGAATATGCCGGAGGGATCTGCGCGATTCAGGCCCGAACCTCAAGAAGCGGCATCCGCCTCTTTTCGAGCTTCCGCGTCTCGGTCGACCAGGCGGTCGCGCCCACCCTCGTCGAGAGAGAAAAATTCATCGGGCTCGAGACGGCCCTAAGGCTTTCGGAAGGGCAGGCGACCGTCTTCGAGAAGATCGCAGTTAACCATTGGGAGCAGACGGACGACGCCCGGAGGGTTTGGGCCGAGGGCCGGTCGCTCGCCCGGCAGCTCGCCGGTCTCAGCTTCGACGAGGCTATCGACGGGCATCGCCGCGCCTGGGCGCGATTCTGGGATCGCATGGACATCGAGATCGACGGGGACTCGGAGCTCCAGCAGGGAGTGCGCTACTCGCTGTTCGCGATGTACATCAACTATCACGGCGAAAGTGATAGGCGAAATGTGCTATGCAAGCTCGGCGGCGAGGTCTACTCCGGCCTCAACTTCTGGGATACCGAGGTCTACTGTCACCGGATGTACATGTTCCTCGATCCGAAGATCGCCCGCAAGTTGCTCATGTACCGCTACCATTATCTGCCGAGGGCTATCGAGAACGCGAAGCGAGTCGATCTCGATGGGGCTCGGTATCCCTTTTCGACCATCACCGGATACGAGGACTCAGGCACCTGGCAGCACGTCGACCTCGAGATCCACCAGAACGGAGCCATTTTTTACGCTATATGGCATTACGATCGGGTGTGCAAGGACAAGGAGTTCCTCTACCGCGAGGGCATCGAGATGCTCCTCCACATGTGCCGCTGCATGGCGAGCGCTGGAGGCTGGAGCCCGAAAAAGGGCGACTTCGGCTTCTACGGCGTCATGGGGCCGGACGAGTTCCACATGATGGTGAACCACAACTGCTACACGAACTACCTCGGCAAGAAGATGTTCGAATACGCGTTGCAGGTCCTCGCCGATATGAGGCGGGACGTTCCCAAGCTGTACGAGGCGGCCATCATGAAGGTCCAGCTGAGACCCGAGGAACCGCTGGAGTGGAGGCGCATGGCCGAGAAAATGCGCATTCCCAAGGACGAGAAGACGGGCATCTACGAGCAGCACGAGGGCTATTTCGACCTGCCCCACGTCGATGTCAAATCGATCCCCATATCCCAGGTGCCGATCTACAAGAATTGGGCTTACATCAGGATTTTCCGACTCGACATGCTCAAGCAGCCCGACTTTCTCAACCTTCCCTACTTCTTCAGCCAGGACTTCACCATGGAGGAGAAGCGGAAGAACTACGAGTTCTACGAGGCCCGAACCAGCCACGAGTCCTCCCTCTCGCCCTCCCTGCACGCGATCCTAGCGGCGGAGCTCGGCAAGTCGCAAGAAGCCTACGACTTTCTAGCTTACGCCGCCCGGCTAGACCTGGACAACTACAATCGGAACACAGAACAGGGCATCCACTCCTCCTCCGCTGCCGGCGTCTGGGCGGCAATGATCTCGGGCTTTGGAGGTTTAAGGACCGACGCGGAGACCTTGATCCTGGCCCCCTCGATACCCGCACAGTGGAAAGCCTACCGTTTCAAGATTTTTTATGGGGGTTCGCTCTTGTCGGTCGAGGTCGACCTCGACAGGGCCCGATTTACTATCCTAGAGGGCGACGATCTCTCGCTTAGCATCTACGGCCGAATAAGCCAGGTCACCAAAGAAGGCATGGAAATCGGAACACCTCGACGGTCGGATTGAATCGTCTCCGGGTCCACCGGAGAGGCTTTCATGTGAGTCCTGCCGCGTCGGTCGGAATGGGATTTTGCTCAGCTACTTGACGATAATGTCGGGCGCCGCATGAAGAAGGCGATGGAGAGGCCGGCCGCGGCGAGGATGAGGCCCGTCGCGGTGAAGACCGAGGCGTAGCCGAGGCCGGCCGCCAGGGAGGCGCCGAGCACGGGGCCGAGGGCGTTCGAGGCCGAGGATATCGAGGTCGTCAGTCCGTAGACGCTGCCTTGCTTTCCCGGCTTGACCT
>JAJXZP010000226.1 GCA_021779995.1 bacterium | reverse complement strand
CTCGCCCATGGTCCAGATGGAGTCCTCGTGGCCGATGAAGCCCAGGGCCCGCAGGCCGGTGGAGTGGAAGTGGCGCACTACGGCGGCGGCGTGCTTGCGGTTGTCGATTCCCGCGAAGTCGAGGCCGGCCGCCGGACAGCGGCGGTCGATCTGGACGATGGGCAGCCTCCCGTCGCGGGGCCGCTTCGGCGGGACTCCTGAGTCGACGGGGGCGATGATGATGCCGTCGACCCCCTTCGCGGCGAGGGTCTCGATATAGAGAGTCTCCTTGTCGACATCTTCCTCCGAGTCGCAGAGCACGACCGCGTAGCCGCGCTCGTTGGCCGCCGATTCGATCGCCTTGGTGATCTCGGAGAAAAATTCCTCCCGGATGTCGGAGATGATGAGCCCCAGGGTGGCCGTCTCGGCTCCGCGCAGTCCGCGGGCCAGCTGGTTGGGGCGATAGTCCAGCTCGGCTATCGCGTCGAGAATGCGGCCGCGCGCCGCGTCCCCGACGCGGCGGGTGCCGTTGAGCACATGGGAAACCGTCGAAATGGATACGGCCGCCTTTTCGGCGACATCGCGAATGGTGGCAGTGTGTCTGGTCGACTTGGTTCCCATCTCCGGATGTCTCGCCTTCCCGCCCTTGTATCGGCGCCGCAATCGAAACGTTTTCGCGCTCCTATGCTTAGATACTAGAGTGCGGCTGAATCGAGGATATGTCAACATGTAAATCAATAACCAGGGGGTGGCATTCGAGGCCGGGGCCCCTGCGGTCGAATTCGCGGCCTGTTCGACGATGGGGGATAGTGAGATCAAGCAGGCTCCCACGAGTACGAGCATGGCAATTTTAAAAAGAGTATTCCGCACATGGTGACATTTATTAGATAATGGCGCAAAAAATTGCCGGAGACTGCTCTTTGGCTCCCCTTTAGCATGCTGGGAATGTTCCGTGCTTCGAAACGAACGTCGCAACTTCGATTCATCTCCGCCCGGGAACGTGAAGGCAGCATCGCCGCTCGAACCTGGGAGAGAATCGGCCGCTGGTAAATTTTAGCGGATTTCCGGCGTTTCGGCCTTGACGGAGTAATGATTCCATGTAATCGTTTACTCGTGCAATCAAGATTCCTGCGGATCCAAACGACCGAGAGGTGTATCCCTCCTCACGGCCGTTCGGGATGTGGCGAACGGCCGTGCCGTGGCGCAGACACCACCGGCTCGAGCACCGGCGGATATATGGGAAGAAGGGCTGAATGAAGCTCGAGCGCCAGGGCAGGAATGACGCGACCCATCCGAACGAGAACCGCAGGCCATCGACGAAACGGCGGCAGGCCGTTCGGCAATCGCCTAAGGCGGGGTCCAGGGCGGCGCAGAAGGCCGCCTTGCCCGAGATCGCGGCGCGAAGCCGGACGGCCGCGATCGCGATTTTCATCGTAGCGGCGGCCGAGTTCGTCAACTTCCTCGTCGGCCCCTTCGGCATGCCGAAAGGCAAAACCCTCCCGGACTTCGTCTACCTCCTGCTCGTGGCGCTCTATGCGGCATGGGGCGCGGCCCTCGCGAGGGGCGGCACCGAGCTTCGCCTTCGGTCCCTGTTCCGGACCCCCGAAGCGCTGCTCGTCGTCTCGCTCGTGCTCTTCCTCCTCTCCTACATCTTCGCCTCGACCGCCAACCTGAGCTACGCGCAGCGCTTCGCGCTCACCAACGACAGCCTCCTGCTGGCTCCCGACTCGACGATCCAGCGGCTCAACTCGGCCTCGCGCTATCTTCCGCTCATCGCGCTCGGCGCCTGGGTGCTGATCGCGGCGCGGATCAGATGGCCCGGGCTTCGGGAGCGGGCGCTCGGTTCGGCCGACGTTCTTCGTGTCTGGGGGCTGCCGCTCGCCCTGCTCTCGGCCCTGCTCTTTTCCCTCGCGTTCCCCTCCTTCATGAGTCTGGCAGGCTTCGCGCCGCTCGCCTTCGTGGCGCTGGTGCCTCTCCTCCTGGCCCTGTCCCGGGCGTCGTTCGGCAGGGCCGTGTTCTACGGCGTTTCCTTCGGCGTCCTGCAAGCCATGATCGTGAACTTCTGGCTCGGGACCTTCAGCCTGGTGTCGATCCAGTTCATCACCGGATTGTTCCTCGTCGAGTACGCCCTGTTCATGCCGGTCCTGATCTGGACCATGCGCAGGCTGCCGCGCCTCGGGTTCCTCGTCGTGCCGGCGGCCTGGACCGCCTTCGACTACCTGCGCTCGCGCGGCTTTCTCGGCTACCCCTGGGGCATGCTCGGCACGAGCCAGTACGGCGCGCTTCCCCTCATCCAGATCGCGTCGGTCACCGGCGTCTGGGGCCTCACCTTCCTGGTCACGCTCGCGAACTCGGCCCTGGCGAGTTTCGTCCTGACCTGCTATCGGGGGGCCGGCGCCGGCCTCGACCCGGCCGCGCTCCGCGCGCCGCTTTCCTATGTTCCCGTGGCCGCCGCCGCCCTCCTCCTCGTCGCGGACGCGGTCGGAGGCGCCGTCGCCATCCGCGTCCAGGACGGTCGGCCGATCGACCGCCGGGTGCGCGTGGCCCTCGTGCAGGAGGACACCGATCCGCACAAGAACGACTACGGCGCCACCTTCGACATCCTGAGGCGGCTCACCGACGAGGCGCTCACGCAGAAGCCGGATCTCGTCGTATGGTCGGAGACGGCCTTCGTCCCCAACATTAGGCGGTGGAGCGCGATGGATCCCGCGAAGTATCCGCTGGCCAAGCTCGTCGACCGGTTCCTCGAGTATCAGAAGGGCATGGGCGCCTGGCTCCTGACCGGGAACGACGACTACACGCTCGACACCGACGCGCAGGGCGACGAAATCCGCAAAGACTACAACGCCTCGCTGCTCTTCTCCCCGGACGGCCGGCTCGTGGACACGTACCACAAGATCCACCTCGTGCCCTTCACCGAGTACTTTCCCTACCGCGCGCAGCTGCCCTGGGTGTACGACCTGCTCAAGCGTTTCGACGTCTATTTCTGGGAGCCGGGCACGGCGCGCACGGTCTTCCGCGTGCCGGCGATGTCGTTCTCGACGCCGATCTGCTTCGAGGATTCCTTCCCCGACGACGTTAGGCGATTCGTACGCGAGGGGGCTCAGGTCATCGTCAACCTCTCGAACGACTACTGGTCCCTCTCGCCAGTCGAAGGCAAGCAGCATTACATCGACAGCCTGTTCCGCGCGGTCGAGAACCGCTGCCCACTCCTGCGGGCCACCTCCTCGGGCCTGACCGCGTACGTCGATCCGACGGGCCGGCTCGTCAAGTCCATTCCCTATTACCGGCAGGGGTACCTGGTCGCGGACGTGGCCGTCCCGGCGCCGCATGAAACGACGTATACGGCCTGGGGCGACTGGTTCCCCCTCCTGCTTCTGGCGTTCGTGTTGCTCTCGGCTTGCGCCGGTGTTTTCATCATGGCGCGAGGCGTCCGGGGCGGCTCGGGCCGCCTCGGGCCCCGGCCCGATCGTTGACAACCGGTTCGGTGGTGCTAGGATGAATCGTAGCGAAAGGAGTCGTGCGCGTGGCAAATAAATTATTATCGATGGAAAAGATCGATAAGCGCTTCACCAGCGTACACGCTCTGCGTCAGGTGGATTTCGATCTCGACGAGGGCGAGATCCACGCCCTCGTGGGCGAGAACGGGGCCGGCAAGTCGACGTTGATGAAAGTCCTCGTCGGGATCAACTCCAAGGATTCGGGGCAGATCCGCTACCTGGGCCATCTCTTCAATCCGCGCGATCCCAAGCACGCGCTGGAGATGGGCATCGGGATCATCCATCAGGAACTGAACATGATGGACCACCTCACGGTGGCGCAGAACATCTTCATCGGCCGGGAGTCGACGAAGCTGGGCGGACTCCTGCTCGACAAGCGCGCTCAGAACCGGCGCGCCGAGGAGCTGTTCAAGCGGCTCAAGATGGACATCGATCCCACCGAGCAGGTGGGGCGCCTCACCGTGGGCAGGCAGCAGATGGTGGAGATCGCCAAGGCGGTCTCGCACAGGCTGCGGGTCCTCATCCTCGATGAGCCGACGGCCGCCCTCACGGACACGGAAATCTCCGAGCTGTTCGCCATCATGCGCGATCTGGCCGGCCGGGGCGTCGGCATGATCCACATCTCCCACCGCCTCGAGGAGATCCATCAGATCACCGACCGCGTCACCGTCCTCCGCGACGGCGAGTTGGTCGACACCAGGAAGACCTCCGAGGTCACGAAGCAGCAGATCATCAACATGATGGTGGGGCGGGTCATCTACGAGCAGCCCAAGGCCAAGAGCTCGGTCAAGCCCGACGCGCCGGTGGTGCTGCGCGCCCACAGGCTCAACGCGGGCAAGCTCGTCCGCGACGTGAGCTTCGAGCTCCGCAAGGGCGAGATCCTCGGGCTCGCCGGCCTCATCGGGGCGGGCAGGACCGAGACGGCGCGGGCGATCTTCGGCGCCGACGAGATCCAGAGCGGTTCGATCGAGGTGAACGGCAGGCGCGTGAAGATCCGATCGCCCCAGGACGCGGTGGCGAAGGGCATCGGCTACCTCTCCGAGGACCGCAAGCGCTTCGGCCTCGCCGTCAACCTCAGCGTCAAGGACAACACCGTGATGGCGACCTACGACCTGTTCCAGCGCGGACTCTTCGTCTACGCGAGGAAGGTGCGGGCGGTCACCGAAGAGTACATCGACAAGCTCAGCATCAAGACGCCTTCGCTCGAGCAGCTCCTGCGCAATCTGTCGGGCGGCAATCAGCAGAAGGTGGTCGTCGCCAAGTGGCTCATCCGCAACTGCGACATCCTCATTTTCGACGAGCCCACCCGCGGCATAGACGTCGGGGCCAAGAGCGAGATCTATACCTTGATGAACGAGCTCACGCGCGAGGGCAAATCCATAATCATGATCTCCTCCGAGCTGCCGGAGATCTTGCGCATGAGCGATCGCATCCTCGTCATGTCCGAGGGTCGGATAACCGGGGAGCTGAAAATCGAAGAGGCGAGCCAGGAGGCCATCATGGAACTTGCCACGATGGGACGCCAGGCAGTCCTCGCAGGGAGTTGAACAGCATGGCTACGGGGAATATCGGTATCAGCCGCATGCAGCGGTTCAAGGAGCGGGGACTCAAGTACGTGCTGGCGCCGGCCGCCTTGCTCATCCTGTATGTCTTCTTCGGGATCTTCGGCCGCGACTACTTCTCCTACCCGACGCTGGTCAACATCGTCGACGCCGCCTTCTACATCGGGTTCATCTCGATGGGCGTCACCTTCGTCATCATCTCGGGCGGCATCGACCTCTCCGTCGGCACGGTCATGATGGCCTCGACCCTCATCGGCGGCATGGCGCTCAAGAACGGTCTCCCGATGGTGCCCTCCCTCCTCCTCATCATCGTCGTGGGAACCGCCTTCGGCTTCTTCAACGGCATCTTCGTGTCGCGGCTCAAGATGCCGCCCTTCATCGTCACGCTCGGCACCATGATGATCTCGATGGGCGTGGGCTCCATCGTGTCCAACGTGCAGAGCGCGACCTTCCCCATCCGCGGGCAGCCGGGCGGCTGGTTCAAGGACATGTTCCTGTACCTGAGCCCGACCGGCGGGATGATCCCCACGGGAGCGCTGCTGCTGCTCGTCGTGGGCGTCATCTGCCACCTGATCCTGTCCAACACCAAGCTGGGCCGCTACACCTACGCCATCGGCAGCAACATCGAGGCGGCGCGGCTCTCGGGCGTCGACGTCAAGAAGTGGCAGATGCTGGTCTATGTCATCGCCGGAGCCACCGCGGGCATCGGCGGCATCTCCTACGCCGCCATCTACACCACGGTCCTTCCGGCGCAGGGCCAGGGCTTCGAGCTCTACGCCATCGCCGCGGCGGTCATCGGCGGCACCTCCTTGGCGGGCGGCATAGGCACCATCTGGGGCACCGTCATCGGCGTGTTCATCATGTCCGTGCTCGCCACCGGCCTGCCGGCCCTGAACCTGCAGGCGCACTGGCAGACCTTCTTCACGGGCGTCATCGTCATCGGCGCCGTCCTCCTCGACATGTACCGCAACAAGAAGGCTTCCGAGGTGCGCATCGAGACGCCGGCCGACGCCTTCAAGGCCGAGATGGGCGACAAGCTGACGGCCATGCGGCATGAGCTCTCCTCGCTCAAGGCGGCCGGCGACCAGGCCAAGGCCGCGGAGCTGCAGAAGGAGATCGCGGCCGCCCACGTCGAATTGAAGAGGACCTTCGCGAAGATGAAAGCGGAAGACAAGGCCGAGCAGGTCCGGATACGCCTGGAGGAGCGCGCCGCGGACCACGAGTTCACCGAGATGCTGAGGCGCAAGGACCTTCCGCAGGACAAGTCCGGCAACTGAGTACAAGCCCGCGTCGCGGGCATGGATAAGGCAACGATGCCCCGGGCGGATGTCCGGGACAGAGAAGCACAGGAGGTTTGTATGAGTATTTCCAGAAGAATGGGAATGGCGCTTACGACGGCCGTTCTCTTCGTCGCCCTGGCGATCCCGGTGTTCGCCCATGGCACGCAGGAGAGCGGTTCGCAGGGCGCGGCTGCCTCGAACAGCAAGATCTTCATTCCCATGATTTCGAAGGGCTTCGAGTTCCAGTACTGGCAGACCGTCATGCACGGCGCCCAGGCGGCGGCCAAGAAGCTCGGCGTGCAGATGACCTTCGAGGGTCCGCCCACCGAGGCCGACATCCAGCCCCAGGTGCAGATGTTCGTCAACGCCCTGGCCAAGAATCCCTCGGCCATCTGCCTGGCGGCCCTCGACACCAACTCCGTCATGGACCAGCTCAACGAGGCCGTGAGGAGGCACATTCCGATCATCGGCTTCGACTCCGGCGTCCCCAACGCGCCCAAGGGAGCGATCTACGCGACCGCGGCCACCAACAGCTATAACGCGGCCGGGCTCGCCGCGGACAAGATGTTCCCCGTCATCAAGGACAAGATCATCGCGGCCACGGCTTCCAACCCCGTCACGATCGTGGACTTCAACCAGGATGCGACCAGCCAGTCGGTCACCGACCGCGGCAAGGGCTTCCGCGACGAGATGATCAAGCTCATCGAGACCCAGGGCAACCACCCCGCCAGCGACATCAAGGTAGTCGGCAATCCGGCCTACATCGCGGCCGACAGCCCGACCAGCGGCAGCGCCATCATCATCGACTGCGAGGTCCCCGCTTCGCCGAAGACCACCGACGCCACCAACACCGCCCAGGCCATCCTCACCCGCGTCTCCTCCAACCACATCCTCGGCATCTTCTGCTCGAACGAGGGCACCGTGACCGGGCTGCTCGCCGCCTCCAACGACGGCACCGCCCTGCCGACCCAGTACCCCGGCCTCGTGGTCGTGGGCTTCGACGCCGGCAAGGCCCAGAAGGCCGCCGTCCGCGCCAAGTACTTCCTGGGCTCGATCACCCAGGACCCGTACATGATCGGCTACGATTCCATGGAGCTGGCCTACAAGGCCGTGAAGGGCGAGCCCGTCGCGAACATCGACACCGGCGCCAAGTTCTACAACTACGCCAACATGGACCAGCCTGACATCGCCCAGCTGCTGTACGACTGATGACGGGGGATCCTCCCGGCCTGCAGGCAGGGAAGGATTCCGCGTCGCCGGCGGCCGGATTCGTCCGGCCCTCGGCGGAAAGGCTCGCCTTCGGGCGGGCCTTTTTTGTCGAGGCGCCCGCCGGCGCGGCTTCACCGCTCGCCGGCGGGACCCTCGCCGCGGCCGGACTCGCCGCTCTTCGCCGCGACACGATAGACGATACAGCTCCGGTATCGGTGTCATCGCTCCAGGATAGGCGAAGCGAACGCGAAGAAGAGCGGTCTCAGCCCATGCCACGAACCTAACAATCTCGATTGAGCCGTCGATATGACGCCAAAAGGGATGTCGAAGGGCAGACTCAGCTCCTGACCATTCTGAAGGGTCAGGTGCCAGTATCGAACCTTTGCACCCTCGAAGAGCTGGATGCTCGCGACATCGTGGAGCCTCTGATGACCTCGGTAGACCCAATGATCGCTGGGATCGAGTTCCAAGGGGTCTTGGAGCCAAACAATAGATTCCTGGGAGTACTGATATTCCTTCCCATTGTTGAAGGTGATGTGCACTCGCCTGGTGTCCATTTGCCTCTGGCAAGAAGCGATTTCGCGGGTACGGTCCTCGCCTTTGACCAGGATCAGGTGCCGTCTTGTGTCCATGCTAGGGCCGGTCCGCCTTCAGCCAGTCCTTGGTCACCGAGGAGAAGAACTCTCTGTTCCACAAGTCGAGGCTTCGTGGATCGCGGATGAACGGCCTTACGTCCTCTGCAGCCTGCTTGAAGTCCACCTGGCCGAACCTCTGTTCGAGCAGTTCTAGGAGTTGCGGGCTGTCCAGAGCTTCAGGGGTCTTCAAGTGCCCCGTTTGGCGCATCCTGGCCTCCAGATGCCCAAAGTTGGGACTAACTCTGTGGGACAAGTACCATAGATAGTCGTAGAAGTCGCGGCCTTTGACGCGATTCTTCCAGGAGCGGCACAAGACGGCGTGGAGCTTGCCAGCGAACAGCGAAGGCAGGTCGTAGAGGCGAACGGAGTACGGAATGGGACTGAGCTGGTACTTGACGTCGTAGCTCGCCCCGTAGGGAGGGTCCGTGTCGACCTCGAACGTGATCTTCAGCTGCTCGTTGGGGGGAACACCGGAGACAGGCGGTGTCAGGGAGGCGATCTTCAGAAGGTGTACGAGGGTGTTCCCCTTGATGAACGCTGACTGGACCGCCGAGTCCTCGGTCTTCTCCTTCCTCTCGACTTGAAGCTCGAAGCCATAGGCCGCCAGTTCATCGCGGACGGAGGACGTGTAGGCCTCAATGTCAAAGTCAGCCTGCGGGGCCTCAAGGCTGAAGTCGAGGTCTTCTGAGAAGCGGTCCAGACCATGGAAGATCCGCAAGGCGGTGCCTCCGTAGAAGGCCCCCTCACGGAAAAACCCCGCCCGAGAGAGCCCGAGGAGAGTGATCTCTTGGATGATTTCTTTGAGAGCGGACCGATAGTCGTCGGCGGTCTTGCAGTCGTGGCGCTTCAGAAGGTCTTGGACGGGACTAGCCATAGGTCTTCACTCCCCATGTGGCCAGCAAGGCTACCGGACGGCTTCGGTAGAGGGGGCTCCACTCGGCCAGTTGGTTCCATTGGAGGCCGGCCAACTCGTCCGGGTCCATTCGCCAGTCTTCCCCTAAGAGGTGGGAGATGTCGTCGAGGGTCTCGATTCCTCGGGTCTTGTAGACCGAGTCGGACAAGGCCTTCTCGGGACAAGCCAGCAGATAAGGGTAGCCAGCTTCTTCTCGGCGTTCAATCCCGTAGGGGTAGACGGCCTTCGGCAAGTAGGCGTAGGTATACTCGCCAAAGGGCGTCGAGAAAGCCTTGTCCTTGTTCTTGCCGTAGGCGGCCGAGGTGAAGGTGGGAACCCCTTCGGGGATCAATCCGTGGAAGGCAAGGGCGTACTGAAAGGACAGGTAGGACGGTCCATAGATCACGGGGGCCAGAACCTGAGGAGGAGGGGCCTCCCCTTCGACAAAGAGTCCCCTTCGCACCTGGGTCAGGGTTCCGGCCTTAAGGAGTCGGCTCAGGCGAGTCTTGGGGTTACCATAGCCGGAGAGTTCCTGCATGACGGTGAGACTGTCCTTGAGCATAGTATCTCCAATAAGTATCACAATACGATACTTACTGGAGATAGGCAAGACCTCTTTGTCGCCTTGGGAGGTGCCGCCCGCTGGCATCTAGGATCTTGTTCAAGCTGTGGGGAGGCCCACTGATGCAGCAGGGGTACTTGCAAACGCATAATGGCAATCGCATTGACAAAATGTAAGGCTCTTTACAGATGTATACATGCGCTAGACGGCAAGCGCTGCCTCGGCTATAATAAAGAACGAGTTTAGTTTGGTCGAAGCAGGTTTGCCATGTATATCTCACGAGCCATCGAACCTTCCGTCCTCGCCATAGCAAAGACCTTCCCAGTTCTCCTCGTCACGGGGCCGAGACAGGTCGGAAAGACAACGCTCCTCAAGCACATCGCCGAGGCAGGGCGCGAGCTGGCGCAGCGCCCTGGGCGGAACTATGTCACCCTCGATGATCCCCTGCAAAGGCGGCTTGCGGTAGAGGAGCCCGAGCTCTTCCTCGAGCGCTTCGAGACCCCGGTCATCATCGACGAGATCCAGTACGCGCCAGGCCTCCTGCCCTACATCAAGATGCGGGTAGATCGAGATGGGACAAAGGGCGCCTATTGGCTCACGGGCTCGCAGATGTTCCACCTCATGCGCGATGCGAGCGAGTCCCTAGCAGGGCGTGTCGGCATCGTGCATCTTCTCGGACTCTCTCAGGCCGAGATAGCCGGGCGCCCAAGCGTCCCTTTCCTCCCGACTAAAGAGCTCCTCACCGCCAAGAGAAAGGGGACCGGGAAGGGTAGCCTTACGGAGGTGTTCACAGCGATTCAGCGAGGGAGCCTCCCCGCGCTACACGCAGGAGAGAATCGCCCCGATGCTGAGCAGTACTATTCCTCCTACATGCAAACCTATCTCCAACGGGACATCAAGGACCTCACGCAGGTAGGCGACGAGCTCGCCTTCCTCCGCTTCCTGACGGCGGCAGCGGCACGGACCGGGCAGATGCTCCAGTACGCCGACCTTGCCCGCGACATCGGCATCAGCCAGCCGACGGCGAAGAAGTGGCTGTCGCTCCTCGTCACCTCGGGGATCGTCACCCTCGTCGAGCCTTGGCACAGCAACACGCTCACCCGGATGATAAAGGCCCCCAAGCTCTACTTCCTCGATACCGGCCTCGCCGCCTACCTCACGCGTTGGACTAGTCCAGCGGCTCTTGAGGCAGGCGCCTCCTCCGGCGCTTTCTTCGAGACCTTCGTGGTGAGCGAGATCATGAAGAGCTGGTACAACGCGGGGAAGACGCCACCCGTCTTCTACTACCGCGACAAGGACCGCAACGAGATCGACCTCATCCTCGAGGCGGACGGTAAGCTCCACC
>JAJXZP010000065.1 GCA_021779995.1 bacterium | reverse complement strand
CTATAAGACAGCACATAAGGCGATGCCTCTAATACCTGAAGCAAGGCGGTTAATCCTTGCAGTGTTGTGTTGATATATAGATCCTGTGTATGACCCTTGCCCAGATTGTTTAGGACTGTCTGACTATCAATATGTATAAGATATGTCTGTTTCATTTGCGAAAGATTTCTACTCGATATGTCAATGCCAGATAACATCGTGTCTCATCGTCGAGTTGTGCAAGAATGATTAGCGAATGATCGAAAGAACAGAGACCGCCGACGTTACCGAGATAGTTTCTTACTATTTCTGTTGTTTCAGTATTTGCACATTTAATGTAATATAGTTCTTTCATATATGATACTTATCATTGCCGCAGTCGTGAGAAATGGGCACCGAGTGCCCATTTTTGAAACCAGCCGGTCGACCGTTTAGGCCGTGGCTTGCTCGGCGCCGGCTTCCGCCTGCGCGGCTTCGGCACTGGCTTCCGCTTGGGCACCGGCTTCGGCACCAGCTTCCGCCTGGGCGCCTTCGGCGCCGGCTTCCCCTTCTCGAAGACGACCCCGTCGCCGTACTTGGCGACGATCGCCTTCTTGGTCTTGAGGCCGGTCGCCTCGATGACGAAGTTCGGGACGCGCCGCGCCCGCCGATCGGCCACCCACCGGCTGATCTCGACCCGGGGCCGCGTCCGGGATGGGCCCCGGGGGGCGGCGCGGCTCGCGCGGGTGCGGAGCTCCGCCTCCAGCCGCTCGGCGACCATCCGGGAGATGACCTTGGCGATGGAGCGGGAGGCGCGCGCCACCACGCCCTCCATGGCCTTCAGGACGATGTCGTCGAGCGAGGATTCCGTGCGGGCCATGTCATTGCTCCGTCGTTGACCGCGAGTCCGTCACGCGGTGGGCGAGATGGGAAAAGCCACCAGATTGGCGCGCACAATACACCTTCGCCGCCCGCGCACCAATTCTCCCGAGCGGCGCGATCTGTCGCGGCGCCCCTGTCGGCCCCCTCGGGACGATGCTAGGGTGGCGCCCGCCCCGCGCCGGCGGGCCCTCTGGCGGAATGGTAGACGCGCTCGACTCAAAATCGAGTGGGGCGACCCCCCGTCCCGGTTCGAGCCCGGGGAGGGCCACTCGCCTGCCCGGCGCGCCTTTTCGCTTGCCCGCGCGGCGAGCCCACGTGTAATGGTCCGCCACCGGAACGCCGGGAGCACCGAATGTACAACCTCCTCCTCAGCCTCGCCGTCGGCACGGCCGTCGCCCTCGCGATCGCCCTCGGCACCAGCTTCGGCTGGATCGCCGCGGTCTTCCCGGGGCTGGTGGCCTCCGCCGCGCTCTACTTCTGGATCGCCTACCGGATCCGGCGGCGCCTCGACGCGGTGAACGAGATCGTCCAGCGCGAGATCGGGGCGCGCCGGATCGAGAAGGCCGTCCAGGCGCTCCAGGAGGCGATGCGGCTCGGCCCCTGGCAGTTCCTCGTCTCGACCCAGCTGCACGCGTCGATCGGCATGCTCCGGTACATCTCGGACGACCTCGACGGCGCGATCCCGGATCTCGAGGCCGGGCTGCCGCGCAACCGGCTCGCGCGCGCCCTCTACCGCGACTGGCTCTCCCGGGCGATCCTGGCCTCGGCCCGCTACCGGAAGCGCGACGTCGCGGGGGCCCTCGCGCTCCTCGAGGAAGCGGTCGGGCTCTCCCCCAAGGAGGGGCTCGCGTGGTCGGTCCAGGCCTTCATCCTCGAGAAGGAGGGTCGCCACGAGGAGGCGATCCGGGCGCTCGGCCGCGGCGCCGCCGCGAGCCCGTCGGACGAGAAGCTCAAGGAGTCCCTCCAGGCGCTCCAGAACGGCCGGAAGCTCAAGCTCTGGAAGCTCTACGCGGAGCAGTGGTACCAGTTCCGCCTCGAGCCCCCGCGGATGGAGATGGACCCGGCCGCGGCGCGGAGCCGGAGGCAGCTCTTCCGCAAGCGCTGAGAGGCCGCCCTCCCGGCGATCCAGCCTGGCGCTCCTCGACGGCCCCGACCGGGGCCGCTAGACGCCTCAGGTTCCTCCGAAGCCGGTGCTGACCCGCCCCCGCTCGACGATGAGCGGAACGCGGCGCTCGCCGCCCGAGAGCTCGAGGAACCTGCGCATCGCGTCAGGGTCCTTCTTGACGTTGAAGTACTCCACCGGCACGCCGCGGGCCTCGTAGTCCCGCCTCGCCGCCGTGGTGAAGCCGCAGCTGTCCTTGCCGTAGATCTGGACCGGGTCGACCATTCCACCGCCCTTTCTCCTGCTCCAAGGATAGGCCGGCACCCGCGCTTCGATCACGCCCGGCGGCTGTCCCGTTCGGGTGCGCCCGAGCGGTCGGGGCTCGCGCCAGGCCCGACTCATACCTAGATCACGCTCGGAAGGATGGTCCGGGTCTCGATGGCGCTCAGGCGAATGACCCGGAAGAGGGTACGAACGAACGCGGGGGACGGCCAGCCATTCGGCTCCCCCTTCATCGAGGCGCTCGCCGAGGCTCCCGAGCTCGCTCCGCTGGCCGCGGCCCGCCTCCTCGCGCGCGCCCTGGAGAGGACGCTCGGCTGGCGGACGCGCCTCGTGCCCTCCCCCGCGAACCTGGGCACGGCGGAGCGGATCCGGCAGGTCGAGAAGGTGGCGCTCATCCGGATCGCGCCCGGCGCCGGCGCGCTCCGGATCGCCGGCGACGACGAGCGGACCCTGCGGCTGGTCACCCGCCTCTGCGCCAACGCCCTCGCGGGCGCGCGGTCCCACCCGATCGAGCCGCCGCGGGAGTCGGCCGGGCGTGGCCGGCCCCTCGTCCTCGTCGTCGACGACGACGAGGACGCCCGCGAGGCGATCGCGC
>JAJXZP010000136.1 GCA_021779995.1 bacterium | reverse complement strand
TAGGTCGACCTTCGAACTGTGCTATTCCCGCCGGGGAATTGCAAGGGGAACTCGACGACCGAGCCGGCGGGGGAGGGCAGGCGGATATTCCCACGAGTCCCGGCGGCGGGTACAATCCACCGCGGCCACATGGGTCCGGCCCGCGCTTCGTCGCGTGGACAGGGGAGGGCTGGGCGGGGAGCGGCAGGTTGCGTGAAGCATCGGATTCGGTTGTGCGGAAGGAGGTGGGCCTGGCCCGCTCCTGGTCGAACAGGGACGCCTTCGTCTACGCGTTTTTCTCGATCGACCTCGTGACTCTCGGCTTGTATACGATGAGCCAGGCCTATGCCTTCCGCGGCGGGATGATTCCCGCCCTGGTCGTGGGCGCGGTCCTCATCCTGTCCGAGATCGTCGTGTACGCCGGCCTCATCGCGGTGATGCCGCGCTCCGGCGGCGACTATGTCTGGCAGAGCCGGATCTTCGGCGGCGGCCTGGGCTTCGTCCTCGCGATCACCGGCTGGTGCTTCATTCTCTGGCTCTGGACGCCCGTCTACGCGGACATGCTGCGCCAGATCGTCCTGGTGCCGCTCGCCGCGGTGCTCGGATTCAAGGATGCCGCGCTCGCCATGGCGGGAAGTCCGACGGCCTGGTTCCTGGTCTGCGTGGCCACCTGCGCGCTGGTGTTTCTGCTGATCACCTTCGGCATGGAATCCTACGCCCGCGTGCAGAGAATCTGCTTCTGGGTCGGGAACGCGGGACTGATCGCGGTCATCGCGATCCTCTTCGCTTCGAGCCGCTCGGGATTCGAGGCCGGCTTCGATGTCTCCGCGGCACGGCTCTTGGGGATCAAGGACGCCTATGCGACCATCGCGGCGGCGGGCGCCGCCGCGGGCGCCGCGACGCCGATCTGGGGCGGAGGGATCGGCCGGATTCTCCTCCTCCTTCCCTTCCTCGCCTTCTTCAACCTCTGGCCCAACTCCGGCGCCTCGCTCTACGGCGAGGTCAACGGCGCGGGCAACTTCAGGAAGAATTTCCTGGGCATGGCGAGCGCGCTGGGCGCGACCACCATCCTCGCCATCGTCCTCCTCCTCGCCATCGCCAAGGGCATCGGCTGGACCTTCTATATGGACGCCAACGCGGCCTACTGGGCTTCTCGCCGAGGACTCCTTCCGGGACCGACGGCCATGCCCATCTGGCCCTATCCCGCCCTGCTGGCGGTGCTCACCGTCCACTCGACGCCCTTGCGCGTGGCGGTGCTCGCGGCCATGTCGGCCTGGTTCTTCGGCTGGGCCGGGACCATGTACCTCTCCAGCACGCGCTTCCTGGTTTCGGCCTCCCTCGACCGGCTTCTGCCCGGATCCATGGCCGCTCTTCACCCGCGGACGCGCGCCCCGCTCAACGCCCTCCTCTTCATGATCGTTCCCGGACTCCTGGTGTCGGCCCTCTTCGTCTTCGACGTCTGGCACTTCAGCAGCCTCACCCTGGTCTCGACCCTCGTGATCGCCGTGACCTTCCTGGGCACCGGCCTGGCCGCCATCGTCCTGCCCTTCGCGAAAAAGGAACTCTACCGGGCCTCGCCCCTCGCGCGCTTCAGGATCGGCAGGCTGCCCCTCATTTCCCTCTTCGGCCTCATCTTCTGCGCCTTCCTCGGCTTCCTGCTCTACGAGTGGCTCGTCGATCCCGGCGACCGGTACGGCGTGAGTTATCGCAATGCCGCTTCGATGGCCTTCATGGCGCTGCTGTACGCCGGGGCGGTGGCGATCTATCTCGGCATGCGCGCCTATCGGAGGCGCAGCGGGGTCGAGATCGGCAGTATCCGCGAATAGGCTCCGGCGGACCGGACGGGGCGGGCGAGCCCGGCGATGACGAAGCCTTCCGCCCTCGGCCCGGCGGACAGCGACCGACCTTGACAGCGAAACTCCCGCGACGGTAGTCTGCGGCATCGCGAGCCGGGATCGGAGTAACGTGCATATCACCTCGAAGACTGAGCGCATCTTTTTCGCTACCGATATCCACGGCTCCGAGATCTGCTGGAGAAAGTTCCTGGGCGCGGCGTCCTATTACGGCGCCGGGACCTTGATTCTCGGCGGCGACATGACGGGCAAGGCCCTCGTGCCCCTCGTGCGCCTCGGCTCGGGGCGGTGGCGGGCGGTCCTCCTCCAGCAGGTATACGAGCTCGAGACCGAGGCCGAGATCGCCGGGCTCGAAGCCTCCATAGCGAGCCGGGGATACTACCCCTTCCGGACGGACGAGGACGAGATGGCGGCCTTCTCCGAAGATCCCGACGCGGTCGACCGGCTGTTCCACGCGAAGGTGCTGGAGACCGTCGCGCGCTGGATGGATATAGCGGAAAAGAAGCTGGAAGGCAGCGGCATCAGCTGCTACGTCTGCCCCGGGAACGACGACGGCTTCGAGATCGACGAGGTGATCTCCTCATCGCGCGCGGTGCTCAACGCGGAGGGGCGGCGCATCGATCTGGGCGGCGGCTTCTCGATGGTCTCCACCGGCTGGTCGAATCCGACACCGTGGAAGACGCATCGCGAGCTGGACGAGCCGGCGCTCTACGAGAAGATGAGCGCCATGATGCCCGCGGAGGCCGACTGCTCGCGCTGGATATTCAACCTGCACGCCCCTCCCCGCGCCACCGGCCTCGACGACGCCCCCGAGCTCGACGAGGATCTCAACGTGAAGAACGCGGGTCAGACGCTCGTCCCGGTCGGGAGTTCTTCCGTCCGCCGCGTCATAGAGGAACGCAAGCCCTTGCTCTCGCTGCACGGCCACATCCACGAGGCCAAGGCCGTGGCGCGCATCGGGCATACGCTCTGCATCAATCCCGGCAGCCTCTACGAGCA
>JAJXZP010000317.1 GCA_021779995.1 bacterium | reverse complement strand
GCTCGGCGCCGGGAGCGGCTGGCGTTGAGCGGAGCGCGGCCGGCGCGGCCGACGCCGGGAGCGGCCGACACCGCGTCAGGCCCGCGCCGACGCCGGGAGCGGCCGACACCGCGTCAGGCCCGCGCCGACGAGCGGTATCGCGCAACCTTCACGCGCCTCTACCGACCTGCCGGGCCGGACTCCTTCGGCTACTTTTTCATGAACTTGTAGGTCTGCCTCCCCGAAAGGAAAATCATGGCGGCGATCAGCAGATAGTCGATCATATCGCGCTTAGTATTGAACATGAACACCAACAGAATAACGACTATCGTGATGAGCCACGATCCGAATACCCACATCAGGTCCGCCTTGGTCCTTGCCATCCAGCGTCTCCTCTCGATTCCCGAATCTCTCCGCGATCTCGCGGCTCCCGCCATGCGCCGCGCATCCGGAAAAGCGGCCCCCGTGTGCTGTCAGATTCGCTTCGCTCAACCCACAGTCCCGCCTGAGCCCAGCCCCGCCTGGCCGGAGGCGTGGCTGGGGCATCCCGTATCTGACGGCACGCTAGCGGCAGATCGAGGCCAGATCCTCGAAAAAGCCCGGCCAGGACTTGGCGACGCTCTCGGCGCCGTCTACGAGCACGGCTCCGGCCGCGGCGAGGCCGGCGACGGCGGCGGCCATGGCTATGCGGTGATCGCCGTGGGCCTCGACCCGGCCGCCGGAGACGAAGCCCCCCCGCACGACCAGCTCGTCGCCCTCGACCTCGATCTTCACGCCGAGCTTGGCGAACTCCTCCGACAGGGCCGCCGCGCGGTCGCTCTCCTTGGCGCGCAGCCGCGAGACGCCCGCGATGCGAGAGGCGCCGCGGCAGTGGGCGGCGAGCGCCACCAGAGGCGGCACCAGGTCGGGGCAGTCGCGGGCGTCGAAGTCGAAGGGATCGAGCGCGCCGCGGCTCACGAACAGGGAGCCGGCCCTCCACTCGATCTCGGCCCCCGCGGAGGCGAGGGCCCCGACCACAGCCCGGTCGGGCTGGCAGGAGTCCAGGGAAAGTCCCCGCACTTCGAGCGGCTCGCCGACCGCGGCGAGGGCCCCGGCGACGAGAAGGAAGGCCGCCCCGCTCCAGTCGCCCTCGACCTCGAAATCGGCGGCCTGATAGCTCTGTCCCCCGCGCATCCCGAACGAGACCCCCGGGCCGCCCGAGCTCGCGAGCTTCACGACCTCGACACCGAAGGCGCGCATCGTGTCCAGCGTGAAATCGACGTAGCCTCCCGACACCAGGCCCTCGGCCTCGACCGTCGAATCGGCCGGCGCCAGGGGAAGGGCCATGAGGAGGCCCGTGACGAACTGCGAGCTGGAGCTCGCGTCCGCGCGGACGCTGCCGCCGCGCAGCGGACCGCGCACGAGGACCGGCGGAAAGCCGTCCGCGCTCGTGCAGCTCGCCCCCGCGCTCTCGAGCGCCCCCTCCACCATGGACAGGGGCCGCGAGCGCAGGGAGCCCTCGGCCTCGAGAAGGGTCTCGCCGGGAAGGAGGGCGACTATCGGCGAGAACATCCTGATGCAGAGGCCTGATTCGCCGCAGGAGAGCCGGCGCTGCCGGATGCCGCCGTCCGACTGCCCCGGCAGCGCGGCGCCGCCTGCGCCCGAAGGGCCGTCCGCGATCGCGGCTCCCGTCTTTTCCAGGATGCCGCCCTCGATGAGCACCGAGTCGGAGCGGCGCTCCACTCTCGCGCCGAGAGCCTCCACCAAGGCCAGCGCGGCGAGACAGTCCGCGCTGAAGAGCGCGTTCGTCAGTGTCGACCGGCCGGGGGCGAGGGCGGCGCAGGCCACGGCCCGTTGCATGGAACTCTTCGACGAGGGAGCGCGCACGCTTCCCCCGACCCTAGCGGGCGATATCGATCTCTGCACGGATGACCTCCGCCACGGCTTCGGGGCCGCGGCTCTCAGTTGAAACCATCAGGTCGGCGCACTCCGCGTAGAGAGCGCGCCTCGCTTCGAATATCCGGGCCAGAGTCGCGACCCGCTCGGCGGCATCGGGGGCACCTTCCCTTGAACCGGCGGCCCGGGCACCGGACGCGCCGGCCGCACCTGGTGCACCGGCCGCGCTTGCCGCACCGGCCGCACCGGCCGTACCTGCCGTACCGGTCGCGCCGGCGAGCAGGGGCCTGATGGGCGAGCCTGGCGAGGTCGCGCGCCGGGCCGCCGTGGCCGCGGCGACGTGGAGCCAGACGGTGGCGAAGGAACGGGAGAGCAGTGCCCGGTTCTCGGGAGCGAGCACGGCCCCTCCGCCCAGGGCGAGGACACAGGGAAGGGCGGCCTCGGCGCGCTCAAGCGCGCGCTTCTCGCGCAGGCGAAAGGAAGGCTCGCCCTCGCGCTCGAAGATTTCGGCCACGCTCATGCCCGCCTCCTCCTCGACCATCGCGTCCGAGTCGAGAAAGGGCAGGCCGAGAGTCCGCGCCAGGGCGCGGCCCGCCGCGGTCTTGCCGGCGGCCATGAGCCCGACCAAGGCGATTCCGCGCGGCAGGCCGCCCAGAGGCTCCGGCGCGGCGGCCTGTACCGAAGCGGCGGCCTGTACTGGCACGGCAGATCGGTGTGCGGCGGCCTTCTCAGGCGCGGCGGGCCGGTGGGAGGCTGCCTGTTCGGGTGCGGCGGCCTTCTCAGGCGCGGCCGGCGGCAGGGGCGCTGCGACGGCGCGGCAGAGGCGGGCGCACTCGGCGAAGGCGGTCTGTCCGCGGATGCGGCCCAGCGCGGCCGCGGCCCGGCAGGCAGAAAAATCGAGTTCCCCTTCCCTCCCGGCGCGGCGGCTTTCGTCTATGCAGCGCCGGGCCGCGGCCGCCGCGTCGAAGCCGAGCTCGTTCCCCGGGC
>JAJXZP010000061.1 GCA_021779995.1 bacterium | reverse complement strand
GCGGCCAGATCGGCGGCGCGATAGGCGAAACCGTCCATCGCCGACTTGTCGAAGGGCGGCTGGTCGACGAGGGCGCGCAGGTCCTCGGCGAGGGCTCGGCCCAGGGCGGCCGCGAGCGGCGCGCGCTCGATCACGGGGGCCGGGATGTCCTCCACCACACGACGCATGGCCTCGTCCGGGTGGACAAGGCGCAAACTCTCCATGGAAAGCTCCTTTCCAAGCAGGGGAGGCCCGACCGTTTCCGGTCGCGCCCTCGACCTCGAGACTTCGGCGGCGGGCCGAGCGGCGCTCAGCCCCGGTCCGGCCGGCATAGGTGACATCGAGGCCTCGACCGCTCGCCATGGCGGATGCCGAAGGACGACGCGGTTCGGAGTGATGTCAGGATAGATCAGGCCCCGGCGGGGGTCAAGGAAAAACCGGACTAGGCCTCCGGGTACATGCGCCGCGCGGCGAGCTCCACGGCGTCGACGATCTGCTGGTAGCCCGTGCAGCGGCAGAGGTTACCCGAGATCGCCTGGCGGATGCGCTCGCGGCTCGGCCGCTTCTCCTTCCCCAGCAGGGCCAGGGAGCTCATGATCATGCCGGGGGTGCAGAAGCCGCACTGGATGGCGCCCGATTCGATGAAGGCCTGCTGGAGGGGGTGGAGCTCGCCGCCGGGGCCTTCCAGCCCCTCGATCGTGACTATCTCCTTGCCGAGGGCCGAGCTCATCTTCGTGATGCAGGCGCGGCGCGCCTGGCCGTCCACGAGGACGGTGCAGGCGCCGCAGGCCCCCACGCCGCAGCCGTTCTTGGCCCCGGTGAGATCCAGCTCCTCGCGCAGGTACTCAAGGAGGCTGCCCTCGGCCTGCGCGCCCGTCAGCTCGCGGCGGATGCCGTTGACCATGATGAACCTCTCGTCGTCGCCGCTCATGAAAGCTCCTTGGGATCGATGCGGATGGGCAGGTCGCGGCAGCGGAGGCCCGTCGCGTTGTAGACGGCGTTGGCTATGGCCGGGGCCATCAGCTCGATGGCGGGCTCGCCGATGCCCTTGGCGCCCGTGGGCGAGCTCGGGTCGGCGTTCTCGACGAGGATGCAGCGCAGGTCGGGGACGTCGCGGGCGCGCGGGATCTTGTAGCGGTCGAGGTTGCGGTTCCCCACGCGGCCGTCCTTCACGGCGAGGTCCTCGAAGAGGGCCATGCCGGCCGCCTGGACCATGCCGCCGTAGGCCTGGCCCATGGTGAGGGCGCGGTTGATCGCCCGGCCGACGTCGTGGGCCGCGGTCATCGCGAGGAGGCGCACGGCCCCCGTGGCCGCGTCGACCTCGACCTCGGCGGCCTGGCAGGAGTAGACGTAGGTGAAGTAGGCGTCGCCCTGGCCGGTCTCCTCGTCCCAGGAGACCTTGGGCGCGCGGAAGGTGCCGAAGGCGTAGGGATAGATCCGCTCGGCAAACATGGCCGCCACGGCCTCCTCCCAGCTCAGGCCCGGGCCGCCCTCGACCCCGACGCGGCCCGAGCGGAAGACGACGCGATCGCTCTCGACGCCCAGCTTCGGGGCGAGGGTCCGGGCCATCAGGGATTTGAGCTCGCGCGCGGCCACGGCCACGGCGCCCCCGCCCATGATGGTGCCGCGGGTCGCCACCGTGGTGCCCCCGTCGGGGATCATGGAGGTGGAGGACCTCTGGCGCCGGATGAGCTCCAGGGGAATGCCGAGCTCCTCGGCGAGGACGAGCATCTGCACCGACTCGGCGCCCTGGCCGTTCTCGTGGATGGCCGCGTCGAGGATCACGGAGCCGTCGGCCTGGCAGTTCACGATGGACGAGCAGAAGTCGGCGCCCTCGGCCCCGAGGCTCGCGCCGCGGTAGCTCAGGGCGAGACCTATGCCGTATAACGTGCCGTCGCGCGCCGCGCCGCGCGACGAGGCCGCGAACTTCCTCTCGAAGTCGGTGGCCCGGACGATCGCGTCGAGGACCTGGCCCAGGCTCACGACGTGGCCGTCGAGCTTCTGCCCCGTGATGGTCTCGCCGTCCTGAGTGAGCATGTTGATGCGCCGGATCTCCAGAGGCGAGAGGCCGAGGCGCTCCGCGGCCATGTCCATGAGCTGCTCGACGGCGAAGTTGACCTGGGGCGAGCCGAAGCCGCGCATGGCGCCCGTGAAGACGTTGTTGGTCGCCGCGGCGTAGACGTCGGTGCGCACGTCGGCCACCGAGTAGGGGCCGCAGCACTGCACGAGGCTCCGCCAGTTCACCCAGGGCGTGACGCTCGTGTAGGCGCCCGAGTCGCAGAGCATGTCGATCGAGGCGGCGCGGAAGCGGCCGTCCGCGCCGAAGCCCGCGCGGTAGTGGAGCTTGTAGGGGTGGCGCTTGTAGCTCTCGCGCATCGACCACTCGCGATCGTAGACGAGCTTGACCGGCCGCCTCACCGCGCGGGCCGCGAGGGCGGCGCGGGCGCAGACCAGGGCGGCCGTGTCGTCCTTGCCGCCGAAGCCGCCTCCCATGGGCGGGTTGAAGACCTCGACCCCGGCGAGGAGGCTGCCCAGGGCCGCGGCCACGAAGCGCCGGGTCGAGAAGGGATGCTGCATGCTCCCGTGGATCTCCATGACCCCGTCGGGCCGCGGGATGGCCACGGCGGCCTCGGGCTCCATGTAGGCGTGCTCGATGAACTGGGTGGAGAAGCGCTCGTCGAGCACGAGCTCGCAGCCGGCGAGAGCCTTCTCCGCGTCGCCGCGGCGCATCTTGCCGTGGTTGACGATGTTGTCCTTCTTGCCGAGGCGCAGGAGGGGGGCCGCCGGCGCGAGGGCCGACTCGGGGTCGAGCAGGGGCGGGAGCTCCTCGGCCTCCTCCACGACGAGGGCGGCGGCGGCGAGGGCCTGGGCCCTGGTCCGGGCGACGACGAGGGCGATGACCTCGCCCTCGAAATTTATCAGGTCCTGGGCGAGGACGGGGTAGTCGGGCTCGATCTGGCCGTAGCGCACCTGGCCGCTCACGTCGGCGGCGACGAGGACCGCGAGGACTCCCGGGGCGGCCTTCGCGGCCTCGACCTCGACCCTGAGGCCGCGGGCGCGCACGAAGCGGGTGTACACCGGCACGGCGTGGGCCATCCCGGTCAGCTTGATGTCGGCGGCGTACGTGGCGCGGCCCGTGGCCTTGGCGCGGGCGTCGTAGCGGAAGACTCCATCTGTCGTGTTCATCGCGCGCTCCTGATCGGGGCCCGGACCGTCGCGGCGCGAGATCCGGGAGGCGTATTTTTACATATATAGCGGATTCGCGCAATGCCGAAGCTGGCGCGCCGCCGCGGCGGCGGGCCTCTCGCCGGAAGATTGATCCGCCGGGCGCGCCCGAGCTAGTATGAGACATGGACAGAAGGCCACTCGCGCCATCGGCCGCTGGCCCGGTCTCAGGCCCGGTCTCAGGCCCGGTCTCAGGCCCGGTCTCAGGCCCGGTCTCAGGCCCTGTCTCAGGCCCGGCCGCCGGCCCCGGACCGGCAAAGGCTCCCCGATGAAAGAACCCATCTACCTCGACTACAACGCCACCACGCCGATACATCCCGCCGTCGCCGCCGCGATGCGGCCCTACCTCGAAGGCGGCTTCGGCAATCCCTCCTCCTCGCACTGGTTCGGCATCCAGGCGAGGAAGGCGGTGGAAGAGGCGCGCTCGAGCGTGGCCCGGCTCATCGGCGCCGCGAGCGAGGAGATCGTCTTCACGAGCGGCGGCAGCGAGGCCGACAACTACGCCATAAAGGGCGCGGCCCTCGCGCTGCGGGACGCCGGGCGCGGCCGCCACGTGGTGGCCACGGCCGTGGAGCATCCCGCGGTGCTCGAGGTCCTCGCCTGGCTCGAGACCCAGGGCTTCCGGACCACCCTCCTCCCGGTGGACTCCCACGGCTTCGTGGACCCCGCCGAGTTCGAGAAGGCGCTGAGCTCCGACACCATCCTCCTCTCGGTGATGCACGCCAACAACGAGGTGGGCACGATCGAGCCCGTGCGCGAGCTGGCCGACATGGCCCGCCGCGCCGGGGTCCTCGTCCACTCCGACGCGGCCCAGTCGGTGGGCAAGATCCCGGTGAACGTGGACGAGCTGGGCGTCGACCTCCTGACCATCGCGGGACACAAGCTCTACGCGCCCAAGGGCGTGGGAGCCCTCTACATCCGCACCGGGGTCAGGCTCGCCAAGCTCATCCACGGGGCGAGCCACGAGCGGGGCCTCCGCGCCGGGACCGAGAACGTCCTGGAGATCGTGGGCCTCGGCGCCGCGGCCGAGCTCGCCGCGCGCGAGCTGCCCGAGCGGGGCCGCCAGGCGCGCGAGCTGCGCGACCTCCTCTGGCGGCTCCTGTCCGAGGCCCTCCCCGAGATCCGCCTGAACGGCCACCCCGAGCGTCGGCTCCCGAACACCCTGAGTGTCGCCTTCCCGGGCCTCGAGGCCGACACCCTCCTCTCCGAGCTCGAAGGGGTGGCAGCCTCGGCGGGCGCCGCCTGCCACGCCGACTCGGTGGAGCTCTCCTCCGTGCTCAAGGCCATGGGAGTGCCCCTAGAGTACGCCATGGGCACCGTGCGCTTCTCCACCGGCGCCTTCCTCTCGCGCGCCGAGGTCGAGGACGCCGCCGCCCAGGTCATAGCCGCGGTGAGGCGCCTGCGGCCCGCGGCCGGCGTGGTCCCGGAGGCGGCGGCCGCGGGCGGCGAGATCAAGCTCACGCACTTCACCCACGGCCTGGGCTGCGCCTGCAAGCTCAGGCCGCAGGCCCTCGAGCGGCTGCTGCGCGGCCTGCCGCCGGTCACGGATCCTCGCGTCCTCGTCGGCACCGAGACCTCCGACGACGCGGCCGTGTACCGCATAGACGAGAAGCTCGGCATCGTGCAGACGGTGGACTTCTTCACGCCCATCGTGGACGATCCCTACCACTTCGGCGCCATAGCGGCCGCCAACGCCCTGAGCGACATCTACGCGATGGGAGGCACGCCCCTCTTCGCCCTCAACATCGTGGGCTTTCCCACGAGCCGACTCCCCCTCACCGTGCTCGAGGAGATCCTCCGCGGGGCCGCGGACAAGGCCGCCGAGGCGGGCGTGCCCATCGTTGGCGGCCACAGCATCGACGACACCGAGCCCAAGTTCGGCATGGCCGTCACGGGCCGCATCGATCCGGCGAGGATCTACACCAACGCCCGGGCCCGGCCCGGCGACCGGCTCGTCCTCACAAAGCCCCTGGGGCTCGGGGTGCTCTCCACGGCGATGAAGCGCGGCCTGGCCTCGGCCGAGTCGGTCGCCGCGGCCATCGCGGTGATGGAGCGGCTCAACCGCTCCGCGGCCGGGCTCCTGGGCCGCTTCGACGTGGGCGCGGTGACCGACGTCACCGGCTTCGGCCTCATGGGCCACCTCAGGGAGATGAGCCGCGGCTCCCGGGTCGACATGCGCCTCTTCGCGTCCAGGGTGCCCATGCTCGCCCAGGCGCGCTCCCTGGCCGCCTCGGGCATGGTGAGCGGAGGCAGCCGGGACAACGAAGAGCTGGTCGCCGACCTCGCCGACTGGGAAGCGGGGCTCTCCGACCTGACGCGCATCCTCCTCTGCGACGCGCAGACGAGCGGCGGACTCCTCGTCTCGATCGCCCCGGGCGACGCCGAAGCCTACGTCGCGGCCCTCCGCGCGGCCGACTGCCCCGAGGCCGCCGTCATCGGCGAGTGCCTGGCTTCCGGGGAGGGCCGCATAGCGGTCGAAACATTAGATAATCTCAATAATTGACATACCTGGCGCCGGCGGGAAAGGGGCGCGTTCTCGGGGCGATCCGTGCGGCCGGATGCCCGAATCCGGCGGGGGGGATTCCCACGCCTATCAATTCAGGATATATACTATCAATTGCTCCTATGGGGGATCCCGGGAATAGGGTACTATACTGGGCCTCGTAGGAAGTTATCATACGCCATTCATGGCAATTTCGAGGAGGAATCTACGATGAGAAAAGCATTGTTGGCAGTTCTCGGCGTGGCGATCGCCCTATCATTCGGCGCCTGCGCCAAGGACAACAGCCACAGCAAACTGATCGGCGTGGCCATGCCGACCCAGTCCCTGCAGCGCTGGAACCAGGACGGGTCGAACATGAAGACCCAGCTCGAGGCCAAGGGCTATCAGGTGATTCTCCAGTACGCCAATAACGACGTGAACACCCAGGTCCAGCAGCTCGAGAACATGATCACCAAAGGCTGCAAGGTCCTCGTCATCGCCTCGATCGACGGCTCCTCGCTGACCGAGGTGCTCAAGACGGCCAAGGCCCGCAAGGTCCAGGTCATCGCCTACGACCGGCTCATCATGAACACGCCGAACGTCGACTACTACGCCACGTTCGACAACTTCAAGGTCGGCGTCATCCAGGGCCAGTACATCGAGTCCAAGCTCGGCCTGAAGGACGGCAAGGGCCCCTTCAATATCGAGCTCTTCGCCGGCTCGCCCGACGATCACAACGCGACCATGTTCAACCAGGGCGCCATGAGCATCCTCCAGCCCTACATCGACTCGGGCAAGCTCGTGGTCCCCAGCAAGCAGACCGACTTCAACACGATCGCCATCCCCGGATGGGACTCCGGCAAGGCCCAGGCCCGCATGGATAATCTCATCACCGCCTTCTATTCCAAGGGCAAGAAGCTCGACGCCATCCTCTCCCCGAACGACAGCCTCGCCATCGGCATCGTGGCCTCGCTCAAGAACAACGGCTACGGCACCGCAAGGAAGCCCTACCCCGTGCTCACGGGCCAGGATTGCGACATCCCGAACGTGAAGGCCATCATCGCCGGCGAGCAGTCCATGTCCATCTTCAAGGACACCCGCACCCTGGCGGCCCAGGTCGTCGACATGGTCGACTCGATCATGTCCAACAAGCCCGCCACCGTGAACGACACCACGACCTACAACAACGGCGTGAAGGTGGTTCCCTCCTTCCTGTGCACCCCGGTCTTCGTCGACAAGAGCAACTACAAGACCGTGCTCCTCGACAGCGGCTACTACACGGCTGACCAGCTCAAATAGCCGCCTCGCCGGATTTTCTGGAGTAGGATAGGATACAGGCCCGCGGGCGCTTGCCGTACCGCGGGCCGTTTTTTCGATCCTGCCGCGCGCCGGGCGGAGACCAGTGGAGGCGCGAAAGCCGTATCGGGAAGACCGCCGCCCGACGCGGGGGGAGAATGCGATTGTGGACAGCATCATCCTGGAGATGAGGAACATAACAAAAACCTTCCCGGGCGTGAAGGCGCTGAACGACGTCAACCTGTCGATCCAGCGCGGCAAGATACACGCCCTCGTCGGGGAGAACGGCGCGGGCAAGTCCACGCTCATGAACGTCCTGAGCGGAACCTACCCCCACGGCAGCTACACGGGCCAGATCGTCTTCGAGGGGAAGGAGTGCACGTTCAAGGAGATCGGGGACAGCGAGCGGATAGGGATCGTCATCATCCACCAGGAACTCGCCCTCATCCCCTATCTATCCGTCGGAGAGAACATCTTCCTCCGCAACGAACGGGCGAGGAACCAGATCATCGACTGGGACCGGACCTACCTGGAGGCGACGGAGCTCCTCAAGCTCGTGGGGCTGGAGGAGAATCCGCACGCAGCCATCAAGGACATCAGCGTCGGCAAGCAGCAGCTCGTCGAGATCGCCAAGGCGCTTTCGAAGAACGTCAAGCTCCTCATCCTCGACGAACCCACGGCCTCGCTCAACGAGGACGATTCCGAGAACCTGCTCAAGCTCCTGCTCGAGCTCAAGAAGAAGGGCATCACCTCGATCCTCATCTCGCACAAGCTCAACGAGATCACCGAGGTGGCCGACGCCATCACGATCATCCGCGACGGCTCGACCATCGAGACCCTGGTCAAGGGCAAGGACGAGATCAGCGAGAACCGGATCATCAAGGGCATGGTCGGACGCGAGCTCGTGGACCGCTTCCCCAAGAGGGAGCACAAGATCGGCGAGGTCGCCTTCGAGGTCCGGGACTGGAACGTCTTCAGCCCCATCAATCCCGAGCGCCAGATCATCAAGAACGCCAACCTCAAGGTCCACAAGGGCGAAGTCGTCGGCCTGGCGGGACTCATGGGGGCGGGGCGCACCGAGCTGGCCATGAGCGTCTTCGGGCAGTCCTACGGGGTGCGCATCTCGGGCTCGGTCTACAAGGACGGCAAGAAGATCGAGATGAACACCGTGCGGCACGCGATCGATCACGGCGTGTCGTACACCACAGAGGACCGCAAGACCGCCGGACTCAACCTCATCGGCGACATAAAGGAAAATATAACCATCGCGGGACTCAAGAAGGTCTCGCCGAACTGGGTGATAGACCGCGACCGGGAGATCAGCGTCGCCGAGACCTACCGCCAGCGCCTGAACATCCGCTCGCCCAGCATCCTCCAGAAAGCGGGCAACCTCTCGGGCGGCAATCAGCAGAAGGTCGTCCTCAGCAAATGGATCTTCACCGAGCCGGACGTGCTCATCCTCGACGAGCCGACCCGCGGCATCGACGTCGGGGCCAAGTTCGAAATCTACACGATCATCAATCAGCTGGCGAGCGAGGGGAAATCGGTCATCTTCATCTCCTCGGAACTGCCGGAGATACTGGGAATGTCCGACCGCATCTATGTCGTCAACGAAGGCAGGATCGTCGGCGAGTTCACGCGCGAAGAAGCGACACAGGAAGGTATCATGAAGTGCATTATGCAGAGCAGCGGGGAGGGCGGCGATGGAAAACATTAAATACCTTTTCCGGAACAACGTTCGACAGTACGCGATGATCATCGCGCTCGTCGCCATCATGGCCTTCTTCCAGATCACGACAGGCGGAATACTGCTCGTGCCGATGAACGTGACCAACCTGATCCTCCAGAACGCGTACGTGTTCATCCTGGCCATCGGCATGACCCTCACCATCCTCGCGGGAGGCAACATCGACCTCTCGGTCGGCTCGCTCGTCGCCTTCATCGGCGCCCTCGCCGGGGCCTTCATCGTGACGATGAGGATGAACGTGGCCCTCGGCATCGCGCTTTCGCTGATCGCCGGCCTTCTCGTGGGCATCTGGCAGGGCTACTGGATTGCCTATGTGCGGATCCCGGCCTTCATCGTGACCCTGGCGGGCATGTTGATCTTCCGAGGGCTCACGTTGACCATGTTGCAGGGCCTGACCATCGCGCCCTTCCCGAATTCGTTCCAGCAGATCAGCTCGGGCTTCGTCAATGATTTCTTCGGAAGCGCGGGCGAGACCTTCAACCTGACCTCCGTGCTGGCCGGCGTCATCGTCACGGTGCTGTACATCATCGGCAGCCTCAGGCGGCGGGCCTCCAGGACCAAGAACGGCTTCGAGAACTCCTCCGTGTCGCTCTTCGCGGTCCAGATCGTCGCGATCAGCGCCGTCATCATGCTCATCTCCATCTGGCTCGCGGCGTACAAGGGCCTGCCCATCATCTTCCTCATCATTCTCGTGCTGGTGGTGGCCTACAGCTTCTTCACGACGCGGACGGTGCCCGGCCGGTACTTCTACGCGATGGGCGGCAACGAAAAGGCCGCCCGCCTCTCCGGCATCAACACCGACCGAATCCTGTTCTTCGCCTACGTCAACATGGGCGTCCTGTCGGCGGTGGCCGGCATCGCCTTCACCTCGCGCCTCAACGCGGCCTCGCCCCAGGCGGGCTTGGGCTTCGAGCTCGACGCCATCGCGGCCTGCTTCATCGGCGGAGCCTCGGCCTACGGCGGCATCGGCACCATCGTCGGCTCGATCATCGGCGCTCTCGTCATGGGCGTGCTCAACAACGGCATGTCCATCATGGGCTACGGCACCGACATCCAGCAGGTCGTCAAGGGCCTCGTGCTCCTCCTGGCCGTCGCCTTCGACGTGTTCTCGAAGAAGAAGGCCCGGTAGATCCCGCGCGGCGCCGTACCGCGGCCCGCATCGACATCGCGGCCGCCGCATCCTCGGGTGCGGCGGCCGCGGTCTTTCCACAGCTCTCGTTCCATAGCTGTCGTTCGGCGGCCGCGCCCGGAGACCGGAGCGAGGGCGGCTGCCGCCCGAATCGGCGCCTCCGCTTCCCGTTTGGGCAGTCGCCCCGATGTGAGTATCTTTGTCCTCGGGGACCGGCGACAGGCCGAGCCCTTCGAACGGAGGGCGAGATGAACGAGAATCCGCGTGTCGAGCATGCCTTCCTGGCCGGAGGATGCTTCTGGTGCCTGGAGGCCGCCTACCTGCGCGTGCCGGGAGTCGTCGAAGTCGTGAGCGGCTACATGGGCGGTTCGAGGGAAAACCCCGGCTACGAGGAAGTCTGCGGCGGCGGCACGGGCCACGCCGAGACGATACGGATCGGGTACGATCCTTCGGCGCTGAGCTATGCCGAGATCCTCGAGCTTTTCTGGAAGCTGCACGACCCCACCACCCTCGACCGGCAGGGAGCCGACGTGGGCGAGCACTACCGCTCGGTCATTTTCTACGTGGACGAGGGGCAGCGCGCCGTCGCCCGAAGCTCGCTGGCCGCCGCGCAGGCTCTGTTCGACGCCCCCATCGTCACCGAGCTGCTCCCGGCTCCGCGCTTCTGGCCCGCCGAGGACTACCATCAGCAGTACTTCGATCTCCATCCCTACGCGGCCTACTGCCGCGCCGTGATAGCTCCGAAGCTCAGGAAAGCGGGGCTCGCCGCGGGACCTTCCTGAACTGCGACACGGCCGCGGAGGCTGTGGCCGCGCTTCCTGGATAGCGCGCGCATACCGCCGTATCTTGACCCCCGAACAAGTTGAAAGCTATCATCCCGTGCGACGTCGTCGAGGCGGCCGGAAATCCGGCAGGGCCGACGCAGCACGGCGGCGGCTCATCCGATAGGCCGACGCAAGAATCGCCGGGGTGGTGGAATCGGTAGACACCAGGGACTTAAAATCCCTTGCTGCGCAAGCGGCGTGCGGGTTCGATGCCCGTCCCCGGCAGACGGAAAGAGCGCTCCGACAGGGGCGCTCTTTCCGTCGATAAGCCGGGACGGGCATCGAACCGAGCGAGCGGCCCGCGACGCGCGACCATTCGAGCGCGCCGCGGGCGAAGCGCGCAGGGACGCGCGCTTCAGCGAGCGAGGCGGCCCCGCAGCGAGCGAACAGGATGTTCGCGAGCGCAGGGGCGGTGCCCGTCCCCAGCAGACGGA
>JAJXZP010000091.1:3030-11131 GCA_021779995.1 bacterium | reverse complement strand
GCTGTTCCAGCGCCGTTCGATCTTCCATGCCCTCAACCAGAAGGCGGTCGCGCGCCGCTGGTGCCGCGAGCACGGGAGGGAGTACGAGGAGGCGACGCTGATCGTGGCGCACATGGGCGGAGGCGTTTCGGTGGGGCTGCACGAGAAGGGCAGGGTGGTGGACGTCAACAATGCCTTAAACGGCGAGGGGCCCTTCAGCCCCGAGCGCTCGGGCACGCTGCCCGCCGGAGACCTCGTAAAGCTTTGCTTTTCGGGGAAGTACCAGGAGCGGGAAATCCTGAGGATGATCACGGGGCAGGGCGGGCTCGTGAGTTTCATGGGCTCGAACGATATGCGCGTCGCGGAGAAGGGCTTCCACGAGGGCGATGGCGCGGCGAGCCTGTATTACCGGGCCTTCATCTACCAGGTCGGCAAGGCCATAGGCGCTCTCGGCGCGGCCGCGGGGGGCCGCGCCGAGGCGATCGTCCTGACCGGAGGCGTCGCCTACGGCCGGGACATCGTCGAGGGCATTAACGAGATGTGCGGTTTCATCGCCCCCATCGTGGTCTATCCGGGAGAGGGCGAGCTGGAAGCGCTCGCGATGGCCGGGCTCCGCGCCATGTCGGACGACGGCGTCGCGGGCGATTACGAGGAGGAGTGAACATGCTGAAGACCATGGCCGATGTCATCCTGGCCGCGAAGGCCGCCGGCCGCAAGCGGGTGGCGGTGGCCGCGGCGCAGGAGGCCTCGGTCCTCGAGGCGGTCGTCGACGCGTGGAAAAACGGCATAGCCGAGCCCGTGCTCGTGGGCGACCTGGGCGCCGCCGACGCGATCGCCGCCGAGCTCGGCCTCGACCTGAGGCGTTTCGAGCGTCACGAAGCGAAGGATAACGCGGCCGCGGCCGCCAAGGCCGTGGAGCTGGCGAGGACCGGCGCGGCCGACATGGTCATGAAGGGCATCCTGGACACCTCGGTGCTGCTCAAGGCGGTGCTCAACAAGGAAGCCGGCCTCAACGCCGGCCGCCTCGTGACCCACGTGGTGGCGATCGAGATGCCCACCTATCACAAGCTGCTCTTCGTCACGGACGCGGCCATCAGCATCGCCCCCGACGTGAACGCGAAGATCGACATCATCGCCAACGCCGTGCGCGCGGCCCGCTCGCTCGGCGTCCAAACGCCCAAGGTGGCCCTGCTCGCCGCCGTCGAGAAGGTGAACTGGGAGAAGATGCCCTGCACCGTCGACGCCGCGATCCTCACCCAGATGAACAGGCGCGGCCAGATCAAGGACTGCATCGTCGACGGGCCGCTGGCCTTCGACAACGCGATCAGCGCCGAGAGCGCCAAGATCAAGCACATCGTCTCCGAGGTCGCCGGCGACGCCGACATTCTCGTGGCTCCCGACATCGAGGCGGGCAACATCCTGTACAAGGCCCTGATCGACCTCGGCCGGGGCAAGGGCGCCGCCATCGTCATGGGGGCCGCCAAACCCATCATACTCACGAGCCGTTCGGACAGCGCCGAAACCAAGCTCGCGTCCATAGCTCTCGCCGCGCTGGCGAGTTGAAGCAAAGGAGATTCGTCATGGCTGTCAAAGGAAAGCTCGAGATCGACCGGGAGCGCTGCAAGGGCTGCGCTCTCTGCGTCCGATCCTGCCCGACGAAGGTGCTCGAGATCGGCGCCGAGCCGAACTCATGGGGCTACTACCCCGTCGCCGCGGCCCACGAAGACAAGTGCATCGCCTGCGGCAACTGCTACGCGGTCTGCCCGGACGTGGCGATCACGGTCTACAAGCTGTAAAGGAGGATGCGTACCATGGCTGAAGACAAGCGCCTCATGAAAGGCAACGAGGCCATCGGCGAGGCCGCCGTGCGCGCGGGCTGCCGGGCCTATTTCGGATACCCCATCACCCCGCAGAACGAGCTGACCGCCTACATGGCGAAGAATATGCTGGACAAGAAGCGGACCTTCATCCAGGCCGAGTCGGAAGTCTCCGCGATCAACATGGTCTACGGCGCGGCCGCCACGGGAGCCCGCACGATGACGAGCTCCTCGAGTCCGGGCCTCTCGCTCAAGCAGGAGGGCATCTCCTACGCCTGCGGCGCCGATCTGCCCCTCGTCATCGTCAACGTGCAGCGCTCGGGTCCCGGCCTCGGCGGCATCTCGCCCGGCCAGAGCGACTACTTCCAGTCCACCCGCGGCGGCGGCCACGGCGACTACTACCACCTCGTGCTCGCGCCCAAGAGCGTGCAGGAGGCGGCCGATCTCACCTACGAGGCCTTCGACCTCGCGGACAGGTGGCGCATGCCCGTCATGATCCTCGCCGACGGCCTCATCGGCCAGATGATGGAAGGCGTCGTGCTCCCGCCCGCGCGCGATCTCGCCGCCCTGCCCCGGAAGCCTTGGGCCGTCGGGCGCCAGGCCGACAGCCATCGCCCGATCAACCATGTGACCTCGATCAACCTAGTGCCCGACGAACTCGAAGCGGCCAATCGAAAGCGCTTCGCGCGCTACGACGAGATCAAGCAGGCCGAGGTCCGCTTCGAGGAAGTCAACACCGAGAAGGCCGAGCTGGTGTTCGTCGCCTACGGGACCTCGAGCCGCGTGTGCCTGGGAGCTCTCGAGATGGCCAAGAAGGCGGGCGTCGAGCTCGGCCTCTTCCGCCCGATCAGCCTCTGGCCCTTCCCGGAAAAGCGAGTGGCCGAACTGGCCGCCAAGGGCAAGAAATTCCTCGCGGTCGAGATGAGCATGGGACAGATGGTCGAGGACGTGCGCCTGGCCGCGAACGGCAAGACCGAGGTCGGCTTCTACGGGCGCTGCGGCGGCAACATTCCCAGCGAGGAAGAAGTCTTCGCCGAGGCCATGCGCCTCGTCGGCACGAAATCCGGAAAGTGAGGGGAGCGACATGGAACTCGCGTACGGGCATCCCAAGAGCCTCAAACCTATACAGACCAAGTACTGCCCCGGCTGCGGGCACGGGGTGATCCACCGGCTCGTCGCCGAGGTGGTCGACGAGATGGGCCTCCAGGAGCGCTCGATCATCCTGAATCCGGTCGGCTGCGCGATCTGGGCCGACCTCTATTTCGACTTCGACTCCGTGCAGCCGGCCCACGGCCGCACCCCCGCGGCCGCCACCGGGATCAAGCGCATGCTGCCCGACCACCTGGTCATCTGCTACCAGGGCGACGGCGACCTCGCGGCCATAGGCACGGCCGAGGCCGTGCATGCCGCGAACCGCGGGGAAAAATTTACCACGATCTTCGTGAACAACGCGATCTACGGCATGACCGGCGGCCAGATGGCGCCCACCACGCTGGTGGGGCAGAAGGCCACCACCGCCCCCTACGGACGCGATCCGATAGAGGCGGGCATGGGCTACCCCATCAGGGTCTGCGAGCTCCTGGCCACCCTCGGCGGCACCAAGTATCTCGCCCGCGGCTCGGTGGACACCGCGGTCAATGTCCGCAAGACCAAGCAGTACATCAAGAAGGCCTTCGAGGCCCAGATGCGGGGCGAGGGCTTCAGCATGGTCGAAGTGCTCTCCCCCTGCCCGACGAACTGGCAGATGAGCCCGCCCGAGGCGGCGGAATGGGTCGGCCAGAGCATGGCGGCCTTCTATCCGTTAGGCGAAATCAAAAACACCCTGGAGGAGGCGAAACGATGACCGAGAAGACATTCATGGCCGGCTTCGGCGGGCAGGGCGTCATTTCGCTCGGGCAGCTCTGGGTCTATTGCGCGATGAAGGAGGGCCTCGAGGTCACCTTCTTTCCCTTCTACGGAGCCGAGAAGCGCGGCGGCGTCGCCCGGGCCTCGGTGATCGTGTCGAGCGGCGAGATCGCCAGTCCGCTGGTCACGCGGCCCGACTCCTCCGTGGTCATGAATCCGGACTCGCTCCCCCTCTGCGAGGAAATCGCCAAGGAGGGCGGCGTCATGCTCGTCAACTCGAGCCTCGTCAAGTCGGGAGGCGCGCGGAAAGACCTCAAGCTCGTGATGGTCGCCTGCAACGACATCGCCGAGAAGATAGGCGACGTCAAGATCGCGAACATGGTCATGATGGGCGCCCTGTCCAAGGTCACCGGAGCGGTCAAGCTGGACAAGCTCGAGGCCGTGCTCAAGACCTTCTTCCCCGAGTCCAAGCACCGCTTCATCCCCATGAACATGCAGGCCATAGAGGCAGGCCGCGCGGCGGTCTGATGCGAAAGCCGCGGCAGGGATGCCGCGATGGGCGGGCGGAAGCGCCCGGCGCCTCGGCGATGTCGAGCGACGGCCAAGGATGGGCGACGCTCGATGGAGGCCGGCCGAGCGGCTGGTCTGATGCGAAGGCCGCGGCGATTCAGCTCCGCTTGAAGTGCGGCATCTCGAAGGGGATCTCGATCGACAGCTCCACGAGGCCGGCCAGCTCGCCGGCCTCGTACCAGGGAGCCTGGTAGATCAGCTTCTTGACGCCCTTCTTCTCGATGGTGTAGGCGTGCGTGCCTTCTGCCTCCACCAGGCGGTGGATGATCGACTTGGAGTTGCCGTTGTGGCAGTCCTCGATGTTTTTGCCTATGAGCTCGCGCCCTCCGCTGTTCGCGTAGGTTTTCGCCGATTTGTCGTTCATGTAGAGGATGGTTCCGTCCTTGGCCGTCACCATCACCGCGCAGGAAAACCCGCTCACCCAGTCCGGCATGTCCTCGCTCATGGGTCGCCCCTCCGATCGCCGCATCATCCTATAGCGAGTCGGCGGTCGGCGCAAGAACGCGACAGTGCGCCCGGCTCGGCGGCTCGCGGCCACGGCCGGGTGGCGTGGCGGGCGGCCGCGGAGCTATTGCACGTGCGCGGCGGGCGGCCGCGGAGCTATTGCACGTGCGCGACGAGAGGCCGCGGCGGGGTGGCGCGGCGGGCGGCCGCGGCCGGCACGCGCTTCGGCAGGCTCACTTGTCCGGGGCGGGCGGGCGGGGCTAGGATGCCCCGACGGAGGCTCAGGGATGACCATCGATGGAGCGGGCGGCGAGCGCTGGACGCAGGTCGGCCGCAGGGAACTTCTGGATTGCCGCATTTTCCGCGTCGCCGAACGCGAGAACCGCGCCCCCGACGGCCGCAGCGGCCGCTTCACCGTGCTCGACGCGCCGGACTGGGCCACCGTGGTTCCGGTCCTCCGCCGCGGCGGAGAAGACTGCTTTCTCATGGTGCGCCAGTACCGCCACGGCTCCGACGAGGTCTGCATCGAGTTCCCCGGAGGCGTGGTCGAGCCGGGCGAGGAGAGCGCGACCGCGGCCGCGCGCGAGCTGGAGGAGGAGACCGGCTATCGCGCCGGTTCCCTGAGAAGCGCCGGCTCGGTGTCGCCTAACCCGGCCTTCATGGCCAACCGCTTCCACGTCTTCGTCGCCGAGGACCTCCGGGAGTCGGGAACGCGCAGCCTCGACGAGCACGAGATCGTGGACTTCTTTCCCGTACCCGTCCGGGAGGTTCGCGCCGCGATGGGCACGCGGGGGTATTCGCACGCCCTCATGGTCGCCGCGCTCTTCATGGCCGAGCGGCTGCTGGGCGGTCCGGTCTCCGTCGGCCGAGCCGCGGACGGCCGCGTCACTTGACCGGCGGCCGTTTTGATCGGATGATGAGCCATGCAGCCGAGCGACGATGAACGGCCCGAGGAGAAATACAGGGGTGTCAGGGCCAAGGCAGACGCTTTTTTCATCAGGTCCACCTCCCTGTTGCCCCAGCAGATGCTCCTCCGCATCGGGGACTACAGCCTCGCCGCGGCCCCCGCGTATTTTTCCTTCGACGAGATCAGCCTCCTTCTCGTCCTGAGCACCTCCGAGCTCACGCTCTTCTCGCGGTACGTCAACGGGGGCTGCAGCCTCGTCCTGGCTTTCGACCTGCCCGGCTCCAAGGAAGCGGTCCGCTTCTTCGTCCGCGCCGCCCTCGCCGCACTCGAACCCATGAAGGGCCGCGCCAACGCCTGCATGGCCGAGCTCAAGCTCAAGACGGTGCCTCCCCTCTATTCGGAGATACTCGCCTCGTTTTTCGGCGAGGTCGAGGCGCGCCGCCAGAAGCGCGAGCTCCTCGCCGGCCGCTGGCTCGAGCCCAGGAAGCTCCCGGGCTCGAGGCTTTCGGCCGAGCTCCTCGCGGGCCAGGCGCGGATACCGATCGAGTTGGCCGCGATCAGCACCACACAGGCCCGCGTGACGCTCGCCTCGGGCCTCGAGCTGGCCGAGGGCGAGAGCCTCGCCCTGCGGGTGGCTAAGGATGCGCAGTCCTTCACGCTCTCCTGCGCGGCCCCCGGCGGGGGCAGTCTCCCGTCCGGCGAGCTTCTCCTCGAGCTGGATTTTTCGAACGAGCTCGTCTCGCTCATCGAGGACAACCTCAAAAGCTCCGCCCCGGTCCAATAGGCGCGGCCGAAGGCCGAGGGTCGTTGGTCACAGGCCGAGGGCCGACCGAGCGCGGATGGCCGGTTGACCGCGCCTGCCCCGACCGGCCCCTTCGGCTCACTCCGAGAAGCGCGTGCGGCCGGCAAGGTAGAGTCCGACCGAGGCGACAGCGAAGACCGTATAGCTCGCGAAGAGAACGCGGTAGCCTGCGGTCTGGACTACGAGGCCGCCGAGGGAGCTGCCCAGGAAGGTGGGCAGGCCCACGCCCAGGCTTGTGAAGATGGCCATGCCGCGCGAACGCTGCTCGGGCGGAACCCGCAGGGCGACGAAGGCCACGGCCGCCGGCTGGAACAAGCCGTAGCACAGCGAATGCAACAGCTGCCCCGCGATCACGCCTCCGGGGCTGGGGAAGATCGCGTAGACCGCGAGCCGCAGCGCCACCGCGACGGAGGCTATGGCTATGGCGCCCATCGCGCCCGTTCTGCGAATTATCCCGCCTGCCAGCACCATGAGCGGCATCTCGGCGCAGGCCGATAGGGCCCAGAGGGCGCCCACGGCGTTCCACTTGAGATCGTCCACGACATAGAGCGAGAGGAAGGAGGTGACGGGCGCCATGGCGAAGCGCCCGAGGGCGATGACGAGGACGCCGAGCAGGAACACCGGATCTATGCCCCGGACGCCGCCCGCGGCCCTGGGTCGAGGAGCCGCGCCTGCACCCGCTGCCGCGCTCGCTGCCGCGCCCACCTTTGGCAGGAAGAGGAGGCTGACACAGAAGGCCGCCGCGCCCACGGCCATGTAGACGGCTATGCGCCACGGCGGACTCTTGTCGAAGCCGCGTATCGACTGCAGGACCAGGGCCGTGACGATGAAGCCGGCGGAGCCGAAGACCCGGATCTTGCCGTATCCGGAGGAGCCGCGCCGCCGCCCGGAGGCTTCGCCGAAGGCCACCGCGGCGGCGTCGGTGAAGGGGATCAGCGTGCGTATCCCCACGGCCAGGAGGGCGAGCGAGAGCATCGTGACCAGGAAGCGGGGGACCAGGATGAGGGGCACGAGAGCCAGCATCGAAGACAGCGCGAGGCCGAGGAGCACGGGCCGAGGGCTCCTGGCCCGATCGCTCAGGCCCCCGAGCAGGAGCGGCCCCGCGAGCCCGGCCACCTCGAAGAGTCCGAGCAGAAAGCCGACGGCGGCCGGGCCGTAGCCCAGGCCCTGGACCAGGAGCTGGAGGTAGGGCGTCGCCACTCCGTACAGCGTGAACAGCACGAAATAGACCAGGCTGAAGCGGAAGCTGGGCAGACTATTTTTGATGCCGGGATCGCTTTCCATCATGCTATTTCGGTCAACGTCAATCTTCGGCGGCGTTCAGGCTCGGGCGTAGAAGTCGCGGCCGCGCGCGTCGATGGCGAGCATGGCCGGCAGGTCGCGGAGCCTGACGGCGCGCACCGCCTCCATGCCCAGCTCCGCGTAATCCAGCACCTCGCTCGAGACGATGTGGTCGCGCGCGGCCAGAGCGGCCGCCCCGCCGATGCAGGCGAGGTAGGCGCCGCCGCGGCGGCCGATCGCGGCCGAGGCCTGGGGCGAGCGGCCGCCCTTGGCTATGGTGACGAGGCTCGCGCCCCGCTCCATGAGGGCGTCGAGATAGCTGTCCATCCTGTTGGCCGTCGTGGGCCCGAAGCGACGACTCACGCCTTCGCGCAGCTGGGCCACTTGGGCCGAGAGCGCCACTGGGGCGTACACCTGCAGAGCGCGGTAGGTCGCGGCCTCGCTGAGGCGCAGGAG
>JAJXZP010000091.1:0-3020 GCA_021779995.1 bacterium | reverse complement strand
CGGCCTCGGTGGGGCCCGCGTAGAACACGGGATGCTTCGCGAGGTAGTCGGGCAGGCTCCGGCCCGATTCGAGCAGGGCCTTGAAGCGCGCGTGGGCCGCGTCCCGGGCCGTCACCACCGTGCCGGACAGCAGGAGAAAGCTACCGGCCTCGAGCTCGGCGAGCTCGGCGCGGAGGCGGTCGGGCGGCACATCGAGGTCGATGCGCCGGGCCTCGGGCAGGAGCGGCTCGTCCGCGGGCAGGAAGCGCGCGGGGTCGCGCTCGAGACGCTCCAGATAGACGCCATCGGCCCGCAGCAGGGCCCGCGCGTGGCGGTGGGCGGAGCAGGAGACGCCGAGCGCGAGGCCGAGGCTCGCGGCGTGGCGGGAGAGCCGAATGGCGCGGGCGTCGATCGCGAGATGCCGGCCGCCGAACTGGGCTCCCACGCCGGTCTTTTCGGCGAGAGCCATGAGGCGATCTTCCCATTCCCGGTCGCGCAGCGGCCCTCCTCCCGAGCCGCCGGAAGGCAGGCGGTCGAGGAGTCCGAGGGTGGCGAGGGAGAGCGCGTAGAGCGTCTGATCGGGGCTCGCGCCGCCCAGCACGAGGCCGAGGCGGTAGGGCGGACAGCCTCCCGCGCCCAGGGCCGCGATGCCGCGCTCCAGGCGGGCGGCGAGCGCCTCCGCATCCAGGAGGGCGGGCGATTCCATGCTGAGCGTCGTCCGGTTGGCCGAGCCGCCCCCCTTGGCGGCGAAGACGAGGCGGTATTCGTCCGGATGCGCAGCGCCGCCCGAGCGCAGGTCGATCATCGCGGGAAGATTGTCAGCCGTGTTCCGCTCGGCGAGGAAATCCAGGGGGCCGAGCTGCGAGTTGCGCAACCTGCGCTCCTTGTAGGCCCTGGCCGCCCCCTCCGCCAGGGCGGCCTCGTCGCGGCCGTCGGTGAGGACGCGCGAGCCCTTCCAGCCGTAGACGAGGGCCGTGCCCGTGTCCTGGCAGATCGGGTAGAGCCCCTCGGCCGCGGCGGCGGCGTTGCGGATGAGCTGGGCGGCCACGAAGCGCTCGGCCTGGCTCGCGCGCGGATCCGAGACTATGGCCGCGAAGCCCTCGAGCTGCTCGGCGGGAAGGAAGAAGGCGATCTCCGAAAAGGCCCGCTCGGCGAGCTCGGCGAGGAGGCCGGCTTCGAGGCGAAGGAGGGCCCCCCCCGACGGCGCAGCCGCAAGCGGCTCGGGCGGCGGAAGCTCGAGCCGCTCGTAGCTCTCTAGGGAAGCGAAATCGACGAGATCGGCGAAGGAGTAATGGCTCATGGCGGAATAGTAGCCTGGAGGACCGTGCCGCAGGAAGGGCTCGGCGAGTCGGTCCCTCTCGAAATGCCGCACTGTATGCGCCGCGCGCCGGGCGCTAGGTGTCGGGCGCTAGGTGTCGGCCGCCGCACAGCGGACGACGCGCGCCGGACTCGGACGCCGAGGAGCCTAGAAAAGGAGACCGAGGGAGAGGCCCACGTCGAAAGCCGGCGAGGCCGAGGGCGAGAGCTGGCTCAGGGCGAGCGCGGAAACCTCGAGCGGCGAGGGAGGGAGCAGGGCTCGAACCTCGAAGCCCAGGCCGAGGGGCCAGGCGGGGGCGAGCGTCCCGTTCGCCCAGCCCAGGCCCATTTCAGAGGAGAGGCCCACGCGGAAGGCGCTGGCGCTCCACCAAAGACCGTTCCTCAGAATGAAGTAGGGTTCGACGGAGGAGCTGGAGAATCCGAGGCGCAGACCGGGGGCCGCGCCGAGGCTAAAGGGACCGAGTCCCACGGACAGGGGCAGGGAGACCTCGACGGCGCTGGCCGCGTCGGGCAGAAGGGGAGCGGAGGCGCTGCTCCAGGAGCCGCGCAGGAAGAGGGCCCCGGCGCTCGGCAGCGCGGCCGAGTTTTCCCAGAGCCCCAGGCGGAAGGAAAGCGCGAGGTCGCCCCCTCCCGAGGGCGAGGACAGGTCTTCCAGGGCCGCGGCGTAGCCGATATCCAGACGATCCGAGAGGGCCCCGACCCCGCTCAAGGCGAAGCTGGGGCTCTGCATGGCCGCGAGAGGGCCGATCCAGGTGAAGTCGGTCGAGGAAAGGCCGCCGGGTTGGCCGCGTGGGTCGGGGAAAAGGCTGAGTCCCGGAATCGCGGAGAGGCTGCCGCGGGGTCGGATCACCAGGGCGCTGTCTATCCGTAGCGTGGTCTCCCGGACGATCGGCGCCGCCATGACTCCGGCGGCGCTTCCCGCGGCAGGGGGCGGGGCCGCCGTGGCCTCCAGAATCGCTCGGTACGTGCCGTCGGGAAGCGGTCGGCCGTCCGCCCCCCGTCCGTCCCAGCGGTAGACTTGGCGCCAGGTGTCGAACGCCGCAAAGGTCGTGCGGGTCACGACCTCGCCCTTTTCGTCTTCGATCCTCAGCGTGGCCGAGCCGAAGGATTCGACCCTGAAGCGCAGGTCGACGAGGCCGAACAGCCCCGCGTTGGCGGGATTGAAGGCCGTGCGCGAGGCCACGAGCCGCGAAACCGAGAAGGCGGCGGGCTCGAGCGCGACCGAGAGCCTCGTCCTCTCCTTTTCGCGGACGACGACCGGGATCCTGCGATCCGTGTAGCCGAAGCGCCGCAGCTCGAGCGTGTGCTCCCCTACGGGTAGGGTGAGCGCTCCGGGCGCGACGGCGCGCCCGTCCACGGATACGGCGGCGTCTTCGGGCGCGACGCTGAGATCGAGGGTGCCGCTGATCATGGCGAGGGTGAAGTAGAAGGTGTACTTGGTCTTCTCGCTGAGGACGAGGGCGATTTCGCGCTTGTAGTAGCCGGGCGCGGAGACGCCGATGATGTAGCCCCCGGGCGAGAGCGCGGTGTTTTGATAGATCGAGTAGCTGACGCCGCCGGCGTCGATGCCCGTCGTGTAGCCGCCGCCGGGGGGGATGTAGCCGTTCGAGAAGGAGTTGTAGCTGGCCGCCACCTGGTTGATGCTGACGACGGAGCCGGGCACCGAACTGTGCACCTCGATCGAGGCCCAGCCGGCCGCATCGGTGCTCTCGGTGACGATGGAC
>JAJXZP010000213.1 GCA_021779995.1 bacterium | reverse complement strand
CGCCCTCGTGGGACGCACCGGCTCGGGCAAGTCCACCCTCCTGCAGCTCCTCGACGCCCTGGCCTTCCCCTCGGAGGGCCGCGTGCTGAGCTTCGGCGAGGACACGGCCGCCCCGGGCACCGATCTGCGCCGCCTCCGGACCCGCGCGCCGATCGCGATTCAGCGCCCCGAGTCGGCGCTCTTCGAGCCCTATGCGGGCGACGACGTGGCCTTCGGGCCGAGGAATCTCGGCCTCTCGGGGCGCGCCCTGGTGGAAAGAGTCGCGAGGGCGATGGAGCGCGCGGGGCTCGGCTTCGAAAACTTCCGCGACCGCCGGACGCGTTCCCTCTCCGGAGGTGAGAAGCGCATGCTCGCCCTCGCCGGCGTCCTCGCCCTCGAGCCCGAGGCCCTCCTCCTCGACGAGCCCACCGCGGCCCTCGACCCGGCGGCCAAGGAGCGCGTGCTGAAGCTTGTGTTCGGCCTGGCCCGCGGGGGCGCGACGGTGGTCATGGCCACCCATTCGATGGAAGAGGCCGCGCGCTGCGATCTCGTGGCCGTGATCGCGGGCGGACGCCTGGTCGCCTTCGGGCCGCCGCGCAGGGTCTTCTACGAGGACTACCGGAGTTCCTGGGGCATCGGCCGGCCCTTCGCCTGCGAGTTCGTCCAGACGCTCAAGGAGCGCGGCGCGGACTTTCCCCAGGAGCCGCTCACCCTGGACGAGTTAGGCGACCTTGTGCGCGCGCGCCTCGCAGGAGGCCCGGCCGCCTCGGTGATGCCGAGTGCCGCCTCGGTGATGCCGAGTGCCGCCTCGGTGATGCCGAGCGCCGCCGGGAGGCGCGCATGAGAAGCCTGGAGTTCTACCGCAACGTCTCGATCGGTCAGTACATAGACTCGGATTCGCGCATCCACCGCTTCACGCCGGCCACCAAGTACCTCTGGCTCGTCGCGCTCGGAGTACCCGCGGTCGCCGCCACGCATCCGACCGTCGTGCTGCTCGGTTTCGCCGCGACCCTCGCCCTCGGGCTCGCCGCGGGGGTCAGGCCGGGCTTTCTCCTGCGCGGCCTGAAGCCCGCCCTGCCGCTGTTCGTCCTGATCGCCGCCTTCCAGATAATCTTCGGCTGGCCGGGCGACCGCTCCGCCGTGCTGCTCAAACTCGGGCCGCTCGAGCTCACCCAGAGGGTCCTGGGCACGATCGTCATGGCGATCGTGCGGACGATCTCGCTCATGACCCTCATTTCGCTGTTCACCTCCGTGACGACCGAGGGAGAGATCGCCCACGGCATCGAGGACTCGCTCTCGCCGCTGTCGCGCCTGGGCTTCCCCGCCCATTCCCTGGCGCTCGCGGTGGCCACCGCCTTCCGTTTCGTGCCCATCGTGGCCGGCGAGCTCGAGTCGATCGTCAAGGCCCAGGCCGCGCGGGGCGCCGACTTCGGCTCGGGCCGCGGCGGCCCCTTCAAGAAGACCCGCGCCTACCTTCCGCTCTTCGTCCCAGTGACCATCCGGGCGCTCGAGCGCGCCGAGGCCCTGGCCGAGGCCATGGAGGCGCGCTGCTACTCCGGAGGGAACGGAAGGACGCGCTACCTCGTCTATGAGACGACCACGGCGGATTCTTGGGCCAGGGCGGCGGCTGTGGCGTATTGCGCGGCGGCGGTGGCCCTCGATCTAATTATAAAAATATGACATACGATTCGCTCATGACGCCGGGTTCGACCCATCGCGGCGGACACCGGACGTGAAGGAGGTTTCCATGGCAGTCTCTTCGCCGGTGAGGAAAATCGTGGTCTCGGGCGCGCTGGGCGCCGTCTCCATCGTCCTCGTCCTCTTCAACATCGGGTTCATCCCCTGGTTCGCCGGGGTCTCGATCACCTTCATGCACGTCCCCGCGATCATCGCGGGCGTGCTCGAAGGTCCGGCCGCGGGGGCCGTGGTCGGCGGCATCTTCGGCGTCACCTCGCTCGTCAAGGCCGCCACCCAGCCTCAGGGGCCGATCGACGTGTTCTTCACCAATCCCCTGATCTCGGTCCTGCCGCGGATCCTCGTGGGCGTGGTCGGCTGGGCCGTGTTCCGCCTGTTCCGCGGCCGCCTCACGGGCGCCGCCGCGGCGACGGCCGGAGTCGCGGGCTCGCTCGCGAACGCCCTCCTCGTCCTGGGGCTCCTCGTCCTCTTCAAGGCCATCCCGCTCGCCGTGGCGGGCACGGTCTTCGTGTCCAACAGCCTCATCGAGTCGGCGGCCGGCGGCATCCTCACCCTCGCTGTCGTCTCGGCCTGGAAAGGCATAGAGAGCCGCTCGGGCAGGTCCCGGCTCGCCGACGAGGGGTCGTGAGCATGCTCCTGGCCATCGACGCCCGCAACCGCTCGGTGACGATCGGCCTCCGCGAGGGATCGGCGTGGCGCTCGATCAAACGCTTCGGCTTCACGCCGGAGCGGAGCGCCGACGAGTACGCGCTCCTGTTTTCGACGCTGATGGAGGCCGGTTCGGGACCCGCTGCCGGCGGCCGCGGCGCCGGCGAGATCGGAGGCCCCTCCCCAGGCACCCTCGCGTCGGGCGCCGAAGCAGCCCTCGCCGCTTCCTCGATGGTGGACTCGGCGTGGATCGCGAGCGTCGTGCCCGCTCTCACGCCGCGGCTCGTACAGGCGATCGCCTCGGCCTTCGGCGTCGAGGCCACGGTGATCGGCCCGGGGGTGCGCACCGGGGTCAAGATCCGCACCGACCAGCCCTCGGAGCTCGGCGCCGACCTCGTGTGCGCCGCCGCCGCGGCCTACGATCTGCTGCACGGGCCCTGCATCGTGGTGGACTTCGGCGTCGCGCTCACCCTCTCAGCCATCAACGCCTCGGGCGAGTTCCTCGGCGCGGCCATCGCGCCCGGGATCTCGGCGGCGGCCGAATCCCTGCGCGCCAGCGCAGCCCAGCTGCCGGAGGTGCTGCTCGACTTCCCGGCGGCCGCGATCGGGCGCAACACGGCCTGGGCTATTCAGTCGGGCATCCTCCTGGGCTACGAGGGCCTCGTCCGATCGCTGGTGGAGCGCATGTCCGCCGAGCTCTTCGCCGACTCGGGCGGCTCGCCCTCGGGCATCGGAGCGGCCGTCATCGGCTGCGGCGAAAGCATGGGGCGCCGCCTCCTCGCGGCCTGCGGCTACGAGCGCTTCGTGCCCGAGCTGGTCCTCGAGGGTGTGGCGCTCATCGCGTCCCGCTCCTCGCGGCGCTGAGTCGGGCGGGCTTGCGGAGTACCGCCAGATCGGGGCTTTCGAGGAGGGCGAGTCCGAGGCCGAGCGCGTCCGCCAGGCCGCTGATGCTCCGGGGGCCGTAGAAGCCGAGGTGCGTCGAGTCGCGGCGGTACCACCAGGACTCGAAGGCCTCGCGGCTGTCGGGCGCGAAGCGCGTGCGAATGGCGAGCACCCCGCCCGGCTCGAGGCGCCGGGCCAGGGCCGCGAAGGTCCTGGCCGGCTGTCTCAGGTGCTCCGCCACCTCGTGGAGGACTATGCCGTCCCAGCTGCGCCGCCGCCACGCTCCGCCCGGCGCGAAATACGGATCGTAGAAACCGGCCGCCCAGCCGCGCCCGGCCAGCAAACCCGCGAGCGCGGCCGTCGGTCCCGAGCCGAAGTCGAGCACCGAGGCTCCCCGCTCCAGAAAGGGTTCGAGAGCCCGCTCGATGAAGGTCTCGAGGAAGGCGCGGTAGCCGGGCTCGGCCGGGTCGTTGCGGTGCAGCCGGTAGCGCGACTCCTCGGACTCGCGGCTGGGAAAGAAGCGGCACGCCAGAGCGATGTAGCCGCAGTCGCCGCACCAGAGGTAGCCGGTGCCGCCGAAAGATCGCGGGCTGGTGGCGGCGGAGCCGCAGAGTCTGCACAGCATGATCGGCAGACTGTAACCGCGCCTGACGGCGGCTGTGAAGGCGTCGCGCCGCGGCCGCGAATGGCGGGTGGTGTCACGAAGAGTGTTGACGGCTCGGAACGACTCCCGCCTGAAGCGGCCAGGATCGGGATGCGCCACAGGTGGCAGGGCCGGTACAAGATTCTTGTCACCGATGACGATTCGCGGGAAACCGTCTTGAAATGCGAAGCCGGTTTCAGTAATAACCGATTTTCGAAATCCGCTCCCTTGACCAAAGGTCGTGAAAACCTGTATAAACCCTCTGCCCATAGCAGGTTGTGCGAGAGGCTGCCCGGCCTCTCGCAGTTTTCTTCCACGGCGCGGCGGGGTAGCTCAGATGGCAGAGCAAGCGGCTCATATCCGCTGGGGCGTGGGTTCGATTCCCTCCCCCGCTAAAGAAAAGGCGGTCTTCCTCGGAAGGCCGCCTTTTTTCGGTTTTTAGTGAAGATACTCGGTGTGATCTTTCAGCGTTCCGGCGAGCTGGGCTTTCAACGCGTCGTCGATCGCGGTCATATCGGTGACGAGGGGCCTCACTCCGGCCTGCTTCATACTTTCGTAGGCCCCGGCGCCCATGCCGCCGACCACGAGGTACTGGCAATCGCGGATGGCCGCGGCCATCTTCGCGTGTCGATCCTCGGCCTCCGCTCCGAACCCGTGCCGCTCGCCGGCCTGGGTCTCGTGCTGCTCGCCGTGGGAACCGGCGAAGTGAGCGTGACCCATCTTTTCCCGTCGTTCCCTGGAAACGATGTTCCCGTCTTCCACCGTGAGCACTTCGTAGAACCGGGCTCTGCGAAATGCTGACTGATGGTCGTTCCGTCATCGGTCGCGAAGGCGATTTTCATAGCATACTCCTTCTCGTAGTGGTTTGAGGTGTTATAAGCGTTTGCCCATAATACTGGATTTTCGGGCTGCCGGCTAGTTTGGAGGGGGGAGCGGATAGTGGTACGAAGGGTAGTGATGATTCAGGGCGGTCCCCGCTCGTTGCGGCAGCAGCCGGGACGCACCGTGTCGCGCGGCACGCAAGCTGCGGAACGCTGATCGCAGTATCCGGCGAGGATGATCGCCGTATCCTGAGCTACGCTTACACCTTTGCTTCGAGGCGAAACGGGGTCGATGAGGATGGAACGGGGAGAGGTTCTCTACCTGAAGATGTCGATATGCTGGCCGAAGCCTTCGGGCAGAGGAGCCGCTGAACCGAGACCTTTGATGAGGTCCGAGGCCTGCTGCTCCGAGCCCTTGAGGCTCTTCGAGAGCATGGTGACACCTACTTGGTCCATGATATTCGCCTGAGACGAAATCATGCTTGCAGATGCAATGTCCATACCTTGAATATAGCCGCGGAGCCGCGGGAAAACAAGGACCCGGAGTCGTGGGCCCGGGTCCGGCGCCCGCTCCAGGCTCACGCGCTCCGGGCGCCCCGCTCCTTCGAGCCTCCGAGACGTCCGAGTCTCCCCCCGAGCACGTGGACGAGCAGGCCGGCCAGGATCAGGGCGGCGGCGGCGGCGTCCAGCACGTGCAAAGCCTCGTGCAGGACGAGCGAGGCGGCGAGGAGACCGAAAATCGGCACCAGGAGCGAGAAGGGCGCGATCTTGCCCGCGCCGTGTCGCATGATGAGGGTGTTCCACAGCCCGTAGCCGGCGAGAGTCGAGAGAAGGACGAGGTAGACGAGGGCCCCGAGGGTGAGGAGACTCAGCTCGGCGAAGGCCGCGCCTATCCGCGAGGGGCCCTCGAAGGCGAGCGAAAGGGCCGCGAGGGGCAAGGGCGAGAAGAGGCTCGACCACACCATGAGACCGAGCGCGTCGGTTCCGGGCATGGTGCGCACTACGACGTTGGCCGCCGCCCAGCCGAGCGCCGCCACGACTATCATGGCGACGAGCAGCGGGGAGAGTCCGCCCGAGCCGGTCCCCGCTCCGAACGCGAAGATGGCGAGCCCGAGCGCCGCGACGGCCATGCCGACGAAGTTATGCGCCCTGAGCCGCTCGCCGAGGAAGATCGCGGCGAGGATGGCAGTGAGGAAGGCCTGGGCCTGGAGCAGTATCGAAGAGAGCCCCGCGGGGGCGCCGAGCTTGATCGCCGTGAACAGAAAGCCGAACTCGCCCACTCCGAGGAAAAGCCCGTAGGCGGCGATCTTGCCGAGCGGCGCCTTCGGACGCTTCACGAAAAAGACGGCGGGCACGGCGCTGAAGAGGAAGCGCAGGCAGGCCAGCGCGAGGGGCGGCACGCTCGAGACCCCCACCTTGATGACGACGAAATTGAAGCCCCAGATCGCCGCGATGAGCAGACTCAAGGCGACCGTGCCGGCGCCGATGCGGGTTTCGTTCATGAAGGCGAGTATAGCGCTTCGCGGGCCGTGGCGACTCGGGTCTCAGCCGTGGATTCCGCCCCTGCCGCCGAGCCTCAGCTTGCCCGGTCCGAGCAGCATCAGGGCCAGGGCGCTCAGGAAGAAAAAGGCCTCGAGCTCCAAGGCCCATCCGCCCGATTTCGCGAGCGTGAGCATTTCGGGCATGCGCACGAGGAGTATGGCCACGGCCAGATCGAAGGCTATCACGAGAGACGACAGGCGAGTCCAGAAGCCCAAGATGATGAAAATTGGCGCCACAACCTCGCCCAGGTACGCGCCATAGGCCGCGAAGGCAGGGTAATGATGCGCGACGAGCATGTTTTGTATCATGTCGACGCCATGGACCACCTTGCCGATGCCGTGGAAGAGCAGGAGCCCGCCCAGCATGATCCGGATGACGAGCTTCCCCATGTCCTCGAGATTGATTTTCTTCGCTTCGTCCACGGTTTTCGTTCCTCCCCGCGCATGAACCATGCGCTACCGAATTTTACGGATATATGCGCAAAACGTCTATGCATGACGTGCCAGCCCCGGGCTTCGTTTCGTAGAATAACTCGCATCGCCGACAAAAGATAGGCCATCAACGAGCTGGTCAAAGAGCGGCTCGTGGAGAGCCGCCAGGGGTCAGGCCGTCCTGGGTCAGGGCGGCGAAGACGGGCTCGGGATCTTCGGCCTGAAGGGCTTCGAGGACGAGGCGAGGCCGCAGGGCGCTGGGCAAGCACAGGGCCGCCTGCGCCGTAGGGTCGGAGGGCGAGGGATAGTGAAAGCGCGCCCCTCGAGGAGGAGGGGCAGCTCGACGCAGGCACGAGGCGGCGGCTCGGCGAGCAGGGGCCGGCCGGCCTCGTCGTGGTTCATCGCGTTGCCGTGGAAGCTCAGCTTCGAGCAGCCGCGCGCGGCCTCGCCGAGCGCGGGACCGTAGTCCGCGCTTCGGCGGGGTGAGGGAGCTTCACCTGCCAGATAGTCCACCTGGCCGATCCTTTGCTGCACGAAGGCGCGGAGCTTTCGATACGCTCCCGGCGCCCCGGAATGACCCGGACCCGAGCAGGAGCGCGCCCGCAGTTCCGGGTTTGTCCTGAACCAGGGGGAAAAGTCCGAGGCCTGCCCCGAGCTTTCCGTGGGGAAGTGGCCGAACTGTCGGAGCATCTCGGAGCGCACCGACCAGTCTCCACGCAGAGCTGAGTCGGCCTTAAGCTCGCGGAAGCGGGGAGGCCGTTCTGGCCGCCGGCTCGCGGCTTGCGAATCTCCACCTCGCCGATTCCAGGCGACGCCCATACCATGGACGCGCTCGTCGCTCGAACCGTCGACTACTTCAGGGAGCGGGAAGACTACGCCCGCTCCCTCGTCTAGGCCCGCGGGAGCGACCGCCCCCGCGGCCTCGCCTCACCTCGCCATGGCCGCGCTCTCGGCCACCGCGACCGATCGCCGCCTTCGCGTGATCAGGGGAATGGTCTCGGCCGTCTGGAAGTAGTCCAAGAGGTCCTGCGAAAAGGGATAGCTCTTGACATGGATGAGATTTCCCGCAGAACTCACGATGTATTCTTTGAAATTGCTCCCACCGCCGCGGTAGGCGTAGACGATAAACTCGTCGCTGAAGTTCTGGTCGATGACCTTCACGAGATAGCCATCGGCTTCAAGACTTCGGATGGCATTCATCTGTCTAGTCCTCATCGATGATCTCCTCTCACCTTACAAAAACACCGAGGCGGGAGGGAGGGTACAAAGAAAAAGCAATCTCCCTCCCGGCTTTCGAGCCGGCTTTCCCGGGCTGAAGGCGGGGCATTGATCCTGCGTATCGGTAGACAGTAACATCGCCCGAAGTCGCGCAACCGCAGCCGGATCTCCAGTCGCGACCGGGAGGGGCCTTCATGGAGGGATTCAGGGAGCGGCTCGGCCGCGAGGTCATCGTGTTCGACGGGGGAATGGGCACCTATCTCTACGAAAAGGGCGTTTTCATCAACAGCTGCTTCGAGGAGCTCAACCTGAGCAATCCCGCCCTGGTGGCGGGTATCCACGCCGAATACCTCGACGCGGGAGCCGATGTCATCGAGACGAACAGCTTCGGCGCGAATCGTTTCAAGCTGAGTTCCTTCGGCCTCGAAGACAAGGTCGGCCCGATCAATCTCCAGGCCGCCCGCCTGGCGAGGGAGGCTGCGGGCTCGCGCTCGCTCGTGGCCGCTTCCGTCGGACCGCTGGGCGCGGCGCTGGAGCCGCTCGGCCGCCTGTCCGCGAGCGCCGCCCGCGAGGCCTTCCGCGAGCAGCTCGCCGGCCTTCTCGAGGGTGGCGTGGATCTCGTCATCCTCGAGACCTTCTCCCACCTGCCGGAGATCATCGAGGCGCTGAGGGCCGCCCGCGAGCTGTCCAAGGACATTCCGATCATCGCGCAGGTCTCGGTCGGGGAGGACGGGAACCTCCTCGGCGGCGCCACGCTGGAGGCCTTCGCCGCCGCGATCTCGCGCGAGGGCGCCGACGTCGCGGGCTTCAACTGCTCGGTCGGCCCCAAGTCCATGCTCGAGGCGGTCGAGCGGCTGCGGCCGCTGTCCTGCCTGCCCATCTCGGCCCAGCCGAACGCCGGCTTCCCCGTGAGCGTGGGCGGCCGCAGCATGTACATGACCTCGCCCGAGTACATGGCCGAATACGCCAAGCGCTTCATCCTCACCGGCACGGCCGTCGTCGGCGGCTGCTGCGGCACCAAGCCTGAGCACATTCGCGCGATCCGCCGCGCGGTGCGCGCCCTGAGCCCGGTCAAGCGCTTCGACGCCGAGTGCGTGGACCTCGCCTCCGCTCCGGGCGGGCCCGAAAGCCTCGCCCCGCCCCGGCCGGTCGCGCCGGCTTCCGACTTCGCGCGCAAGCTGGCCGAGGGCCGTTTCCTGCGCGTCGTCGAGCTGGTGGCGCCCAAGGGGCAATCGCCCGAGGCCCAGGTCGAGAAGGCCGGGAAGCTGAAGGCGGCGGGCATCGACGCGATCAACATTCCCGACGGACCGCGCGCCTCCGCCCGCATGAGCGCCCTGGCCCTCGCGGCGATCATCCAGCGCGAGGTCGGCATCGACGCGGTGCTCCACTACGCCTGCCGCGACCGGAACGTCATCGGCATGCAGGCCGACCTCTTGGGCGCGGCGGCCTTGGGCATTCGCAACGTGCTGGCGATCACGGGCGATCCGCCCAAGCTCGGGAGCTATCCCGACGCCTCGGCCGTGTTCGACATCGACTCGATCGGGCTGGTCAATCTCATAGGGAGGCTCAACAGCGCCCTCGACCTCGCTGGCAGTCCGATCGGCGAGCCCACCTCCTTCTGCGTCGGCGTGGGCGTCAATCCCGGAGCCATCGATCTGGAGGAGGAGCTGCGCAGGCTGGACTGGAAGATCCGCGCGGGCGCCGCCTTCATGATCACCCAGCCGGTTTTCGACCTCGCGATCTTCGAGGCCTTCAAGCGCCGCGTCGAGTGCCTCGGCCTGCCGATCATCTGCGGAATCTGGCCCCTGGTCTCCTATCGGAACGCCGAGTTCATGAACAACGAGGTCCCGGGCGCGAGCGTGCCCGCCGAGATCCTGGAGCGGATGCGGCGCGCGGCGAGCAAGGAAGAGGCCTTCGAGGTGGGACTGGCGATCGCCCGCGAGACCTTCGTCAGGGTCTCGAAGGAGGTGGCCGGCGTGCAGTTGGCCGCCCCCCTCGGCCGGATCGAGGGAGTCTTCAGGATCCTCGAAGCCTGATGCCGTTCCGGCGGCGATCGTCCGCGATCCGTCGACGCTCGCGCGGACGCCGCCGGAGCCGGGCCGTGTTGCGTGCGGAAGCCGGCCGGCCTATGCTATGGCCAATGCTTGCACTACCGAATATGCGGCAGCCAGGGGCGCGGCCGCCCGAGGCGCGCGGCGCAGCCTCTGACGCGAGGCGAGGAGGGTCGTGGACGCCGGCGCGGCCTGGAAGATGTCGTGCCGCCCGGGTGTCGCCGCCCTTCCTCCTCGCCCTGGCCCTGCTCGTCTCTCAGACCGCCTTCGCACAGGATGCGGCTTCGCGCATCGGCCTCCCGCCGCGACGCATCGAATACCGGACGGCCGCGCTGAGCGGAGATCCCGAGTCGCCCGCCGCGGGACAGTCCAGCCTCGTCGAGATCGAATCCTACGACGAGCGGGGCAGGCTCATCCTCCTTGCGCGCCGGGTGGAGAAGGGCAAGGGCCTGGCCGAGGCCGGGCAATCGCCTGCTCAGAACCAAGCCCCGGCCCCTACAGCCGTAGTGCCGACAGCCCCGGCCTCGGCAGCCCCGGCCCCGACAGCCCCGGCCCCGACAGCCCCGGCCCCGGCCGCCTCGGTGCCGGCAGCCCCGGTGCCGACAGCCCTGGCCCCGGCAGCCCCGGCCCTGGCAGCCCCGCCTGCGGCAGGGCAAACTCAGAGCCAGGCTGCGGTCCAGAAGGCCGCTCCGCAGGTCTCCTTTCTCTATCGCGAGTTTTCCTACGATCGAGCCGGACGACTCGTCATGGTCACCGATCGGCCGGGACCGGGGGCGCCCTATTCCCGCAGGGATATCCTGCGACGCGACGCGGACGGAAGGCTCGTCTCGCTCGTGGTCGAGGTCGGCGGCGTCAAGGTCTGGACCCTCAGCTACGAATGGGAGCTCTCCGCGTCGAGGGTGCTCGCCGTGCTTCGCGACGCCTCAGGCGCCCTGGCTGCCTACGATACGCTCGATCTCGGGGGCGGAGCGGCCGGCTCCGCGGCTCTCACGGGAACACGCTACGCCCCCGACGGCTCCGCGAAGGAGTATCTCTCCGCAGCCGTCGATTCCGGCGGCCGGCTCAGTTTCGTCTCGCGCCGCGCGCCGCCTGTCGCCGCGGCGCCGCAAGCGGTGGCCTCGCCGGCTGCAGGCGGAAGCAGCGACAATGCGCAAGCCCCGGCGGAGACCGCGGCGGCCGCGCCGACAGGCGGCGATCTGGTCGCCGCTTCGGCCGCGGCTGCCGGGGGCATAAGCCAGGCTG